>JAZNUP010000033.1:0-56430 GCA_045592385.1 Acutalibacteraceae bacterium
CACTCTTTGCAGACGTATTCCCGCCGCCTGCAAGAACAAGCTCAGGGTTTTTACCGTAATGATTTGAAAAACTGACAAGCTTATTTAACATAGTACATTTCCTCCGCAAAAGACCGCAGCAAAGCTGCGGCCGCAATTGTATTATAAAATTCCGTTTTCTTTTGCCCAACCGTACCATACCTTAATGGCATGAAGGCGCTGAGAGCTGAGGTTATGATTACCTCTTGTATACCAATTCATAGGAACACCCTGAAGGCTTACAAGATACTTTGCACTTGCACAGAATCCGTCACCGATAGCATCATCAAGAAGAATGATATGCTCGTGGGTCTTTCTTGCAGCTTCAAAGTCACCTCTTACAACTTCATCCCAGATCTTAACAAAGAGGGGTGCGCCGCAGGTGGTGGGAGTTGCAATAATTCCTCTTGCACCGGCAACAAAGGATTCATAAAGGAAAGGCATATTTGCCTGAAGAACGTTGGTATCACCCTGTACCTTAATCTTGGAGGTAATACCCTCCATAGTGCAGGTTGTATCTTTTATACCAACTATTTTGCCCGTCTGAACAAGTCTGCCGTATGTTTCGCCATCCATAATATGAGGCTGTGCACCGGGGAATTCATAAAGCAAAACGGGAAGAGTTGTTTTATCCGCAAGCTCGCAAATATAATTGAACATTCTGTCAGGGTCTTTGCCGAAGCCCTTTGTGATGAATACAAGACCGTCAACACCGGTCTGCTCCATTTTCTTCACTTCTTCAACCTGAGCAAACCATGAGGGTTCAAGGTTAGCGGTAGCAAAAACAGGAACGGAGCCTGAATTCTTTACAGCGAGAGTTGCAAGCTTGATTCTTTCATCCTGATTGAGCTGTGCCATTTCAGATGAACCGCAAACAGCAAAAAGATGCTGAGGGTTAAAAGATGCCTGCCACTGAACATACTGTTCATACACCTTGTAATCAATGCTTCTGTCTTCGTTAAAGGGAGTAAGAAGCAATGAATACAGACCTGCATACTCATTAAATTTTGTTGCCATAATTACACCTTCTCGAAAATATTTTTAACAAAAATAATTTTTAGCAAAATATTTTTTGCGTTTTTCTATATCTTTTAGAATTCTTTCGCAATTCAAAAGATAAAAGCCTAAACATTCTGAAAAATCGGCAAGATCTCTCAATATGTCCAAATCAAAACTATTATATAACTCTATTGATTAAAAATCAACAATTATATGCAATAAAAATCTTTATTTACTTATAGATTTTTAATTGCATATGTGATATACTTCTTTGAAAACATACAGCAACTGAGGAATATTTTATGAAGAAACTTTCTAAAGACGGATTTGTTTTAAAAATGCTGAGTCTTGCCCTTCCGATTGCCTTTCAGCAATTGCTTGTTTCGTGCGCTCAGATAGTTGATACGGCTATGGTTACCTCCCTTGGAAACGTTCCGGTTTCAGCGATAGGAATCGCAGGCAGATGGATGTTTTTATTCAACATCATTATTTTCGGAATTGCTTCGGGCACATCCGCGCTGATTGCACAGTTCTGGGGTGCTAAGGATAAAAAAAGCATCCTTCAGTCTTACAGTCTTGCTATCTGCCTTGCTTTTATCACAGGTGTGGTATTCAACCTTTTGTGCGTTTTTGCACCAAGGCTTCTTATGTCTGTTTTTTCAGAAGAAGAGGAAGTTATACTTGCAGGTATAACCTATCTTAAAACAGCAGGATTTATAGGAATTTTTGCCGCATTCAACCAGATAACCTGCCTTGTTCTTCGCTCAACCGAAGACGTAACAACTCCCCTTATTACATCCGCTGTTTCCGTTCTTGCAAACGCTGCACTCAACTATACTTTTATCTACGGAAAATTCGGTGTACCCGCTCTCGGTGTAAAAGGCGCGGCACTTGCAACCGTTCTTTCCGCCTCTGTTCAGTCCGTTCTTCTTGCAATCCTCTGCATAGCCGGCAAAAAAATAACCTGCGCAAAACCGCGGATGTATACAGGCCACACATCCGAATTCTTCGGCAGGTTTTTAAAAGTATGTATTCCCGTTATTTTCAACGAAGCAATATGGGCAATAGGCACCAACGTATACTCAATGGTCTATGCACGCTACGGCCACGAACATTATGCAGGCTACACCATATTCAACTCCGTTGAACAAATAGGTTTTGTTTTCTTTGTCGGAATCTGCCACGCCTGCGCAATAATGGTAGGTAAAACAATCGGCGAAGGCAGCAGTGATAAAGCGTACTCCACTGCAAAAAAATTTATAATCCTCACACCGCTTATCGGTGTTGCCTGCGGCGCTATGTTTATAGCCATAAGGCATCCTCTGCTCTCTATGCTCAATATTGAAACACAGACTGCTTATGACACCGCAGCAAACATCCTGCTTATCTATTCAATCTGGCTTCCGTTCAGAAATATCCCCTACACTGCAATAGTAGGAGTTTTCAGAGCAGGAGGAGATACAAGGGTAGGAATTCTGATGGATACAATCTCAATGTATACCATCTCAATTCCGCTTGTACTCATACTCGGATTTGCGGTAAAAGCAGACTTTATCTTACTTATTGCAGCTATGTATCTTGGTGAGGATGCGCTGAAAATAGTGCTTTGCCTGCACAGATTCAGAACACGCAAATGGATTAAAAATCTTACCTATTCAAGCCATGAAAAAACAGCCTGATTAATCCTCCCAGAAATCAACACAGGTTCTTGCCTGACGCACGCTTTTAACATAAGCACTTATCTTTTTATGCTCGGGATGATTCTTATATGTATCAAGCGCTTCAAAGCTTTCAAACTCCATAATAAGAGCCATATCGTAGCTCATATCACTGTGCAGAGCATCTTTACCAATCTCAAAGGATTTGATTTCGGGGATTATGGGAAGAAGAGCCTTAAGTTTGCCGGCAATTATATCCATATTTTCCTCAGCGGTATGACCCTCAGCTTCAGGAAGAAATTTCCACATTACTATATGCTTTAACATTTTTCTACCTCCGTTGATTATGCGCCGTATTTTCGCGGTGCGGATTTTTCAATATGTTATCACAACTGATTTGTTTGTGTCAATATCGGCTTGACAAATCAAAAGCATCAAATATAATATAATCATTAAGCTTCTGATGAAAGGAATCATAACAATGGACAAGAAAAAGAAAATCATATTGATAGTAGCGTGCCTTGTTCTTGCAGGTTTTATAGCTCTTTGCATTTATCACGGCACAAGCGAAACGGAAATCGGTGTAAAAAACATACAGCTTACCGTCAAAAGCGGCACCTTTGAAGAGACGCTCAACATCACGACTGAGGAAAAGTATCTCGGCGATGCTCTTTTGGCAAAAGGTCTTATTGTTGGTGAAGATCAGTCGCAGGGCTTTTTCGTAACATCTGTCAAAAGCATTCCCGCCGACCCCGAAAACGGCCGCTATTGGATGTTCTATCAAAACGGCGAGCTTTTGCAGACAGGAGTTATGGAGCATCCCATACACAACGGCGACTCTTATTCCGCAATATGTGAGCAGTACACATTCTGATTATATCAATCCGCATTACGCACGTCTTCAAGCCAGTAATGCGGATTTTTCTTATCTAAAAGGAGAGACAAAATGAAATCTTTTACAGCATTTTTTTCAGCAATAGCAATCTTCTTTATGAGTCTTTTTACCCCTGCCGTTCCCGCTCCGAAATCAGATGCCGAGCTTGACAAGCTTTCAGGCATTTGTGAAAAATATGAGCTTGCAGATGAACTGTACGTTATTGACGTTGCTCAGTTAAAGGAAGACGGTGCCTTGCATACGGCAGTTGCTCTACAGGGAATAGTTGCAAAAGAAAAGCCTGCAATATTTATTCGCAACAACACTTACTGCAACAATTATCTTGAAAAAATTGCAGAAAGCGGAATCAAAGTTATTTTCAATGACGAAAGCGGTCAACCGTGGACCTTACCCGCTTTGCTGGAAAAATTCAAATCATCAATCGGAGATTCAGGTTATGTTCTTTACCGCAAAAGCGAAAAAGCAGAGGGTCTTAACGCTGCAACAAACCTTGCCGCCCTTTACGGCTGGTTGCCCGTGCCCGAAAACCTTGAGCATCTTGCAAAAGATACAGGCCTTACCCTTAAAGAGGACTATTCCGACGATAATTATAACCTCGTTTTCCAGTGGAAATTTTTTGAAGATCATAAAGACGAATTCAACTATTCGGCATTGGCAAGCCTTAAATACGCAGTAAGCGGAATACGCGACCTTGCCATACAGCAGGGATTCTACACGTTTTACATTGATGACGATGAGGATACAAATCTTCTGCGAAAAAGAGTTATGGAATACGCAGGCGACAACGTTCCCGTTCTCGGTTGGGTAAAATACGAGGTCAGCTTTGTCACTCAGGCATCAAAAAGCGGCAACATCGCCCTGCCCTCCGACCATTGCTACAACAACAGCTTTCTTGCTTCCTTCATCTGTGAAATCCCCGAGCAAAAACACAAAGAAGCAAAAGAATATACAGATGAAACAAAGCATTATTGCTCCATCGTTTTCAGCGACGGCGATAATCTTCAATGGATTCAGAACGGTTACAGCGAATTCTATCAGAAGCGTGCTCTGGCTGAGCAGTTTCCGATAACTTGGTCTTTTCCGCCGTTACTTCAGGATTTTTCAAGTGTAACCGTCAACAAAATTTATTCAGACGCAACGGAAAACGACTACTTTATTGCAGGAGTTTCAGGCGCAGGATATATTCATCCCACCGAATATCCGTTTTCTGCTCTAAGCGGTTTTACCGACATCACGGCAGCCTCTATGAAAAAAAGCAATCTCAGTTATGTTTCCATTCTTGACTCAACCCCCGACAGTGATTATGACGATAAAAAACTTACGGACAGACTTGAATATTACGCAAGATACGACAATATAAAAGGCGGAATTCTCAGCCTTGACCCCACCAGATACGAAGGCGGCAAAGGCAAGGTTTATTTTGTAAATGACAAACCTTTTGCTTCATACCGTCTCTCACTCTGGCATCCTGACGGAGAAAACGCAACAGTTACCGAAGAATGGCTTAACGAGCAGGCTGAAAAAGTAAACTCCTACCCTGCCGACATTAAAACTGTAAACGGATACAGTGTTATAAACGTTCATCCGTGGAGCATAAGCGTTGAAAACCTCGCATATTTCGTAAGCAGGCTTGACAGCGACGTAGTTCTTGTAACACTTGACGAACTGCTCACTATGATGGAGGAGAATATCCCTCATCAAACCGCCACGCCAAATTCATAAGCAACATTTCAAATCACCGCCCCGGCTTTAAATAGAGCTGAGGCGGTCGACTTTTTATGCAGTAAAACTGCAAATATTGACAATCAACGGTATGAATGCTAAAATCAAGAAATTACCGAAAGTTGTGGAGTGATTTTTATGAAAAGGTTACTTGCCTTTTCGTTTTGCCTGATTGTCACGTTAAATACTTTTGTTTTATCCTCAGGCGCCATTACAATTAACGCAATAGCTTCCCTTAAAGAAGGCTGGTCAGACGCTTATTCAAGGTTACTGGTTGATTCCACCTTTGAAAGCGGCAATCAAATAGACTATACCCGTGCGTTTGCAATGAACGAAGGCGATTTTTTATATTTAAAGCTCGATGCCACAGACGGCCCCGCACCTGACGGAATTTCACCCGAAGGCATTGAAATATCAACAGACGGAGCTTTGTTCGCCTGCTTTTTAAATGAAAGCACTGCTTCTGATTATGACAAAAATCTGTATTCATTTGAATATGCTATCGACAGATCCTATGAAGGTTTTACTGCGGAAATGTGTATTCTTTATAAGTCAGGCATACCTGACAATGTAAGCTTAACCTTTGTGCTTACAGATAATGCAGGTATAAAATCCGCAAAATTACCATTCAGCTACACAGTACCCAAAGAAGAAACCGTAAGCACAACAGAGCAAACCACCGTAAGAACTCAAAGCACAGCCAAAAAGATTATAACCACCGCACCGACAACAGCCTTAGAATCAAAAGCCGAACCTCAGTCGACGGTTACAGAAACCGTTGTTTCAGTCAAAAGCATCAGTACTGCCGCGCCGACTGAAAAAGAGGTAAGCAAGAAGAATAAATCAACTTTGCATAATTCCGAATCAAATCAGGAACCCGCTACCGCAAAAGAAACGTCGGCCGTTATTTCAAGTACTGTTCAGACAATAAACGCAGGTGCGGCTATCAATCTTGAGCAAGCGCAGGAATTCAAAAAGAAAAAGTTACTGGCCGTGTGCACAAGCGCAGTTGCAATCGTATTGGCTTGCGTTGCAGGCACAGTCAACCTTAAAAAGCACAAAAAGAAAGATAATGAAGATTAAAAAAATCCGGGCCTTGCGGCTCGGATTTTCAGCTTTATTTTAAGACTTATTTATTTGTTATAATAAATGTCATTCTCTCCTGAATGGATGCACCGCCGTGACCCGTACCGAATCCGCCGTGGTCAGAGGTGATAATGATAAGCCAATCCTCAGTTTCATAAGTTTCTCTGCCTTCTATTGCTTTAAGAGTTCTGTAAGCAAGAACGTCGTTAAGTCTAAAGCCTGCTTCATAAATAGGATTGTTGACAGAAAATCCGAATGAATGGCCTGCGTGGTCTGTGCCTTCATAAATAGCAAAGATGAAATCGGAGCAATCGTCGCTCTTTATATCTTTAATGGCAGCGTTAGCACTGGCAGTGTCACCTAAGCAATAATTGAATTTAACCGCAAGTTCATTCTCCTCACAATAGGCTTTTTCCGCTTTGTAGGTTGAAGTGTCGGTTACAAAATGACCGTCCCACGAAGTGATAAAAGAAGCACTGTCAATCTTCTTGTTCTCTGTAAGAGAAGTAAGAAGCGTCTTGTATTCCATTGTTTTGGTTATTCCGTTACCTGTAATACCGTTTTTATCTGCCCACACGCCGGTTAAAACCGAGCACCAGCCGGGAGCGGTTGATGTATCCTGAGTATTAGCTGCAGGATAATTGACGCCGCCGCAATATACAAGCGAGCAGGACGCACCGCCTTCAAGCATCTTGTTGATACCGCTGAAGGAATCTTCAACAAGAGTAAGTGCATCCGCACGGCATCCGTCATAGCCGATTACAATGGCTTTCTTCTCCGTCTTGCCCTCAGGTAACGCAGAATTAAAATGCTCATTGATCATATCGTAAATCTCAATCTGAGCAATGGCTGTTTCAATCTCATTGTCATAAGCAACCTGCGACACTGCTTCACGGTATAAAGCTTCGGTATCTTTGGCATCTTCGGAATACATACCGAAAAGAGCGGGAATCATAAGAAATACGCTTAAAATTTTTGAAATGATGTTCATATTCTTTCCTCCGCATTTAATCTTACGTTCGTATTATAACGCATAACATTTAACTTTTCAACCCATCGTACGGGCATTTCAGTTGAAGGATTCCATATCAAAAGTAACAACCGTATAATAAGTTGTTTCGTTGCGCGCTGCAAGCGCTTCATCGAGCTGAGCCTTGATTTGTATTTTTTCTTTCATAAGAGCTGCGGGCAATGACATATCAAATATAAGATTTGTATGCCCCTTTCCTCTTACCATTCGGAAATCGTGAACAGAAATTCTGGAATCAATTCCTTTGAGTATCTGAGCAACATGCGCACGCATCTCGTCGAGCTCCTCATCACCCGTAACAACAGGGTCATAATGAATTACAAGGTGGACGTTATGCTTCTCCATACATAAACGTTCAAGATTATCAATAAGCTCGTGACATTCAAGAGCATCCGCACTCTGATCCATTTCAACGTGCATGCTGGCAAAGCGCTGACCGGGACCGTAATCGTGCACCATAAGGTCGTGATATCCGAGAATTTCAGGCTGATCGCTTACAACGCCCACAATAACGTCTCGCAATTCAGGGCTTGCATTCTCACCAAGCAGAGGGCTGATAGTTTCCTTTGCAAGCATCGCACCGCTGTAAAGAATAAACAACGCAACGCCAAGACCCATAATACCGTCAATATGCCAGGGGATAAACATCTCGATAACACCTGCCGCAAGAACCGCAAAGGTTGATACGGCATCGTTTCTGCTGTCCGCCGCGGTAGCCGCAAGAGCGGATGAACCGATATGTTTACCCAGCTTACGGTTAAAGAAATACAGCCACAGTTTAACGGCGATTGAACCTGCAAGTACTATGCAAACCGGCACGGAAAAATCCACGGCAACGGGATTCAATATCTTTTCAACAGACGTTTTGGCAATCTCAAATCCGATAACTATTATCATCGCCGCCACCGCAAGACCCGAAAGATATTCATACCTTGCGTGGCCGTAAGGATGCTCGTCATCAGCAGGCTTTTCAGCAAGTTTAAAGCCAACAAGCGTTACCACGGAGCTTGCCGCATCGGACAAATTGTTCATAGCGTCTGCCGTAATTGAAACAGAGCCCGACAATCTGCCAACCGCAAGCTTGAAAACGCAGAGCAAGGCATTGCAGATAATGCCCACCACGCTGCTGAGCAATCCAACCCCTACCCTGACCTTTGGATTGGCGGTATCCTTATAATTCTTTACAAATAAGCGAAGCATCAGTTTTGTCATAGCTTATATACAACCTTCAATCACTAAAATTTAACACATTATATCATATTCACAGTTTCAAATTCAAGACCATTATAATGCGGTTGAATTGCCCCGGTTTTTGTGTTATCATACATAATCAGAAAACTCAAGCGGAGGTTTATGATATGACAGAAAACAGTTTTGAGGTAATCTGCCAGTATGCAGGCGAATATACCGACCCACCCATAAAAGAGCGTATTGGCTGCAGAGCGATTGTCACCGACGGTGAAAAAATCCTGCTCACCCACGAACTCAACACTGACGTGTATATGAGCCCCGGAGGCGGACTTGAAGAGGGAGAAACACTTGAAGAATGCTGCACCAGAGAGCTTCTTGAAGAAACGGGCTATAAAGTTATACCCAAACAAAAATTCGTAACCGTAAAAGAATACTGCCCCGAAGCACTCTACATAAACAATTATTTTATATGCAGTATAGCAGGCACGGGAGAAAGGCATCTGACTGATATAGAAATTGAACACGGCTGCGTTGCGCAATGGGTTGAGATTAGAAAGGCTCTTCAGATATTCGGAGAATACGAATCAAAGCGCGCCGATATCAAAAGTCTTTATCTGCGCGAATTTACGGTGCTGAACAAATATCTTGATAAATGACAAACGGCTGTACGGAAAACCCGTACAGCCGAATTTTTATTTAAGCAACGGCACCTGTTATGAGATTCTTTACACCGCCGATAATATTCTTAACTGTAAGAAGAGGCATTTCAGAATAACCGTTTGTACCGTAATTGTCATATAACCAGAGACTGAGCTTCTCAAAGAAGCCTGAGGGTGCCTTCTCGGCTTCAAGAACACCGAGTTCAACAAGAACAGCGGTAAGATTCATACAAGCGTTTTCCCATTCCTCAGCAGTACAGGTATTGCCTTCAAGTACTCTTTCAGCCTCGGCAACTGCGGCAGAAAGCTTTGATGCTTCATCAGCGGAAACGCTTGATGCATCAACTGATTTTGCCTGCTCAATAAGAGTTTCAATAACTCTTACGTCTCTGCCGGCGTTAAACTGCGGGAATTCGGGAGATGAATAAACATCCTTGATTTCATCATCAGCAATAAGCTTGAAAGCAAGCTTGAGGATAATGCTGTTATGCTGAGTAAGATCGTGACGCTGACCGTCAAAATAGAAGGTGGTATCAGGAAGTAAACCTGCGGAAGCATCAACTACTCTGTCAGGAGAAATATGGTTATGCTCCGGGTTGGAACAATGGGTGTTCTTCTGAACGTAATCCTCAGGAAGAGTTTCACCAACGTTTGCAAAATAAGCACCCATTGAGGTTGAATCGGTGTGGATAATATAGTCAGCATTCTGAGAATCCCATGTTTCACCAACGTTTATCATAGCGAAATCGTATTCACAAACGTTGAACACCTGAACTCCCTTATCAAGAAGCTTCTGAATATTGGCATCGGAATTAAGCTGAGCCTGATAGTAGCGATAGGTCTGAGCCTTTATTGAAGCTCTTTCAGGGGCAGAAAGATATTTCTCTGCCGCTGTGAGATAATCGCCCGAAGGGCAAAGAGCCCACATACCTGTGCTTGTGGTCATAACAGACTCAACAAGTCTTTCAACTGCAGCCTCAAGGCACGCCATAAGAACTTCATCAGGGAGAATTCTTGCAACAACCTCGATAATTCTTGCGGTATTGGCATCAAGAAGACCTAATTCCTCAAGGAAACCGTTATAAAGGTAATCTGCCTCAAGGAAAGTAACTCTGTCATTGAAAACATCACCGATAATAGTGGAGCCGTCAAGTGCGGGAACTATGTAAATAACCTTATGGAGGCAGTCCATATACTCAGGATAATAGTCAAAAAGTGAGTTTGCAAAGGTTCCGCCCTGGCTGATGGGAACGATATTGACTTTATCGTGACCGGTCTGCTCTTTTACCATATCAATATATTCACAGAGCTCTTTGGTTGTATCTACGTGGTTACCGAATGAATTATAGGTAAAATAATAAAGATGATCTTCGGGAAGGTTTGTGGGATACTTGTTAAAAGGAATGTGAGAGTTGATTTCAGCCATCTCCTCCTCGTTGCACTCCGAGAAAGGATAGGGATACTTCTCAACAAAAACCTTTTCACTGGGTTTTGCATCATTGTCGCAGGTATTGATGCCGAAGCAGAGTTCAATTGCATCCGCAAGAGCATCTGAAAGACCCATATCGCGCTGAGTAACAAGCGAGAGAAGAGCGGGGCCGATAACCCTCTTGATAAGCTCGGGAATCTGAATGTAAGCAGGGAAACTTGAAACCTTGTTACCCTCATCATCACGGACAAACTCGCCGTCGTCATCAAGTACCCATGTGTTTGACTGACCGAGACCGGGGATGATTATTGTGGGATAAAACTCACAATCATCGCCGCAATCGGTTTTCTTCTCTGCCGCAAATGCTGCCATACTGCCTGCGCAGCAAACCATTGCAATGCAGAGAATAACGGAAATTGCTTTAAGAAATCTTCTTTTCATTTTATACTCTCCTTGCCGATTTTTTTATGCCACTAAATATTAACACATATCACCATATAAATTCAACAGAATTTATTAAAAATAACCCTCAAAATTTTTGCTCAATTTACCTTTGGAGAATATTCGCATTGACATCAGGCACAATTTAGTGTATTCTTTATATAAAAGCTGACTGCTTTTATATGAGTAAAACAAAAAAACGGAGGAAAACACCATGGCAATCATTGCAATTCTCAGCGATATTCCGCTTTATTTTCAGGCTATTCTTGAAAAGCTTACAGGCGCAGATTTGTCCGCAATCAGCGGTACATTCAGCGACATCTTTTCAGCTGCGCTTGATATGGTTGAAAAAATCGCAAACTTAATAGGCTAACATAAAAGATGCAGGGTTGTCTCACGGTGAGGCAACCCTGCGTTTTTAATTGCAACGTTCATCAATATAATCAACTATCGGTGTATTGTCGTCTGTCATACCGTGGGGATGATGAGCTCTGTGTTCTACCCTTATGCAGGTAAGAAGCGGATTTTGCTCCCCCTCATAAGCAAGCTCAAGCAGCCTTCCGTTTTCTTCATAAATAACCGAACTGTCCTCTGTTCCGTAAACCATAAGCACGGGAACTTTATTACGGATAAGGGAATCAATGCTGCAAAGCGGATGCTCACTGAAATTCACAAGCTGATAGCGCTTTATATCGGGATAAACCTTCAGAAACTCATTTTCCCATATATATTCGCACTCTTCATTGCCGATTTTCCCGGGGAAACTGCAATAATTGAGCACAGGTGCATCAATATAAACGCACGAAACGAGTTGAGGATAAAATCCTGCAAATCTTACCGCGTGTGCTCCGCCGCAGCTCATACCTACGGGAACACATTTTTTTATCCAAGCAGTATTTTTCTGCTAAAAACTCAACAAAACGGGCTTTTCTGTCACAATCAGATACAGCAGCAAAACGACTTTCATTCTCAACGTATGCCACGTGGAAGCCGCGTTCAAGAAGCTTGATTTCAATATCAGGGAAAGCGCCCCAGTATTCAGTTTTTAAAATCATACTTTTGCGGATATCCTTTGTATGAGGGAAAACAACTATCGCCCTCTTGCCCTCAAATTCAAAAGTTTCAAACGGAAAATCCCCCAATGTTTCAAGCATAACCTACACTCCATAATTTTTTCAAACATTATATCGCCTATTATAATCATCCGCAAGCAAAACCTGAAACCAGAAGTAACTTTTTATTCTTTGAACTTTCTGTCATAAAGCAACGCGGCTATAAACACAACAAAAACTGAGCCCGCATTATGAACAAGAGCACCTGTGGTGGGGTTAAGCAGACCTGCAACTGAAAGAATAACCGCCACAACGTTTATTATCATTGAAAGTGCAATGCTGAATTTTATAGTTTTTACAGTAGCAAGTGAAAGCCGTTTAAGGTAAATAAGCTTTGATATATCGTCACTCATAAGCGCAATATCCGCCGCTTCTACGGCAATATCACTGCCCATACTTCCCATTGCCACGCCAACATCTGCACTCTTGAGTGCAGGAGCGTCATTTACTCCGTCACCTACCATACAGACAACCTTGTTCTGCTTCTGAAGTGAGGCTATTCTTTCAACCTTCTGTTCGGGAAGAAGCTCCGATTCCACTTGTTCTATACCTGCTTTGGAGGCAAAATACTCTGCGGCAAGCCTGCTGTCACCCGTAAGAAGAACCGCACGGGTATTAAGTGCCCTGAGCTTTTCTGCAACTCTGTTCACATCGCTCCGGATAACATCCGAAAGAGCTATAATTCCCGCACATCTGCCGTTTACCGCAATCACTACCGTTGCCTTACCCTGAGAGCGAAGATTATCAAGCGTCTGAACAGCCTCGGGATGCAATTCAACTGAGTTTTCGCTCAGATAATCGGAATTGGCACAAATAACGTCATTTCCGTCAACCTTTGCGCTTACACCTCTGCCAGCCGTCATACAGAAATCCTCACATTGAGAAAGTGCAACAGCCTTTTTCTTTGCATATTCGACAATCGCTTTTCCGAGCGGATGCTCGCTTTTAGATTCTGCCGCAGCAGCAAAATGCAAAAGAGCATTTTCGTCACCTTCAAAGCATACGACGTCGGAAACCTCAAGCTTTCCATAGGTAAGAGTTCCCGTTTTATCGAATGTCACCGTATCAACCTTACCCATTTTTTCAAGAGCTTCACCTGATTTAATAATAACGCCGTGCTTTGTAGCCTGACCTATCGCCGCCATAATTGCGGTAGGAGTTGCCAGCACGAGAGCACACGGACAAAAAACAACAAGCACTGTTACAGCGCGAGAAATATCCTTTGTAACCACACCGGTAACAACAGCTATCAGCAACGCAAGAGGCACAAGCCAGCTTGCCGCTTTATCGGCAACTCTGGCGGTGTGCGCTTTTTTATTTTCCGCCTCACGCACCAGACGGATAAGCTTCTGCAAAGAACTGTTTTCCCCTACCCCTGTAGCTCTGATGTCAATTGCTCCGAATCTGTTTACGGTAGCGCAATAAACGTCATCGCCTGATTTTTTATCTACAGGCAAAGATTCTCCCGTTACAACGGACTGGTCAACAGAGGTTTCACCGTTTATTATTACGCCGTCAGCAGGTATTGCTTCACCGGGAAGAACACGCAGAATATCGTCCGCTTTAATTTCATCGGCACGAATCATAAATTCTTTGCCGTCAACAATTTTTCTGCCCTGAGAAGGCGCAAGATCAATAAGGTTTTTAAGGCCTTTCTTTGCCCTGCCGGCAGTTAAATCCTCCAGTATTTCTCCGACCGCCATAATAAATGCAACTTCTCCCGCGGCGAAGATATCTCCGATAGCAATTGCCGCAACCATAGCCATGCTGATAAGCAGGGAAGAAGAAATCTTACTGATGCCTGAATTCCTGATAAGTTTACGGGTTGCCGAATACAGAATAGGCAGACCGCTTATTATTATCGTTACCCACGCAGGGTCAACAACAAGATTTACAGAGAATTCAGGCAAAACAAGACTCAGAATCAAAAATACAAAACCTACTGCCGTTGCCGGAATGCTTTCAAAAATTTCAATAAGTTTTTTCATGGAATTCATTCTCCTTCGTTGACACGGTTATATATATCAATGTATAATATGTTTGATAATGAACAAGGTGTTCTTTACAGTCTTATTATATGTTCATTTTTTCGTCCGTTCAACAATCACTTTTTGTTACGTGTTCAATACGGAACATTTTTAATTTTTTGTTCGGGAGGTATGTGTATGGACAGAAGGCAGGCAAAGACAAGGGAAGCTATTTTTTCAGCTTTCACTGCTCTGTTGTCGGAAAAGAACTACAGTAAAATCTCAGTTCAGGATATCATTGATACCGCAAATATCGGAAGAACAACGTTTTACTCACATTTTGAAACAAAGGATTATCTGCTAAAGGATTTGTGTGAGGAGCTTTTTGGTCATATAATCGACACAGCTATGGGTCTGCCCCATGAGCACTGCCACTGTAACTTCGGCAGTAAATCCGATTCGGTTTTTCTGCATCTTCTCAGGCATTTGCAGGAGAATGACCGCAATATACTCGAGCTGCTTTCCTCGCAGAACAACGAGATTTTTCTGCGTTATTTCAAAAGCAACCTGAAAGAGCTTATAATTACCGAATATGCCGACAAAGGACTTTTCAAAAACTCGAAACTCCCTGAAGATTATCTGGTAAACCACATTTCATCTTCCTTTGTTGAAACGGTGGAATGGTGGCTATCGCGCAGAATGAAAGAAACCCCCGAAGAAATAACGCAATACTTTCTTGCCGCAACCGAACCGATTTTATAAAACAGGAGGAAAACGATTTGAAAAAGAAGCTAACGCAGTGGTGTACTCTTTTTAAAACAAACTGGAACACTCCTCCGAAGGGAAGATATATGTCCCTCAAAGAGATTGTTTCGCTTTCCGCAGGCGGCATAGGTGTTAAATTCATCGTTTTCTGCGTAAACAATATGATTATAAGCATAGGAAACGCGCTTATAGGTAACACAATCGGCATTGCCCCCTCTGCAATGTACGTAATTTACATTATCAGCGTTCTTTCGGGCTTTCCTCTGACGGCACTCAGAGCAAAAATAATTGATAACACAAACAGCATGAAGGGCAAATACCGTCCCTACATAATATCAATGGGAATTCCTACGGTGATACTCGGCATCGGATTTATCGCCATGCCATATGAGCAAATGAGTCTTACGGCAAAATGCGTTACCGTTCTTCTTTTCAACATCGGATTTCAGTTCTTTTATAATTTTATGCTCGATGCTTACGACAGCTTACTTAACGTTTTATCTCCAAACACTATTGAACGAACAGACGTAAGCGCAGTAAAATCCGTTGTTGAAAATCTTTCACCGTCCATTGCCAACATCTTTCTTCCCCTTGTTGCGAGGCTTATAACGGGAAGCAACACGTTATATGATTTAAAAGTATACAGAGTTCTTTACCCTCCTATGCTTATAATCGGCTTTGCAATATCACTTCTCGTATACGTAAACACCAAAGAAAAAATAGTTCAGCCAAAAAGCAGGGTTATTCAGATAAGCTTTGCGGATGCATTTAAGGCTGTTGCAAAAAACAAGTATTTTTGGATAATTTCACTCGCCGGCTGGCTCGGATTCCTTGAAGGCTCATTCAATACAATAATCGGCTGGATGTACAATTATCAGGCAGCCTGCACCGCCGGTCAGTACTCGCTGATTGTTGCAATATCCGGCAACGCATCCTTCTGGCCAAATCTTTTCGCACCTATGCTTATAAGAAAATACGGCAAAAAGAAAGTTCTTATTCTTACAAATATTCTCAACGTTGTGTTTATCGCAACCATGCTCCCCGTTGTAAGAACGCAGAATTTCAGCACAATATGGGTTTTACTGATTTTCATTTTTGTAAATCAGCTTCTCACATCCCTGGGTCACTTTATGAACCCCAGTCTCAATGCAGATATAAGGGATTATCAGCAATATATCTCAGGCGAAAGAATTGACGGTATGTTTGCCGCAGTAGGTCTTGTAGGCAGCGTTATAACCCTTGCAACAAGCTCTGTTCTGCCCGCGATTTACGAGAGAGCAGGTCTCAACAAAGCCGTTGCACTCTCGCTCGGTTACGACGGTTCAAACGTTTACGACGTGCTTTATAACACGGAATATTTCACCCACATCTGCTCCGTCCTTGTTATTGCATCCGTTGCAGGCGCTGTACTTAATCTTATTCCGTTTTTCTTCTATGACCTGACGGAAACAAGACAAAGAGCAATGGTTGCAGTGCTTAAAATCCGCGCACTGTTTGAGGATTACGGCAACGGTGTTCTTTCTGATGAAGCACTCAGCGAAGCTTTTGAAATAATTAACGACGCAAAACTTATGGATGGCGCCGAAGTGCAGCCCCTTGCAGGAACAAAAGCCGAAAGAAAAGCTATCAAGTCGCATAATGAAAAAGCGGAAATCTCCGCATACGTACTCAACGAGCTTAACCGTTTTTTAACTCCCAAGGGAATAAAAGAGCTTGAAGCGGCAAGGCTTACGGTCGCCTGCGGTCTTCACGGTTTAATTGATTATTCCGCTCAAAGTAAGCGAGAAATCAAAGCAATGCCAAAATCAACACCCGAAGAAAAGGAAGAAAGAAGAGCTGCACTTTCTGCTTACAATGAAATGAAGGCAGCAAAAAGAGCAATTAAAAAGTACTACCCAGACGGTCTTAAGGAATTCGATTTATCTGTTTTTGACAAGCTTTTTGATGCAGACGAAAAGAATGAAAATGAAATCAATTCAATAATCGAAAAAATCAAATCAGCAAACGAAATCAATGATAAATCAGCTGTCCGTCAGCTCAAGGCAGAGCTTATCCCCCTTCGCCGCATACGCTCGCAGATAAAGGCTGAAATCAAAAAAGCAACAAAACAGAATTCGATTTATAACCGCGCCGCAAAGCCATATATCAAGGCACAGAAACTTATTGTGCAAAGCGAAAATTACGACCGTTATGACGATATTTACGCAAAATATAAACAACTTAACAACTAATATAAGGTTCAAAGCTCGTTTTTTTAATATTATTCTTTCAATGTATAGATTTTTAGATTTTAAATATTTAAAACGTATTTGATAAACACATTAAGTTTTTTTAAAATCGGTGGTGTAATTTATGAAAAACAATAAAACAAAAACAGTAATAGAAAGCATTGTAACCACAGTACTTATGGGCCTGCTTATCTATGCGGCATATTCGCTCTGGTTTGTTTTTTGGGGAACTCAGAGTAATCCCGATATTCATCTGTATACAGGACTTTCAGGTCTTGCTTTAGGTTGGACTTTCCTGCTCTTTATTCAAACTGTTTTTAAAAAAACAGGCTGGATTTCAAAACTCATAGCGTTCCTTGCAGGCAACGCTTTATTCCACGGTATGATCTGGGGCATTAACGCAAAAATAAACCAGAATTGCGACAACAATTACAGTGTTGTAATCAAAGCTTTCTCAGTCACCTTTGCTCTTACTGCAATTCTTCTGCTTATAACGTTTATCTTAAGAGCAAAAAGCTCCTACAAAGCAGCTAACGCTATACTTGCCGTTGTTTGTTTAGCCGTTTCCTGCTGCGGTTTCTATAATTTCAACGCAGAAAACATAAGAGCTGTTCAGTACAAAAAGAACGTTAAATTCGACAGCATCAGCGCCGAGGAAATCAAACTCACAGATTCGGACAAGTCGCTGTGCCTTGAATGGTACGAGAGTAATCTTATATCCGACAGTGCTGATTATCCGTTTACTTTCAAGATTGAAGGCGAAGAATTCAATCCCGATGAATGGGAGAAGAGCTTTGCGCAATCCCCCGAAGCTGGCTCGGTTTATGCCGGCGGCAAAACCGAGTATCTTACGTTATCCAACAAAGAAAAAGGTCTTGAAGTAACTGTTGAAATGACTTCTTTTGAGGCAAACACAACCTGCCAATGGACGGTTTACATCAAAAACACAGGTGCGGAGAATTCAGGTGTAATAAGCGATTTTTGCGCTCTCAATTCATCATTTGCAACCGGCAAAGCCGACCTTTATTACTCAATGGGCAGCGATACCGCCGCAAGCGACTTCTCACTTATCAAAAGCAAATTATCTTTCATTGAAAAGAAGTTTTCGGGTAGCGACGGCAAGCCCACAGAGAAATACTTGCCCTACTTCAATATCAACGGTGAAAACCACAGTATGATTCTCGGCATAGGCTGGACGGGTCAGTGGGCTGCCGCTATGTCACAGAAAAAGGGCGAAACCGAAATCACCGTAAAGCAGGAGTATCTTGAAACATATCTGCTGCCCGGTGAAGAAATCCGCTCCCCTCTCGTTTCACTTAGCTTCTACGAAAACAGCAACCCTCTCAAAGGCTTCAATCTCTTCAGAGGCTGGGTAATGGACTGTGTGTACCCTGAAAATGTAACAAAGAATTCTTACACGGTAATGGAAGTTGCAGGGCCCACATCAACAAGAACCTCCGACGAAATCATTGAAATCCTCGACGGATTGGACGAGTCGGTTTATACCGGCACAGATGCTTTCTGGATGGATGCAGGCTGGTACCAATACACCGAAGGCTGGCACGACGGAGTTGGCAACTGGACAGTTGACACGTCAAGATATGACAACGGCATTTCCGAGCTTTCAGACTATGCGGCAAAGAAGGGTCTTGGTCACGTGCTCTGGTATGAACCCGAAAGAGTCTGGCCGGGTACAAATTTCTACAACGTTGGCTCAGAGCATGAACAGTGGCTCATATTAGGCGGCGATAACAATATGTGGAACCTCGCCAATGAAGAAGCATTTGAATACTATTGCGAGTATCTGCTTAACTCACTTAAAGAAAACGGAGTTACTGTTTACAGGCAGGATTTCAACTTCGCACCCCTCGAATACTGGCAGAAAGCCGATAACGAATTTTACGGCGGACGAATCGGTATATGCGAAAACCACTACGTAACCAACCTTTACAGATTCCTCGATTACCTTTGTGAAAACATTGAAGATCTTATCATTGACAACTGCGCTTCGGGCGGAAAACGCCTTGACCTTGAAATGACTTACCGCAGCATTCCTTTCTGGAGAAGTGACTATAACTGCAGTTACCATCCCGACCTTTTCAATGCAACGCAGTCCCATACTTACGGCATTTCCTTTTGGCTGCCCATAACCGGCTCCGCGCTTTATATGACCGATGAATATTCCGTAAGGTCTGACATTATGCCCTTGATGCTTATGGACTTCTTTTCACATCAGAATCCCGATTTCAGCTTCCACAAGGAGCAAAGAGAGCTGATGGCAGGCAATTACTATCCGCTTGATTTCGGCAGCTTTGATAACAACAAAATGCACGCCATGCAGTTTTCAACCACAGATGCACTTTCGGGCACGGCTCTGGTTTACAAAAGAGCAAAGGTAAACAAAAACGAATACACGGTTAAGTTAAACGGCCTTATCCCCTCTCAGACTTACAACGTGTATGACATTGACTTATCCGAAACCGTTTACAGCCTGACGGGCGAAGAGCTTATGAGCGAAGGCATAACACTTAAATTACCTGACGGTGAAAAAGCAATAATACTTATGTATAATGCTCAGGTATAAAAACAATATAATTTGCAAAAATCGGGAGGCCTTGCTTCAAGGCTTCCCGATTTCAATTTAAAGACTTTTCATTTTTATATCAACAGATTGCTTATGTCATTCAATAAGCACTGCTGATTTTACTTTTTTTGAATACGGAAGCTGACGGTCATTATAGGACATATTCAATCCGCCGGGATTGCAGGTTATCGTGTTACCGATGATACTTCCGTTAATATCGAAATCTCCCGATGAGAGCGCAACGTCACCCCGTGGGGCATAAATTATTCCCCATAAATCAAAGCCGCCCTGCTGAGAATAGAGAGTTATGTCTCCGCTTCTTGAATAAATCGAAAGCGTTGCACCAGATTCATTATAGGTATGCGTACTGCCGCCGATTAAAATATCCTTTTCTGCTATCATACAACCGTCGAGGGTTATTCCGCTTGAGCCCTGATTTGTTGAAAGCTTTCCGCCGCTGTAAACAACACCCTTGATTTTATATTCACCCTGACCCGAAAGCGACAAATCCCCCTTACGGTTATATAAATCCCCGTTAAGAGTAAAAGGACCCGCTATATCTGCAGCAACCTCGTCGGAAGAAGCGGTTTTTCCCCATACGAAAACATCGCCGTTTACCGTTGTACCGCCACTCTGCAGTTTAATTTTATCGAAGGCATAAACGTTTGCGTTAACCGTCATAGCCACACTGCCCTGCTTATCAAACAATCCACG
Source organism: Acutalibacteraceae bacterium (assembly GCA_045592385.1). Classification (GTDB taxonomy): domain Bacteria; phylum Bacillota; class Clostridia; order Oscillospirales; family Acutalibacteraceae; genus CAG-177. The sequence continues at coordinate 20,499 of JAZNUP010000033.1, forward strand.
GCAATAAACAGGACCGTTGAAATCAGACGGGCCGTTAAGAGTAATATTACCGCCGACGTAGGTTTCGCAGTTGCATTGAAGGCTGTAATTAGAGCCTCTCGTAAGATTTCCGCCTGTATAAAAAAGATTTCCGTTTACGGTGGTCGGACCGTTAAGCGCCGTATTCCCTTCGACGTACAAATCGCCGCCTACCACAAGCGACCTGTCCCACATTGTTGTAAGATTTCCGCCTACGTAAGCGTTTCCTTTAACGTAAACCGGACATTGAGGGGTAAAGTCACCTTCGATATATAAATCACCGTAAATAATAAGCAAATCGGAATGATAGCTTGTTGAAAGCGTTCCTGCGCAATACGTATTGCCGTTAATTGAAACCGATGAGTTAATCACCGAACCCGCGGCATATCTGTTAAGGTAAAAATTTGATTTACTTATGTGTGAATACGTTTTAACAAACATACCCTCATTGACAGCCGGCACAACCGACATTATTGTTTCATCAAAATCAGGCATCGGTTGGGAATTCACGTTGCTTTCAACGTTGCCTACGGTAATACTGCTTTGATTGTATGCCGCGTTTCCTGCCGAAAAGACCGTTCCCGATATGGTACATCCGCCACCGTCGGCATAAACGTTACCGTTGCCGAAAATGCTTCCTCCGATATTATAGTGTCCGTTCAGGGTAAACTGAGAATTATCGCCGTGAAACATAAGATAGTCAAAATCTATCCCCGCATTTTTGTCAACGTATTTTGCGGCAGCTTTTGCGTTAATCTGAACAGAATCCGTATTGAACAGGCTTGCAAATATCGTTTTGCTCTGCACGGTATCGCTGACGCGGATTATTTCGTCTGAAGGAAATTCTACTATAACACTGTCGGCTGAAAAACCGTTTTTTTCAACGTATTCCAGAGCTACCGACCTTGCCGTCTGCTCATCAGGCATATACCTTACCGCCGCGAGAGCCGCCGCATCCATGGCACTTTGCAATTTGCTTTTCTGGTGATATTTAAGCCCCATATCCGTTACGAGCGACACAACCGAAAGAAACGCAACAAGACCGAAAGCCGCAATAATCATTACTGCACCGTCTTCTTTTTTGAAAAACCTTTGAAGCCACTTCTTTTTTTTCATAGATTTCCGCGCCCCTTTCTTATAAAGGTAATGCGTATTCTAAATTTCGGAGCCGCTGATTGACTCCTTGATTTGCTCAATTTGCTTTGTTAATTCCACTATGGTTAACTCAGCTCTGTCCACATAATAGCCGTAAAGCTTTCGCTCTTTGCTGAAATCGAGTTTGATTTTTGTTTTCTCGCTTTCAAGAGCGCTTATTCTTTCGGCATTTTCAAAAGTGATTGCCTTATTTATTTCATAAAGCTTTGATATTTCCTCTTCGCTTTCAGCTATTCTTTGCGTCAAAACACAGTTATTGACTTCAAGCTCCGTGATTTTCTTTTCAGCTTCGTTCTTTTCCGCCGCCAGAGCATTCAGTTTTTCATCTTTTTCTTTCGCCTCATCGCACTTGGTTTCCAAATCTTTTTCGCAAATCAACAGACTTGATTTTGTGTTTTCAAGCTCTTGCTTTACGCATTTATATTCTTCCGAAATCAACGCATACTCCTCTGCTTGCCGCGCCAACTCTTCAATTCTGGCTTTTTCGGAAACAAGAGCGTTTTGCACTTTTGAGTTTTCGCTTTCAAGTATTGCGATTTTCTCGGCATACTTTTCAGCATAATCAGAGACGGATGCCGTTTGTTGAGCCCTGAGCCTCTCATTCTCAGCTTCAAGCTTTCCGACGTTTTCTTTGAGCTGAGCGATAATTATATTGTATTCATCAGCTTCATCTTCAACAGGCAAAGCTTTATCCTGAGCCTGAGATTGGTACTCTTTGCATTTTTTTATGTAAAGATCGCGTTCTCTGTTTGAAAAAGCAAGCTCCTCTTTCATTGCCGAAAGCTTTGATTCGTGAAGCTTCAGCGATGCCTCATAGCTTTGGCTCAGCTCACTGATAAAAGCCTGAACCTCCTCAGGATTGAATCCGTAGAGAACCTTTTTAAAAGGAAGTCCTCTTTCGTCGTTACTGTCGGTATTAATTTTTTCAGAGGGAATGCCGTTGCCGTTTAACGACTCTTTGTTTTCCGGCGTTTTGTTTTTCGATGCTACGGCGTCATTCTTATTCCTTTTCATATTTAATCCCTCACAGTACATTTATTTTAATTGTATCTCCCTTTTGTATGCCGAGCTTTGAAGCCGAAAAGCTTTTGAGTTCGATAACACTATTCGCATTTTGCACTGTTTTGCATATTTTGCCCGGCTGAACGTTAACATCTGTTTTTATCACCGTTCCGCCTTCATCAAGATAAACAACGTCAATCGGGAATTTCATATTGAGCATATGAATCTGATTGCACGGTGTGATGCAAAGAGCGTAATCCTCCTCGATTGTTCTGCGGAACATCAGCCCTCTGAATCTTGCAAAAAAAGTATCGGCAAGCTCTGCATTATCCGTGATAACGATATTATTTTTTAAAATATTTATCTTTTTCATAACGGCATTAAAATGTTTCGATTATATTCATCACTGTCGGACCCATAAGAATTATAAAAACAACGGGGAATATAAATAAAAGCATCGGCAGAAGCATCTTGATTGATGCTTTCATTCCTTTTTCTTTGGCCTGCTGGCTTCTCTCTATCCTTAACTGCTCGGACTGCGCACGCATTACGTTATTAATGGGAATACCCAGCTGTTCTGCCTGAACAAGCGCGGATGCAAAGGTTTTGAGTTCATCAAGATTGGTTGCATCACAAAGATTCTGTAAGGCTTCCCTGCGTGTTCTGCCCATCTGGATTTCTCTGTAAACAATCAGCAGCTCATCTATGAACGGACCGCTCAGCTTCTGAGAAACCTTAAGCAATGCGGCATCAAATCCAAGCCCTGCTTCAATGCACACACAAAGTAAATCCATTGCATCGGGCAACTGTTTTTTAATCCCCGTCTGGTGACTTGAAACGCGCGAACGAAGATACATCGTAGGACCCATTACACCGATTGCAACACCGATTGCCAAAATCAGAAGCGCAATCATTGCTTCGGGTTTAATTATGATAAGTATAATGCAGGTAAGAAATACCGCGCCGATAAGGAACGCTTTCTTTATAAACTGAAAATCCGAAGCCTCCATAAATATTCCTGCATACCTGAGCTGCTTACGGATGGCTTCAAGAGCTTTGGTTTTGTTGGCACTCTTCTTTTTGGGTGCGAAACGTCCGAGCTTTTCGGAAACGCTTTTGATACCCTTTGCAATAAACCTGTCATAAAACGAAAGTTGCAACTCCTGAAAAGCAGGCTGACCGATTGAATTGTTTATTTTATCTATACGCTGCTGTTTTTGATCGCTTTTTATTCCTATCGGGGAAGCAATAAGAACAAAAAGTATAAATGCAAGAAACGAATATGCAATAACCAGAAATTCCAAAAAGGTCACCTCCGTATCAGTACTCTATGGAAACGACTTTTCTTATAGCTATGAAACCGAGAATTTCCATAACAACAGAAACAATAAGCATTATGTTGCCCGCTGTTGTTGTGAAAAACGTTGACATATAATCGGGATTTACAACCATAAGAATAGCTGCTACCGCAATCGGCAGCGAACCGATTATCAGACCCGACATTCTGCCCTGAGCGGTTATTGAATTAATTTCACCTTTTATTTTGATTCTTTCGCGGATTGTGTTTGAAATTGTTGACAAAATCTCGGAAAGATTGCCGCCCGTTGTGCGCTGGATAAGAACCGCTGAAACCACCAGCATCAGGTCAGGGCTTTTAACTCTGTCCACCATATTATTGAGCGCTTCTTCCATTGTTGCGCCGTAGCGTATTTCGTTACATACTCTGCCGAATTCAACACTGATTGGTGCAGGCATATCGTTTGCAACGTTTTCCATTGCTTGCTGAAACGAAAAACCTGAGCGCAAACCGTTGCATATCATTATCAGCGTATCGCCAAGCTGCGCTTCAAAAGCCTTTGTTCTTTTACCTTTTTTGATTTTAATAAACATCAGCGGCAGGAATGCCCCTATTACCGCAAGCGTTACAGAGGGCATCATACCAAGCTGGAACAAAGCCGCAAGTCCGGCAGGAACAAAGGTAAGCACTACCCATATAAGGCAGAATTCCTCCGGCTTCATCATAATATCGGCAAGAATAAGCTCGTTGAAGATTGTTTCCATAAGCCTTTTTCGCTTAACGGACTGCTTGTTACCGTTGATAGCGCGGCTGACAAGCGAGGATTTTCTGTTCTTCTTTTTTTCCTGAATCTGAAGTGTCAGACCGCTTTTTTTGCTGGAAATTTTATTGACACGCTTTTCAACCTGACGCTTATTCTGCGTTGCCGTGCCCATAATGCTGACCATCAGGAAGAAGCTGAACAAACCGAAGGTGACAGAAAGAATAACAATACTAATTTGTAAACCATTCATTATTGACCGTCACTCCGTTTCCTTTGATTTTTTCAAGGCAATTCGGTCTTACTCCCGTTGCTTGGAATCTGCCTATGAATTTTCCGGTTGCATCAACAGCACCGTCGGTTTCATAAACAAATATATCCTGCATACTCACTACGTCTCCTTCCATACCGATTATTTCGGTTATGGAAGTTATTTTTCTTGTGCCGTCGCGAAGTCGGCTTTGCTGAACGATTATATCTATTGCAGAAGAAATCTGATCTCTGATTGCTTTAAGAGGTAGTTCCATTCCGCTCATAAGAACCATTGTTTCAAGCCTTGCAACAGTATCTCTGGGCGAGTTTGCGTGGGTTGTTGTAAGCGATCCGTCGTGACCCGTATTCATAGCCTGAAGCATATCAAGCGTTTCCTCTGAACGAACCTCACCTACGATTATTCTGTCCGGTCTCATACGCAACGCGTTTTTTACGAGATTGCGGATTGTTACGGCACCTTTACCTTCAAGGTTTGCAGGTCTGGCTTCAAGCGTGATAACGTGCTCCTGCTTGAGCTGAACCTCTGCGGCATCCTCTATGGTAACAATTCTTTCGTCCTCAGGAATATAGGAAGACAGGACGTTGAGAAGAGTTGTTTTACCGCTGCCCGTACCGCCCGCAACAACTATATTCAGCTTACCTTTGACGCAAGCCTCAAGGAACTGAAGCATCTGCGGAGTAAGTGAACCGAATTTCAGAAGCTGCTGTGCCGTAATCGGTTTTTTGCCGAATTTACGGATTGTAAGAACAGGACCGACGAGCGACAGCGGAGGGATAATCGCATTGACACGCGAGCCGTCCGCAAGTCTTGCATCAACCATGGGGCTTGCCTCGTCAACGTGCCTGCCTACGTTGGATACTATGCGGTTTATAATATTCATCAGATGCTCTTCATCCCTGAATTTAAGCTGCGTGAGCTTGAGCTTACCCTTATCTTCCACGTAGATTTTATCGGGACCGTTTACCATTATTTCACTGTAAGAAGGATTCTGCACAAGCTCTTCAATAGGTCCGTATCCCATAATGTCATTGAAAAGCTCGGTTGCAACCTTTTCACGGTCCATTCTCGGAATCAGGAATTCATCGTCATTGACCTTATCGTCAACAATTTTATACATTGCTTCGCGGTCTGATATCATTTTACCGCTTCTGTTCATTTCATCAATGATTGCCGAGTGGATGCGACGCTTCACTTCAAGGTACGGATCTTCAACCGTTTCTTCATTTACTGCGATTTCTGTTGTATCGTCCGCGTCAGAAACGTTTTGCATCTGCATTTTTTTCTGACCGTCAATTCTGTCTAAAAGTCCCATAACCGCACCTCACAATGCTTATTATTTCTTGCCGCCCTTTGCAAACGCTTTTTTCTTTTCGGGCTTTGCTTTTACAGGCTCTATTCCGGTATGAATGCAGATTATTTTATCAGCCATATCGGATATAGCTTTTGACACCGCCGATTTTGGCTGAGCAACAGTTATCGCCTGACCCTTGTTTACACTCATCAGCGCCGCCTGATAATCAGCAGGTATGTTTGCAAAAACAGGCATCCGGAACATTTCTTCAAAATCCTGAGTTTTTATAAGACTTTTTTCCGTTCTGTTGAGAATTATCCTTATCTTATCTCTTTGATGCAACTGATCAAGAATCGTATAGCAGACCTTCGCATTGTTTAGAGACAGAATCTCATTGTTATAAACCAAAAGTATTTCTTCGCAGTTTTCGCAGGCGGTTATTGTTATATCATTGAATGATGACGGCAAATCTATAATCAGGTATTCATAGTACGGGCGCATAATATCAATTATCCGTTCAACGTGTGCCGCGGTAACAAACTCAGCGTATTCCGAGCTTTTGGGGGCGCAAAGGACGCTCATACCCGTACTGTGCTCAACGGAAAAATTATTTATATTTTCAATAGTAATTCCGCCTCTGTCCTGAACAAGGTCAACAATCGAATACTTTGTGTCAAGGTCAAGCGCCATAACAACGTCACCGAATTGCAGGTCAAGATCCATAAGCATAACCCTTTTGCCTGCTCTTGCAAGCTGCGATGCAACACCGACGGCAAGAGTTGTTTTTCCCGTGCCGCCTTTGCCACCGAAAAATCCGATGGCTTTACAGCGCACGCGTTTTTCCTCATTATTATCAAGAACACGCTGCTTTTCGAGCGAATAAACCGTCTTTATGTTTTCTGAAAACTCCTCTGCTCCTATACCGTCAACAGGCAGAACCTTGCGTATACCGTATTGAGCAGCTTTATTGACGAGGTCAACGTCAATTCTGTCGTTTACAAGTATGGCTATCGTGCCCCTTGCAACCGTCAGGAGATCCTGAATGAAGTTAAACACCGTATCACTTACGTTTCCTCTTACGGCGCACAGAACAATCTCAGGGTATTTATTGACCGTTTTTGTTTTGCCCTCCGCCGTGAAACCCGAGTAACCGCTGATTGCAAAAGCTTCATCGGCTACAAGATCTTTTATTTCAATTCGTAAATCTATATCGTCTGATAAAACAAGTAAATTGATTTTTTCCATAGCCGTTTCATCTCCAATCAATTATCAGTTGCTTTTGGTTACGGGAGGAGCGGTAGTTATCTCGCCCATTCCGTAGTTTGTTGCAGGCTCCTCTTTTCTGTCCTCAGGAATGGGAGCTTTTGCAAGGTCACCTGCGATACCCTGACTTTCCACGTGTGAAACAAGTACAATCCTGAAATAATCGGAAGAATTTGCTCCCGTATACTCAAGCTCCATAAGCACCTTAATCTGCTCCTTTGTAAGCGCAAGGGTTATGATTGAATACGACATTATCTCAACCCCGGCTTCCTGCTGAACGTTTGAAGTATAGTCACTGATTCTGATAACCTGAACGTTTTTTAGTATCGGTTCGGCAGACATTATTACATCTTTCTTATATATATTAATGTAATCGTATTCTTTGAGAAAATGCGAAACTGCATTTTCGGTGCTGACACCGATAGAGTATCCGTACATTCCGTTTGACAGTTCATAAGACAGTCGGTTTTTAAACTCTCCGTCACCGACGGTTGTGATTTTTCGCGCCATAAGCTGCTCGCCGGCACAAATTTTTTCCGTTGTCATATATCCGATAATGTCTTTGGGATTGCAGACCGTTCCGAACGAAACCGCGGTAACGGGTAACTTTATAACCTGAAACATATCCTCTGTAAGGATTGTGTCTTTTTCAATATCCTCAATTGCAACCACTACCGATGCATCGTCTACTCCGGTTACAATGCTGCTGGTTTTAAGCTCGTTTGCGAAAAAGTAAGTAGCGACGCCTGCCGCCAGAGCGATAACAACCGCTATAAGGTATATTTTTTTCATAACAGACAGTCACCTTCCTATGATTCTACTTTCATAATAACCGTTGAAGTTATCGTCTTTTCTTTGCCAAGAACCGCGCTTAACACAGGTGTAAAAAATGAAATATCCGCTTGCATACTCACTTTTATATCACCTGAGGTCGGGTCAGCCGGGGAAGTGTATTCAACCGTTATGTCAACACCGTCGTTTGCAAAAACGGTTGTTGACGTGTTTTCAATATGATTGATTATTGCCTGTGTATCGGCATTTTCAGCAGTGTGAACAACGGCGTATCTTGCACCTTCACGGCAGGCATTATTCAGAGAAAGCTGATTGTAAAAAAGCCATCCGAAATCAATTATTCCGCAAAGGATAAGAAGAAATATCGGAAGAATAAGCGCAAATTCAACCATCGCCTGCCCGTCCTCACGCCTGCATTTTTTTAAAAAGCTTTTTTTCATTTCGCCGTCACCTCCGATTCATTGCTGATTACAAAAAGTTATCTGCTTTAAGCATTAACGGGTAAGCTCGCTCAGCGAGCGAACCTACCCGTAACGAGTCATTTATTCAGTTTTGCCAAACCTTTATATCAGGGTGGCTATCAGGTTCCCGAACCTCCGCCGGCTGCTGAGGTGCTGCCGATTTTGTCAAACTCTTCGTTTACGTCGTTGAACATATCTCGGATCTTCGGTCCGAGTGCCACGAGCGCTACAATTACTACTACTGCGATAAGTCCGATGATGAGACCGTATTCTACCATACCCTGGCCTTCTTCGTCTTTAAACCATTTTCTTAACATATTTATACCTCCTTCTCTTTCCTTCATAATTCTGTTATCTCTCTTATTCTCTGCTGTTTTCTCTTTCCCTTTTTATTCCGACAAAATCAGGTTCCCGTGCCGCCGCCGGCTGCTGACGTGCTGCCGATTTTGTCAAACTCGTCATTTATATCGTTGAACATATCTCGGATCTTCGGTCCGAGAGCTACAAGAGCAACGATTACTACTACTGCAATAAGTCCGATGATGAGACCGTATTCTACCATGCCCTGGCCTTCTTCATCTTTAAACCATTTTCTCAACATGTTAATACCTCCGTCTCTTTCCCTTATTGATTTGTTCTCTGCTGTTTTTCTCTTTCCCTTATTGCGTTGCGCTCAAATCATGTACCTGAACCGCCGCCGGCTGCTGACGTGCTGCCGATTTTGTCAAACTCTTCGTTTATGTCGTTGAACATGTCGCGGATCTTCGGTCCAAGAGCAACAAGTGCGACAATCACGACGACTGCGATCAGTCCGATGATAAGACCGTATTCTACCATGCCCTGGCCTTCTTCGTCTTTGAACCATTTTCTTAACATAATTTTTGCCTCCTTTTATTTTTTACCCTTATAGGGTATTATTGCTAAAATAACGATGCGAAGATTTTATCTGAGAGTTCTCCGAATACCGGATGCAATACCGTTACCACAACTCCCAACGAAAGGTAAGGACCCATCGGAACAGCCGTTTTGAGAGAACCCTTTTTTGTTGCCACAAGATAAATCAGATAAACTACCAATCCCGCCGCCATAATGAGCGCCGCCTGAAGATATCCGAAAGCACCGAGGCAGTAGCCTATCGCCGTGCTGTATTTGACGTCGCCTGTTCCAATCGGGATTCCGATAAGCATCGGAAGCTGATAGAGAATAAATCCGGCAGCAAGACCGACAAGCGAAGGAATCAGAGTTTGTTTGACAGGAACGCCTGTTGCTATTGCATAGACAATCGCAACCGTTCTTATTATCATCAGTGCAAGAACTGAGGAGTTCGGAATTTTCTTGATATCAAGGTCCACAACACCGATTGATATCGCAATTGATATGTAAGCCGCCGCTTCCATTCTGGTTGCCGTATCTTCAAAGAGAGCAAATATCGCTACAAACAAGGCTCCCGAAATAAGCAACCAGGCAACAACCACTGCCGTGTTCTTTACTGCTTCTATTTTTGTGTTCTCGTCGGTTCTGCGCTTGATTTGAAAAATCGAAATCAGGTTGAAAGCCAGTGCTGCGAGTATGCCGAGCAATCCACCGTAAACAATTTCAATCATCAGTGTTCACCTCCGATTAATTCAGGAACTGCCGTTCCCTTGTTGCAACTTAATGGTACATCCGAAAATTGTAAATGTCAAACATTAATCTTTTTCATTGTTGAAAACTTTTGTGCATTTTCAACAACAAAAACAGGTGCTTTTTTTGCCAAAAAATCCCTTTTAAGCCGTTCTTTCTTACTTTTCAAATATATTTATTTTTATTTTTAATCCAAAGCCTGAAAACGGCTGTTTTTCTTCTCCGTTTTGCACAAAATTCAGGCCAAAAACAAAAAAACAGCATTTTATTCAATAAATTTGAATATTCTTTTATATATTAAATATCCAATGCATAAAACCCAAATCTTTATGAATAAAAATTACCCGTAACCCTTGAAAAACTTACGATTTTGGAAAAAAATCCCTTGCAAATGTCGTTTGAACGATGTATAATAAAGTTGCAATCAGCGCGAGAACGAAGGATATTTTACACTATGTTAGTGAAAATAATACGAAACGTGTTTTTTTGTCGGATTATTTTCGCCGTCCTAAGGAGGTAAATATGAATAAACTGACTGCTCAACAGATTGCCGATAAGTGGAATGTCTCTGTCAGAAGGGTTCAGGATTATTGCAGACAGGGTAAAATTCCGGGTGCTCAAAGGCTGGGCACCAACTGGCTGATTCCTGCAGATGCCGTGCGCCCCATCGACGGGCGAAAAAAGGCAGCGAGGGATGATGCGGACAAGGACGTTCCCATGCCAAGAAAATGCCCTTTCCTTTATATGACTGATTTGTATCCCGAAGCAGGCACCGCCGACAGATGCATCCTTTCTCTTGCAGGCAACCCCGAAGCGCAGGCGCTTTTTGCTGCCGAAATCGCCTACAGCCGCGGTGAGATTGATAAAGTTTATAAATACGCAAAGTATTTCCTTGAAAAGCATTCCGGCTTTTACGCTGTTCTTGCAGGCGGTATGCTGCTTGCTCAGTGTGCATTATGGGCTGGAGATATCAATATGTGGCAGCTTGCAAGAAAGCACATCTGTGAAGCCCACGCAAAAACCAATACCGACCGCGACATCATCGCACTTTCTCTCGGTGTTATTGACAGTGCAATACGTTCAACTCAGGATTTCCCGAAATGGTTCAAAAGCGGACGATTTGAGAATCTTCCCGTTGATGCGCACTATGCCGCTAAGATTTATTACGTAAAACATCTTATAGTATCTGCCCAGCAGCTTGCCTCGGGCGAAATCAAATATCCCGACTTGAGAGGATTATCCCTTATGAGGTGCATTCCTTACGTTGTAGAACCTATGATTGCGGATGCCGTTGCCGACAAGGTAATTCTTGTGGAAATATATCTGCGTTTGCTTTGTGCCATCGCGTGCCACCAGGTTGGCAACACTGACAGAGCGGTGTTACATATAGATAAGGCTATTTCGGACTGCCTTAAGGACGGGCTTTACGGCCCCCTTGTTGAACACCGCAGACAGCTTGGCGGTATACTCGATGACCGTCTTTCAATCGCAGACCCCCAGGCTTTGAAAAAGGTAAAAGAGCTTTACAAGAGAATGCAGACAGGATGGACCACTATTCATAATTCCGTGCTTGAAAGAAACGTTTCCGCTTCGCTGACAATACGTGAAAGAGAAGTTGCCCGCCTTGCGGTATTCGGGCTTAACGATAAACAAATTGCCAACCGCTTCAACATTTCCGAAAACGCGGTAAAGAATATTATCGACTCCGCAAAGGCGAAAACGGAAGTTTCAAACCGCAGCGAACTCGCTTTCTACATATGAAATTATATATCTAAAAAAGATACGTACGCCTTTGTACGGCTCAAAATCTTTATAGAACAAAAAAACTCAGAACCCCGGCACTGCCGATGTTCTGAGTTTTGCCATATTTTATGATTTCTTATAATAACGTACAATCAACTTTATAAACGATACAGTTTTTGCCGCTATAAAATCACTGCTGAGTCTTCATATACCAATTTCCAAAAAAGGCAATTATTCTGTAAAAGGGCTGAAGAAGGCTGTAAATCCATTCGCTCTTATCAAGCTCACTCAATCCGATGTTTTCAATTATCGGCTGCTCGCTGTAAGCCATATCAACCGACTGATTGTTGTACGATTTAAACTTTGTGCCGTTTTCAATAGAATAGAAATAATAACCCTGCTGACCGTCCGAGGTTGAGCGCATAGAATTGAGGAGAGTAATTTCACCGCCTGACAATATGAACGCAGGCTCTGTTTTTGATGAACCGTCGTGACCGACATTTACAAAAACCGCACTGCTGTCAGTCGCATTCAAAAAGGATTTTCCGCCGTAAATAAACGTATTGAAAACGGTGATGCCGTTACAGGAATTAAGCTTGATATAATCGGTATGAATTCTTGTGATGGGAATAAAAACGTAATCAAACAATTTATCCTCTGTCAAACGGGGTAAACCGAGCTTTTCGTATCCCGTTCTCGGCAGAGTGTTTGCGTTCTGCAGGCAGCCTTCAATAAAAGCATTGTTGCATTGCGTTAAATCAAACATAGATTCGTAGCAGCAGCCGATCACTTTCTTAACAAAAGCACCGTCTGAATTTTCAAGCTTTATTCCGCAGCTTGCAAGGGTCAGTGCGCAGTTGATAATATAAACGTCATCATATTCACTGTAAATGACGGGCGTGGTTTTCATATATTTTCCGCTGTCATCAACAGGATTATTGATAGGATAATCGACTCTTATTCCGCTTATTCCCGAGGCATCACCGCCCAACGTGATAAGCGGTTTGTCCCCTTCTCCGAAGCCGTAATATGAAAGGATGAGCGTTCCGCTGCTGTTTTCTCGCTGGCAACGGGTTGCAACCGACGATGAACCCCTGAATTCAACACCCGCAGGCACGGTTACGGGATTTTCAAAGCGGTAAAGACCCGCAGGCAGATAAACGATTCCGCCCGTCTGAGCAGCTTCGTTGAGCTTATTCTGAACCGCAACAGATGCATCCGTTTTGCCAGTTTTATCCGCTGATACAACGTACAGAATCTCGCAGGGCTTTGTATGCTTATGCTCATAATCGGGTGCATATGCGCTTGTATCCGCATTGTAAACACGGATATTCTTGCCCTCAATCTTACCTTTGATTTTAACATTAGTCAGAATCATTGCGTTTTCACCGGGGTCATATATCGCGCATTCGCTGCCCTCAACAACTCCGTTGCTTATACCCGTACCCCACGAATACTTCCTTGAAATTATATTGCCCTCGGGAATATAAATGCCGTAATCGCAATCGGTTATGTAAAGGTCTGTAAACTCTCCGCTGAAGGTGTAGCGTATGCCTTCTCTTACAAATATTCCGCAAAGCATATCTGAAATTCTGACGTTTGCAAATTCAGGCCATTCAAGGTCACCGATTATAAATCCGAGGCCGTTTTTACGTGTGTATTCATCGAGCTTCTGCCTTTCGGGAGCGTTGAATCCCGCTCCGGCTTCACTCCAGTATTCGTTTGATATATAAAGGGTTTTTACGGTATCAACGTCGGCTGAATTGTGGGCATTCATACCCTGAAAAAGGCAGGTGCCTTTTACATTTTCCACTGTCAGCATTTCGTGGCATTCGTAAATTCCGTTTTCGCATTCTGCGCTCGCGCCGATTCCTCTGTAGGAATTGATGAGGGTGCAGTTTTTAATTGTCTGCAGCATATAGTCACCGTTGCCCACCACGTAAAAAGTGAACGGATAGGGTTTAACATCCTCAATGCTCTGATCAGGATACCACACGGTAAGGCCCACTGCCCCTGCGCTTGCACCAACTGTAAACAAGGCAGGATTCATAGTATCGCCGCTTTCAACGTCAGCAATAATTATCGTTCCGTAGCTCTTTCCTTCGTCGGGATCCTGATAATCACCCATAAGAGTTACAAACTGGCGGATATAAATATTGCCCGTTACTCTGTATCTGCCTGCAGGAAGCCAAACAGTACCGCCGCCGTTTGCAGCGCAGTCATCAATAGCTTTCTGAATAACTGAGGTAACATCGGATTCACCGCTTGAATCGGCATTGATAATAATATCGGCTATCACGACCTCGTCCGTCGGATACACAGTTTCAACAATTTGCGGCACATTATCTTTGCCGGATGCAAAGCAAGGAACAAACACGTTTATTGAAATTAAAACACAAAGAAATGAAGAAATGAACTTTTTCATCATATCAACTCCTGCTTGTTAATGTTATAATTATAATTCTCTTTTCAGCTTATGTCAAACAGACTGTGGAAAATTATAGTAATGTATGATATAATTTGTTTATCAATAAAACTAACAGTGATTACATCTGTGAGAAACATCTGACGGTTAATAATCGGAACGTAATTGGTGAGTTTATTGAAAAACATATAAATAAGTATTTGCGGAGGTAACGATATGAATTTCAATTTGAACAGTTTCAGTAAAAACGTTATTTGTGAAAGCACCGTAAGCGATGCCTTTATTGAAGCAGCTGTTGACGGCAATAAGCTCGATTTATACGTAACCGCAACTAATGATAAAGTTAAATTCATTGAGCTTGAATGGAGTTTTGAGAGCGATAACGGCATTTACGTTCTCGGCGATGCGTGGGAACGCAGCTACGGCGAGCTCCAATTCGTAAAGCTTTCGGATAACGGCAGATGTATGCCCTGGTATTTTATTGCAACGGATAAATCGGAGTGTTTTTGCTTCGGAGTAAAAACACAGCCCAAGGCTTTCATCAGCTTCAGATATACTGCTGAGGGAATAAAGGCTCTTGTTGATTGCCGCAACGGTAACTGCGGAGTTGAACTCAGCGGCAGAAAGCTTCACATTGCAACATTTATTTATAAAAAATACAACTCTGCCAACGTATATTCCTGCCTTTGCGATTATTGCAAACTCCTTTGCGACAATCCAATACTTCCAAAAGAGAGAATTTACGGCGGTAACAACTGGTATTACGCATACGGTAAAAGCAGCTTTGATGAAATAATTGCCGATACAAAGGTTCAGGTTGCTCTTGCAAAAGGCATTAATAATAAACCGTTTGAAGTAATTGACGATTGCTGGCAGATTAACTCCTGCGAAGGTCCTTGGCTTCCCAATAAAAAATTCGGCGATATGAAAAAACTCGCTGAGGAAATCAAAGCTCTCGGTGCAAGACCGGGAATCTGGGTAAGGCTTCTTCACAACAGAGACACCGCTATTACTCAAGATATGAGAATTCTCAGGGGTGGCAAGAGACAATACCTTGACCCCACACACCCTGCTGTTAAAGAGTATGTAAAAGCCGATATTAAAAGAATAAAGGGATGGGGTTATGAGCTTATCAAGCACGATTTCACAACCTTTGACCTTTTCGGTGCCTGGGGAAGCAATCTATTCTTGACGGAAAACGATATTGATGCCTGGGGTTTTTATGACAAAACAAAGACCAACGCAGAAATCGTCCTCGATCTTTACAGACTCATAAAGGATACTGCGCAGGATATGTACATCATCGGCTGCAACACGGTTTCACACCTCTGTGCAGGGCTTGTTGAAATTAACCGCATAGGCAACGACACAAGCGGCAGAGAATGGGCACCCACCAGAAAAAACGGTGTTAACACCCTCGCGTTCCGCCTTGCTCAAAATGAAGCTTTCTATATGTGTGATGCCGACTGTGTCGGTATTCTTGAAGATAACATTCCTTGGGAAAAGAACAAACAGTGGCTTCACGTTCTTTCTTACAGCAACTCACCTCTTTTTGTTTCATGCAGCAACAAGCTGACGGATGAACAGAAAAAAGACCTTGCTGAAGCTTATAAGGTTTTTCAAGTGAATCACACAATCGAACCCATAGATGTTTTTGAAAATCTCACTCCGTCAGTATGGGAAATCGACGGTAAAACGGTAAAATACGAGTGGTAAACCGACAACGACAAATAAATCTGCAGATTTTAAAATCAGGAGTAAAACTATGATTATTCTGATTACAGGTGCATCGCACACGGGAAAAACAGTTCTTGCCCAACAATTGCTCGAAAAATATAAATATCCCTATCTCTCAATCGACCATCTGAAAATGGGTTTAATCCGCAGCAGTAACACAGAGCTTTCTCCTGAAAGCAGCGATAAGGATCTGACCGGGTATTTGTGGCCGATTGTACGCGAAATGATTAAAACCGCTATCGAAAACAAGCAGAACTTAATTGTTGAAGGCTGCTATATTCCGTTTGATTGGCAAAAGGATTTTGAACAGGAGTATCTTGATGATATCAGATATTATTGCCTTGTGATGAGCGAGAAATATATAAACAGTCACTTTGCCGATATAAAGAAATATGCAAACGCAATCGAAAACCGTTTGGACGATGAATGGTGCACCGCAGAGAATATACTCAGAGACAATACGGAAATCTTGAAGCTTGCGCAGATGCACAACGTTAATTATATTCTCATTGATGATAAGTACGAAATCAACATTGATTGAGTTAAATAACAAAAAACGCACAAAACCGTATAAAAAAGAAGGAAATCCATCCGTAACCGATGCCTTGTTGAAATAAATGATAATGAAAGCAGGTGAGAAAAAATTGGGAATTGTATTCAATATACAGAAATATTGCATACACGACGGTGACGGAATACGCACCTGCGTTTTTCTCAAGGGCTGCCCCCTCAGATGCATCTGGTGTCACAATCCCGAAAGCCATGAAAAAACACCCACACTTTCCTTTAACAAACAGAAATGCTCATCATGCGGCAGATGTCTTGCGGTTTGTTCGTCACGAACAATTGAAAACGGCATTATGAAGATTGACCGTGAAAAGTGTATTCGATGCGGCAAGTGTGCGGAAATATGTCCGAGCGATGCCAACGAAATTATCGGCAAAGAAATGACTGCTTCGGAAGTTATCAAAGAAGTATTAAAAGACAAGATGTTCTACGATACATCCGGAGGCGGACTAACCGTTACAGGCGGCGAACCGTTATATCAGCCTGAATTTACATTGGAGCTTCTCACTCACGCAAAGGATGCGGGAATTTCCCTTGCCGTAGAAACCTGCGGTATCGGTTCCCGTGAATTCTACGAGAAAGCCGCCGATCTCGGCACAACTTTTCTGTATGACATAAAATGCATTGACCCCGTGCGCCACCGAGAGCTTACGGGCTTCGACAATGCTCATATTATTTCTAACCTTCAATATCTTATGGACTCAGGTGCGGATATTATTATCAGACTGCCCCTGATTCCCGATTGCAATGACAGCGAAGAGGATATTGCCCTGCTTGCAGATTTCCTTAATGAAAACAAAGGACGGTACAGATATGCAGAGATTATGCCTTATCATACTCTCGGTATCGGAAAATCCGAAAAGATTGGCACTGTTTCAGCTTATACCCGTGAAAGTGCGGGGGATGATGAAATGGCACGCTGGTGTTCACTGTTTGCTTCTCACGGCACAGATGTGAGGGTATCAAAATAAAGGAGGTATCTTTATGACAGATTTAGTAAAAATCGCCCCTTTCCTTTACGGATATTTTCTCGATGAGACACTTGAGCACGGCGAAAGAGTGGGTCTTGCTCTGCTTTATGCCGCAAAGAATATCGAGATTAGGTTTTCGCGCCGATTGCTTCCCGAAACGGCATTTGAAACGAAATACGGCACAGCAACCTACACTCCTTCAGAAGGGCTTCGCTTTTGTGATGAAAACATTATGAAGCTTGCTGAGGAATTTCCCGAACACAAGGAAACATTTAAGCGATACATTGACAAATTAAATATATTCAGAGACAAAGCAAAAAGACTTTATTCCGAACCCACGGAAGCACTCGACCGTTCAGGTGCCGAATGGGGCGGCGGTTGGGGCGGCCATTCCAACCCCGATTACGGCAGAATAGTCAATTTCGGTACAGACCATATCCGTTCAATCATCGCCGAAAACCGTGATAAACACCCCGACGAGGATTGGTTTTACCGTTCTTGTTCCTATGTCCTTGATGCAATAGACATTATAGGTGAAAGATACCGTTTTTCAGCTCTTAAAAAGGCTGAAGAATGCGAAAACACCAATGACAAAGCGTTTCTTCTGCGTATGGCAAAGGCATTTGAAACCGTGCCGAAGAAGCCTGCTTACGATTTCACTTCGGCTATGTGCTCTTTTATGCTCATCTTTGCCCTTGACGGAAGTGATTCTCCCGGTCGGTTTGACCAGTATATGTATCCCGCATATTTAAAAACCGAGAACAAGGAAGAAATTACAGATCTGCTTGACAGACTGTGGGAATATTTCCACGACCACCGTTCCTGGAATCTCTGCATTTCGGGAAGCGACGAGAGCCGGAATGACGAATCCAATGAGCTTACATATGATATTCTCGATATGGTGAGAAAGAAAGGCTATAACACACCAAATCTCACCTGCCGCATTCACTCAAACACACCCGATAAGCTCTGGAATGCCATTGCAGATACTCTTGCAACAGGAACGGGACTTCCTGCACTATACAACGACGATGTAGTTTGTGCTGCACTTGAAAAAACAGGCATTCCGCCCGAAGACAGCCACGATTACTGTATGAACGGCTGTAATCAGATAGATATTCTCGGCAAGAGCCATATGGGTCTTGAAGACGGCGAGGTTGTTTTTGCCAAGTGCCTCGAATTTGCACTTTACAACGGCATTAATGCAATGAACGGTGAGAAAGTTTCCATTGAAACGGGCGACCCGAGATCCTTTGCGACCTATGAGAGCTTTGAACGGGCTTTTATGGAACAGCTTGAATATGTGACCTACAATTCCTGCAGCAGTGCAAACACATATCAGCACCTTCGGGGTGTGTTTGAACCTCACCCTCTTCGTTCCTGTCTGATTGAGGGCTGCCTTGAAAAAGGCCGTGACTACAGAAACGGCGGTCCGCTATATAACCACGGACAGATTTTAGCCGAAGGTATTGCCGATACAGGCGACAGCCTTTACGCTGTCAAGAAGCTTGTTTACGACGAAAAGAAATATACAATGTCAGAGCTTATTGATGCCCTTAACGCAAACTTTGAGGGATACGAAAAGCTTCACCACGATTTTAAGAACTGCGAAAAGTTCGGCAACGATATCGAAGAGGTTGACGAAATAACTGCACGTGCACTCAACCGTTTCTTCACCGTTCTCAAGCGTAACAACACCTACAGAGGCGGAGTGTTCACGGGCGGATGCAGTACATTCAACCGTGCCGCCGATTACGGTGAACAGACTGCGGCACTTCCCAACGGAAAGCTAAAGGGAGAACCCCTCCTCGCAGACAGCATCGCCGCAACACCCGGACGTGACACGAACGGACCTACGGCACAAATCAAATCCGTTCTTAAATACAATCACACCAACGCTTGCAGCGGCTTTGTTTTTCAGAATAAGTTTGAAAAGAAGCTGTTCTGCAGTGAGAAAGGAAAAGCCTCTTTTATCGCGCTTGCAAAGGCGTATTTTGCGGGTGGCGGACAGCAATATACCGTTACTGTCGTTTCTCCTGAAGACCTCCTTGACGCAAAAACGAATCCCGATAACCACCGCAATCTTATAGTGCGTGTCGGAGGTTACAGCGATTATTTTGTAAACCTCGACGAAGCACTTCAGGATAACGTAATCGAGAGGACTTTTGCGGGTATGTAAATCCGCACTTTAATAATAAACCAGAAAACTGTTACCGTTTGTCAATCTGCCATAAAAAATTAAACCACTTCATATCCTTGCCTTTACAGACATTGATTGAAGTGGTTTGTTATTTTTCACACAAGAACAAATCAGATATAAACGTAATTACGATTCATTCAAGCAAAAAGCTTTTTAATCTTGATTTTCAGCCTTACCCACGGCTCAAAGCCGCCGTAATCCTCCGACAAATCGGGTCTTTCGGTCCATTTATAATCAGGTCCGAGCTCGTAATTCAGCCATTCCTTTACAACCTTAACGAAGTAGAAATCCTCATTTTTCGCATAGCCGTAAGTTCCCGTTTCCTGGTCATAACCGTAAACGGTAATGAGCTTTGCATTGCCGAGCAGGCTTTCCTCAAAATAAGCACGGCAGGTTTCAACATCATCATAATGCGCATAACCCTCTGCGTTGGCATATTCGTTTCTGCCGTTTTGTACTAACTGCATATAAAGAGTATCAATATCATACGGGCAGGTTTTGGGGCTCATTGTCCAGCCCGGTGTGCAGTAATCATTGATGCATACCCACGTTGGCGGACGCATCGTACTGTATTCTTCCGTATAAGACGAAAGCGAAACAATGTGCGAAATTATTTTATGCCGTTCAATCCCTGCATCGTAAAAAAGTTTGCAGGTAAACTCAATGTAATCGGCAAGCACACCGTAAAGAAGCTGCTTTGTATATTCCTCAACAGACATACGTTTTTCAGAAGCTTCTTTTTTGAGGCTCTCTTCATTATAGCCCATATTGTGCAGAGCATGCATACCGTATTGTGCACGCTCAAAATCTTCCAATGAAGCGTAATCTCTGCCGCTGTAATCGGGAATCTGCGTTTCCCAACCCGTGTTTATGCCCGCAAAAAGATATGCCTTACCCTGAGCTTTAAGCCTTGTATAGTTTTCAACAAGCGGCTCAATAAAGCCCTTTGTAACCTGATTTGAATACCAATCAAGATATTTTTCGGAATTGAAGCACGGGAAACCGCCCGCTGTTGCAAACGGCACTCCGCTCCAGTCACAATGCCATCTGGGCAGCATACCGTATGCCTGACCGCCCCATTCTTCGTCTTCCTCAGGGAATGCAATCCATTCACACATTTCGGGGTCGTTATAAAACTTACTGCCGTTTTCATCGGTTACAGCACCGTCGCCAAAATAATCGGAGTAATTCGTGCAGTCATCCATCTGAAAATAAACAGGAACATTATACTTTTCTGCAAGCGAAAAAACGTGGTTGACTTCTTCGTTCATCTGCTCGACAGATTGAGTCAGGCACATCGGACCGACAACACCAAAAGCATACATACGCTTTGAATCAGAGTCGATTTCACCGTGAAGCTCAACCATCTGCTTTACATAAGGTTCAAGATTCATATAATGTACGTTTGTTACCATAAAAACAACGTATTGCGGATCATCCTCAAAGTATTCGGGAACTTCGGGATTTTCACCAAGCGACGGAAAAACAGCAATTATCAAAGCTGTTATAAAACCGATAATTTTGTTTAGCAGCGACATAACAACACCTCTTCTATACAGTATTATTTTCTTTTATACACTTTCACCAGGCGAATTGTTTCAACAATCATATAAACAAGCATTGCTCCGCAGGCAATTGAAATTACTTCAGGGCTTCCCGGGCGCAAAAGCATATTGAGTATACCTGCAAGGCCAAGGAAAACACCTGCCGAAAGAATGAAGTTAACAACAAACGCTAAAACTATGCCTTTCTTTGTTTTGCCTTTTTCGATTGCAACACACGTGGGAAGAACAGAAGCAAGCACCGTCAATGCAAACACAGATAAGAAATAGAGAACCTCTATCCATTCAAGATATAAATAGTAAACCGCAACAAACAAAGGTACTGAAATAACAGCGGCTGATATCGGCAATGTTACTGTCTTTTTACCCTTGATTGCACCGATAATAAGCCAAGCCAATGCCAAAAGTGTGGGAAGGACAAATATAATATAAGGAATATATCCTCCAAATAAGTTGTGTTCAAATTTCATATCGGGCTGCAACTCGGATTCTGCGTTATAAGCTGTGAGGCCGCCTGCTTTGTCAAGACCTATTACCGTATCTTTAATTGTACCAGCCAAAGAATAATCCCATGTCTCAAAATTCAGGGCAAATGCCGGGCTGTCTTCTGCTAAAGCGAAGTCAAAGTTAAGGGCATCTTTGAACATCGGATCGGCAACTGTCGGGAAATGAATAAAACCCTTGTCCTGAGCCATTTTGAGGGTGTAAACATATTCGCTTGTGTTGAAATAAAGCTCGTCACCCTCTGTAAGGCTCCACATAAGGTTGCCGTTATCATAGAAATGCGAGGGATTTAGCATCTCTATATAAATCGGTGCTTTGTTATATGTAAGGAAAATATTGTTATAGTACATCGCCGTTGCGTGGGTTTCGCCCTTATCTATACCGGGACTCATAAGACCTTCTCTGCTGAGAGCGGCTATATTATTCCTGATAACGTTGCCTTCACCGTAGTGAACGTTGAAACTCTGGCTGCCGCAGGCATAAACAAGGTTTTTCTCAACCGTCATAAAAGATGAGCCTTCGTCAAGATAAATACCCCAACCGCCGTAACCGCCTTCACCGGGATCGGCGGCAACATTATGAATAACATTTTCTCTCAGAACAGTTCCGGGCTGCCTGCCGAGCATATAAATACCACCCATATCGGAAAGCCATCCCTGACCGATATTATAAATAAGATTTCGGCTGATATTTATGTTCTTTGTTACGTGGTAATTATAACCCCATATCCAGCCTACAGAAATACCGGTATAGTAACCGTCGTGAATTTCATTATTTACCACTTCGGCAGTATCACAGAAGGTTATATGAATACCGATTGCGCTGAAGAACTTTCTGCCGTATTTGTATATTTCGTTGTTCTTGATTGTAATGTTCTGAGTATAGTTTTCGTGCTCGGGCAAGCAGTTTTCACCGCCTGCATAAACAGCGGTTGCTGCGATATTTTCAAAATAACAGTTTTCAACAGATGAATTTTTTACACCGAATCCGAATTTGACTGCAGTGCCGCCGAGATAGGTGAATTCGCAGTTTTTGAGGTGAACATCTTCTGCGTATTTAACGGCAACAACTCCGTCAACGAATATCGCAGCCTGAGGGAAATCCATATCGTTTTCTTCCCACCAGGTTCCCGCATAAAATCCGTCGGCTTCGGGTTTTGCCCAATCGGTACGGGTGAAACGGACACCCTCAAAGGAAATTCCGTCAACACCGTTTATGTCAACAAGTCTGTCAACATTTGAACCGTATAGAGTAAGAGTATCAGCTTTTTCGCCGTCTTTCGGCACGTAATAAAGAATGCCCGAAACCTTATCGAGGTACCATTCGCCCGGCTCATTGAGTGCTTCAAAAACATTTTCAAAATAATATCGGTCAATATCTCTTATTTCCATAGTAGAGGGTCTTGATAAACCGATTTTACCCGTTTGTGCATTGTAGGATTTTATATTCATCAGCTCATCGTGCCAATAGTGGAGAATACGAATATTAACGTCCTCGGGATTATGAAATTCCTCGGGAATATCCTCGGTGTTTGCATAGAAAGAGCGCTGGCCGTAAGTGAATTCCCAGGGTCTGTTTTCCTCTTTCCAGAGGTCATCCTCAGG
This sequence comes from Acutalibacteraceae bacterium, assembly GCA_045592385.1. Lineage (GTDB taxonomy): Bacteria > Bacillota > Clostridia > Oscillospirales > Acutalibacteraceae > CAG-177. Next base: position 43,748 of record JAZNUP010000033.1, read on the forward strand.
TGAAGTGGCTTTAACCGTCAGATAGCCCTCTTCAGGGAAACGGGTTGTTCTGACTTCGCCGTTATCACTGAAAAGTGATTTAAAATACCAGTTATCCGCAGAGGTATCAAGCTGCTTTGTGAAAACCTTGACTCCGTTGGCTTCGCCCTCTTTAAAACCGCTTATCTCATAAGCACCGGAGAAAACAACCCGGTTTTCATCATAAGCTTTATAAGTAACGTTTGCCATATCTTCGGAATTGAAATATAAAGCATCACTAAAATAATATGTTCCGCCAAGAAGATATAACGTTGCGGTTTCATTTTCATTTTTCAGGCCTTTAAGCATCTCTTTTGCACCCCAAAGACTTACAGGTGACTGCAACGTACCCGCGCCTTCATCTGCGGCATCCGGAGAAACATATAGAACTATGTCACTGTTATTTACGTTTACCGAAAAAGAAGCCAAAGCGGTCTGCAAAAAAAACGACGAGCATAAGCACAGAGCCATAACTATGCACGCAATCTTTTTGATTGTGATTTTCATACTATCCCTCTTTTTGACATTTTTGTTATTGTAACACACAATCTGACACAATTCAATCAAATTTGAAGCAAATTAACAAGTAACCGAACATTGCATACGGGGTATCATTTTCTGATGCACCATTTTTTAGTGGAAATTATTGTTACTGTGTGCTATAATAAAATAAACATTAAATCAACTGTAAAGGCAGGGTGCAATTATGAGCCTCAGTATGCTTCATTGTGACGGTGAAAAAATCATCAACGCCGAGGGGAAGCAGGTCTTTTTGCGCGGAACAAATCTCGGCGGATGGTTGCTTGACGAATTATGGCAGGGATTTTTCAAGGGCGGAGAAGCCCAGTGGGATATAATTACCACGCTTGAAAAACGTTTCGGCAAGAAAGAAGCCGACAGACTTATAAAAATCCGCGAGGATAACTATATCACAACATACGACCTTGATTATCTTGAGTCGCTTGGCTTCACCTGTGTGCGCGTGCCGTTCTGGTACCGCAATTTCCAGACAGACGATGCAGGCACCTGGAGGCGCAAAGAAAACGGTGAAATTGATTTTTCTCGCCTTGACTGGGTGGTTGAGGAATGCGAAAAAAGAGGTATGTACGTAATTCTTGATATGCACGGTGTGCCCGGTCATCAGAGCATCGCCCACCACTGTTGCCGTGTTAATCATTGCAAACTCTATGATGAAACTGAAGAGGGTGATTATTTCCGCTCACTTGCCTGCGATTTGTGGAGTGAGATCGCCCGCCATTTTGCAGGTAACGCAACTGTTGCCGCCTACGATCTGATGAATGAGCCAATGTGCGATTACGAGGGTGAGGATAAAGTCAACAGCAAGTACCACGACGTTTATTCTTTGCTTTACAACACTGTCAGAGCAATCGACCCTGATCACATAATAACCCTTGAAGCTATCTGGACACCCGATGATATACCGCACCCGTCAGAACGAGGATGGGAAAACGTTATGTATCAGTATCACTATTATGATGATTCAAATGAAAGCTTTAAAGAAGTAACCCTGCACCACGCAAGCAAAAATTTCAACGTGCCCGTGCTTGTGGGCGAATTCTCTCCCTGCCGAGGAACTGCGGACTGGGAATACATACTGAAGCTTTTCAATGAATGCTCATTCAACTGGCAGACGTGGACTTATAAAGGCCATTGCCCAAAAGGAGAAACGAGCCAATGGTTTATGATGGGCTCGGACGACCCTGACAACGTTGTTGATATAAATAACGACTCAGCCGAGGAAATTGAACGCAAATGGTCCTCTGTAAAAACAGAGCTTTGCTGTAAACCGATGAACGACCACAAATTGCTTTCCGAATACGCAAAATTATAATTTCTCAGGGTAATGTGTTAAGATAAACATAAAAAAGCAATCGTATAATGAGTTTTTTAACCCTGCAAGCTGCGCAAATCAACGCAACGGAGAATAATATGAACAACATCATTGAAATAACCGATTTCCTCGCCCCTGAGCTTGACGTATACGCACGGTTGAGCGAGGTTCAGCTGTTGAACAGAGAGTTTCCCGAAAAAGGCCTGTTTATAGCTGAAAGCCCGAAGGTTATTGAACGGGCGCTTGATGCGGGATATGAGCCCGTTTCATGTCTTATGGAAAAAAGGCATATTGAGGGCGAAGGCAAGCAGATTCTTGCACGTATCGGGGACGTACCCGTTTTTTGCGCAGAATTTGATATTCTCACTCAGCTTACAGGCTTCAAGCTTACAAGAGGTATGCTTTGTGCTATGAAGCGAAAGTCCCTGCCCTGCGTAAAAGAAGTATGTGCAAACAAAAAAAGAATAGTTATACTTGATAAGGTTATGAATCCTACCAACGTGGGCGCCATAATCCGAAGTGCCGCGGCACTGGGAATGGATGCGGTAATCCTTACTCCCGGATGTTCAGACCCTCTCTACAGACGTGCCGCAAGAGTCAGTATGGGCACAGTGTTTCAGATTGAATGGACGTTTTCAGACGATGAAAGCCTTGATGAAATAAAGGCACTCGGGTTTAAAACGGTAGCTATGGCACTTAAAGATAATTCTCTTTCCATCAACGACCCGCGGCTTACAGCAGAAAACAAGCTCGCCGTTATTATGGGAACAGAGGGAGACGGACTTTCGGACAGCACCATATCCGACTGTGATTTTACGGTTAAAATACCGATGTATCACGGTGTTGATTCGCTCAACGTTGCCGCAGCTTCCGCAGTTGCTTTCTATCAGCTTGCAGATAAACATAACGGGAAAAACTTAATATAAAACAATTACGAATTTGGCGGAGTAAAATATGGCTTCAAGCAAAGAATATCTGGATTTTATATTGGAACAGTTATCCGGTTTGGATGAAATAATGTACAGAGCAATGATGGGAGAATATATGCTCTACTATCGCGGCAAAATCATCGGCGGTATATACGATGACAGACTGCTTGTGAAACCCGTTAAATCAGCTGTTGCCCTTATTCCTAGTGCAACATTTGAATTACCTTATGAAGGTGCAAAAGAAATGCTTACGGTCGATAACGTTGATGACAAAGAGCATCTTGCAAAGCTCTTTAATGCTATATATGCTGAGCTTCCTTCACCGAAGAAAAAGTAACAGATAAGAATTTACATAAAATTTAAAAGCCGTTTGTGTGATGTAAAAGTCCGACAAATCCGTATTGTCAAATTAAAATCACCAACTCACAAAAGCACAAAACCACCTCTTATCGATGCTGCATCGAATGAGGTGGTTTTATCTGTATTATCAGTTTATGTGTTGCTTAATGCCCTTTCAGAACAATGCTGCAGAACATACTATGAGGTATTTAAATTATTTTTACAATTTAGATTTCTGTTTAGCTTTTAATCAATATCCGAAATATTGCACACAATACTGTTCAACCGTATTTATATATTCCATTTCACACAACGGATCAAGACCAAGACCGTGATTAGAAAGCGGATATAAAATGTAGTTATGAACTGCACCTGCATTTTCAAAAGCAGCTTTTATTCTTTCGGCGTTACCGGAGGGTACTATCATATCCGTTCCGCCGTAAGCAAGAACTGAAGGAACGGTATCTTTGGTAACATACGCTGTAGGAGAAACAAGATTGATAACCATTTCCGCTTCTCCGTTTGCAATCATTTCATCTGTAATTTCCATTCCCGAAAGCATACTTGCAAGTCCCGTGCTCCCCCATACCTCAGAATGAAAATCTGATGGGCCAACCTGATTTGCAGTAAACACAAGTTCGATTGCGGATTCATCCGCCCTTGAAAATCCGTAAAGCATCGAAAGATGCGCACCTGCGGAATAGCCCGAAACAGCAAGTTTTGTTATGTTAAGCCCTTTTTCATCAGAAAAAGCTTTGATTTTATCAACTGCTTTCCCGATTTCATCACACATTGTAAGTGCGGTCACCTTACCGAAAAGTCCGTCTGTGTAGAGGGTATAATTCATCGTTGCGGTAATATAGCCTTTCCTCGCAAATCTTTCGCACTTTTCAGCAACATCTTCTTTGTTGCCACCGGTCCACGAACCACCGTGAATATATAAAATAACTCCATTATACTCATTATCATATGCCGTTTCGGGAACATAGATATCCATAACGTTTCTTTCGGCATCACCGTATTCAAGATTTTTGAACACATCATATTCTTCAAACGCTAAGCCGCCTATAAAGGCGACAAACACGCTGAATGAAGAAAGGATAACCGCAATTATTCTCTGTATAATCTGTAACATTTTTCTCTCTCCCTTTAAATTAATAATTACAGAATAAATCTGAACGCATAGATTACGACGTTAAGAACATTGTTCAAAACAAATCTTATTAAAGTGAAAATGTAAGGGAATTCAAAATTCCAATCGTCAAACGTATCAAGCGAGCCGATAAGCGAAGAATCATAGGTTATTTCAGGATTCTTGAAAGCCTTTGTTTCTATTTTCATAATGCAGAGATTCTTGCACGCCTCACGCAAAGCATTGCCGAATCCGACAGGGTCTTTTGCATAGGCAAGCTTCACTGCCGCCTTGTGCTGAAGTGCCTGCAATGCCCACATACCCGAAAGAATTGTATCGTTACCGTTATAAACCGCAAGAACGGGGCTCATATATCCGCCGCCCGTGAAATTCGATGAATAGTCGGAAACAACAAAGCCTTCAAACCCCCACTCCTCACGGAGCAAATCCTTTAGAAGCGCAGAGCTTGAGCCGCACCATTTTGTGCCTATGCGGTTATATGCCGACATAATACCTTTTGGCTGCGCTTCCTTGACGGGAATTTCAAATGCTTTGAGATAAATCTCACGCATAGCCTGTTCATCGCACCATGTAAAAACACCTGTTCTGTGAGATTCCTGATCATTAAGAGCAAAGTGTTTGATTGTTGTTACAAGGCTTTCGGAGTTTGCCCCCTTGATTATTTCAGCCGCCATGACACCTGAAATTATCGGGTCTTCAGAAAAATATTCAAAGTTCCTGCCGCCTCTGGGATTGCGGTGAATATTTGCACCCGGAGCATACCAGGTATCAGTGCCCATATCTGCCGCCTCTTTGCCTGCGCCCTTGCCCATCTGATAAGCAAGTTCAACGTTCCAGGTGCACCCTATTGCAGTTGCGCAGGGGTAAGCCGTGCCGCTGTCGGTATAAACAAGACCGTTCCTGCCCTTGACACTCGAAGGTCCGTCATTATCCATTGTGTGAGGAATTCCAAGGCGATCAACACCGTGGGTTTCATAGCCGCCGTTGATAACAAGCATAGTCATTTCATCAAGAGTAAGCTGATCAAGAAACGCATCCCACAGACTTTCATCCTTCGCAACATCCTGCAAAGTGATTGTTTTATCGTACCTGACTCCCTTTTTGGGTGCTTCGCCTTCGATTACAGGGTCGGGAGTTTTATCAACGTCAATAAGATAATCGTTTTTATCAAGTTCACGAAGTTCAGGGTAAGTTCCCTCAACGTCAGCTCTTGACATAATCTCATATCCGCTGTAAATATCTTCAAAAAGATTCTCAATCTCCGTTCCGGTTACAGAATCGTTTTTTATCACCTTTGTTTGTGCAACTTCATAATCATAGGCTGCGATGTGATTTCTTACGTCATTTGCGGCAATGATTTTATAAGTTCCCTCTTCAAGCACCCACGCTTCGTTTTCTTTATAGTCATAGGACGCCATATCGTCTGTTTTAAAAGATATTGTAAGCGTTTCGCTTTCGTTGGGGTCAAGCATCTCTGTTTTTGCAAATCCTCCAAGACAAATCGCGCTCTTTTCAATACCGCCCTTTGTATAGGGTGCACTGTAATAAAGCTGAACAACCTCTTTTCCTGCCACGTTACCCGTGTTTGTTACTCTGACTTTTACGGATATTGTTTCAGAATCAAAATCGGTTGAAACAACCTCTTTTTCAAAGCTTGTGTATGAAAGACCGTAACCGAAAGGATACTGCACCTTATCCTTTGCAAAGGTTTCAAATTAGCGGTAACCAATATAGATGCCTTCGTAATACTCAACGAAATGCTCGCCGCCCTTATATTCGTTGCTGCCGAAGCATTCGCTTGAAGGATGGTCCTCAATACTGTAAGCGATTGTATCCGTAAGCTTTCCTGACGGATTAACTTTTCCGTCAAGCATTTGAGGCACGGCTGTCATTCCGAATTCGCCGGGAATCCATATTATCGCCGCAGCTTTGATGCTTTCATACTCATCAATCCAGCCCATTTCCATAACGTTGCCTATATTGAAAAGCACAACAACGTTTTCAAACGCAGACGTAACCTTTTCAACCATTGCTTTTTCATCATCGGAAAGGCTTAAGGTTTCAACCGTATGGTCGGCACCCTCCGCGCTCGTGCGGCTGATAACGATTATTGCGGTATCTGAAAATTCAACCGCATTTTTAAGCAACTCCTGCGTGAGGTATTTCGGATTCATTTCTTCGAGGGTGTTCTTTGCAAGAAGCACCTGAAGAAGATTGTTGATAACGGTATTATCCGTTTTTGGAAGTTCGTTTGAGAGGCAGTGTTTTTCATAAAGCGCACGAAGCTCGGCATTATACTCTATTCCCTCTGTTTCAAATGCTTCATAGAGAGTTACGGGGTCATCGGTAGTTATTGCTCCGGAGCCCGCTCCGCCGAAAAACGGACAAACCGAACCTGCCCCGAAGATATTGACCTTTTTATTTTCAAGAGGAAGAAAATCATCTTCATTTTTCAGCAGAACAATACCTTCACTTTCAATCTGCACTGCTGTTTCACGGGTTTCGGCAATGATTTCACGGTCAACGTCACCGCTTGTAGCAAATGCTGTATTGCTGAAAAAAACACATAATACAAGGGTAAGGGACAACACTTTCAAAAAATTCTTTTTCATTGAAACACCTCTTTGCTCAATTCTTGATTTCATTATACTTTCATTTTCTTATTTTATCAATATAGAAATTTAAAATTATTGTGTTTATTTTTGAAATCGCGTTTTAATTCCTTAAAATAATTATTGACTGAGAAGTAATATGGTGATATATTTAAAACATCAAAAAAGGAGGAAATAAAAATGAAAAAAATTACGGCAATCCTTTTAAGCGTTATAATGATTCTCAGTGTATTCACGGTTTGCGGATATGCTGAAAATGAAAAGCAGTTTTATCTTGTGCTGGGCGATTCCATTGCCTACGGTTCAGGAATTTCAAACTCAAGAGAAGCCTGCTACGGCAAAATTGTTGCCGATACCAACGGCTATGACTATGCAAATCACTCAATCCCCGGCCACACAACGACAAATCTTATAAACCGTCTCAAAGACGAAGTGGTAATTGCCGACCTTAAAAAAGCGGATATCATCAGCATATCAATCGGCGGTAACGATTTCCTTATGAGCAATCTCATCGGTCTTATGTTTGATTCAATAGTAAAAGGCGATCACTCCGAATTCGACAAAATCGCGGACGGCTTCTATACCAACTTCTGCGAAATAATTGATATAATCAATTCTCATAACGCTGATGCGGTTATTCTTATGCAGACTCTCTATAATCCTCAGTCGGGCTATCTCAGAGCTCCCTATCAGCAGGGTGCAGACAGAATAAATGCAGCAATTGAAAAATACAACACCGAAAATCCCGGCGAAATCGTTATTGTTGACGTTGCAACGGCACTCGGTGACGATATGGCAAACTACGCAGACGATGAAATTCATCCCAGCGCACAGGGCAACGAAATAATTGCAAAGGTTATTCTCGATAAGCTCCACGAGTTAAACCTCGGAAGCGATGCCGCTCCAGTTATTAACGCAAAGGGCAAAGACATTGAGATTCCCGCAATTTTCACTTCATCATTGCGAATTGCAGGAGCTGTTTTCAATGCGCTTTCTGTTATTTATAATTTCTTCATGAGTGTTATCGGTTAATAATCTAAACAGCATAATCGGCAGGGTTTTTGCTCCCTGCCGATTTTTTATCATCCCCTGCCCGTTTCGGCTTTTATTTTAATGGAAATAACCGTTTACACGTGATATAATAAATTTAAATTACTCAAAAAAAAACAATAAACAAAATGGTGATGAATTATGGAATACAGAAAACTGCCCCACGGAAACGAAAACGAAAAATTCAGTGTACTCGGCCTCGGAATGGGTGGTATAGGCAAAACTCCTGTTGACGAGATTGAAGCCATAATCCGCAAGGCTATTGACAACGGAATAAACTTTTTTGACCTTTGCACGGCGGGTGCGTCCTATGCACCTATCGGCAGAGCTATCCGCGATTGCCGTGACAAAGTCTTTTTACAGGTTCATTTCGGTGCGGTATATGATGATAACGGCGAGTACGGCTGGTGCCGCGATTTTGACACAATAAAAAAGACCTTTTTGTGGGAGCTTGAAGCTCTCGGCACAGATTATGTTGATTTCGGTTTTTTACACTGTGTTGATGAAGATGAGGATTTTGATACTCTGTATAAAATCGGCGTTCTTGACTACATAAAAGAGTTAAAAGAACTGGGCATTGTCCGCCACATCGGATTTTCCTCCCACACACCGAGCGTTGCAAATAAAATCATTGACACGGGACTTATTGATATGATGATGTTCTCAATAAACCCTGCTTATGATTTTGAAAAGGGCGATGAATACGGCATAGGCAGCGTCAAAGAACGCTTCGATTTGTTCAAACGCTGTGAACGTGAGGGTGTGGGTATCAGCGTTATGAAACCGTTTTTTGCAGGTCAGCTTCTGTGTGCCGAGCAGTCACCCTTCGGCGTTGCACTCACTCATACACAGTGCCTGCAATACGCCATTGACCGCCCCGGTGTTCTGACCGCAGTTCCCGGTGTTCAGACAATGGAACATCTTGATACAGTGCTTGAATTCCTTACGGCAAGCAATGAAGAAAAGGATTACTCCGTTATTGCCACTTTTACTGCCGATACTGTTACCGGCACCTGCGTTTACTGTAACCATTGCCAGCCCTGCCCTGCAGGAATAGATATCGGTCTTGTAAACAAGTATTACGACCTTGCTCTTGCAGGCGACTCTATTGCAGCCAACCATTATACAAAATTATCGGTTAAGGCAGATGCGTGTCTGAAATGCGGTCATTGCGAAAGCCGCTGCCCGTTCAGTGTAAAACAAGAAAGCAGAATGGCTCAGATTGAAGAGTATTTCAGCAGATAAAGTATAACGATATGGTACCCTCCGTCTTTTCTTCACCCCCTTTTCTTTGGACACAGACAGCTTATTTACTGTGTGTTTGAATATCCGCCTCCGAATCGGCAAAAATAACGTATATAAAAAACAAACGGAGGTAGTGAAATGTTCAAACACGAAAAGATGCTTTTTCATCCCGTGGCGGTGGAGAGACCCAATCCGCAGTACGCGGTGCTTTTGCAAGAACAGCTTGGCGGAGGAAACGGCGAGTTGAAAGCGGCGATGCAGTATATGTCACAGAGTTTTAGAATCAAAGATCCCGAAATCAAAGATCTGTTCCTTGATATTGCGGCGGAGGAGCTTGGTCATATGGAGATGGTGGCACAGACCATAAACCTCTTAAACGGTCACGATGTTGACGCCCAAAAGGTGCCCTGCGGCGAGATCCAGTCCCACGTAATCCTGGGTCTTAACCCCGCTCTGATCAACGCTTCGGGTTATTCCTGGACAGCCGATTACGTAACGGTTACCGGCGATCTGTGTGCCGATCTGCTCAGCAACATCGCATCCGAACAGCGCGCTAAGGTGGTTTACGAATACCTTTACCGCCAGATCGACGACAAAAAGGTGCGTGAAACTATTGATTTCCTCCTGAACCGTGAGGAGGCACACAATCAAATGTTCCGCGATGCTTTCAATAAGGTACAGAATTCCGGCTCAAACCGTGATTTCGGCACAACAAAAGCTGCAAAAATGTATTTCTCTATGTCAGATCCCGGACCCGACGCATTTGCATCGGGTGATGTAAAGCCTGTTTCCTTTTAGTAACAACGAAACAACCGCTGAAGTTTTTGCGCTTCAGCGGTTGTATATTTCTGTTATGTCCACATTGACGGTAACACTGTAAATACAGCAAATGTCATTATAATAGCGGAAAAGTATTCTTTTCTTTTCCATATTTTCATATCAATTCTTGAAAATGTTGTATCTCAATTTGCTTCCATACTATCACCTAAAATTTCAATCTGCGTAGTATTAAAGATAATTAACCGCCAAAATCACGATGCTGGTAACAATCATAACAACACCGACCACACGGTTTAAGGTCTTTGCGTTAGACTTATTGGCAATTTTCGCAGCAATTCTTGCCCAAAGCAGAGTAAATAACACGCACAACACAAGGGAAAGAATATCGGGAACTCCGCCGATCATAAAGTGGCTGATACCTCCCGTAAGAGCCGTAAATGCCATTATAAACACGCTTGTGCCAACAGCCAAATGCATAGGATAACCGAGGAAGGAGGTCAAAACAAGCAGCAGCATCATTCCGCCGCCTGCACCTGCAAAGCCACAGATAAATCCAACGAATACGCCGCCGATAATTGCTTTGATTACTCGGTTTTTAGGAGGAACCGATTCCAACTGCTCTCTTGTCTTGTTCACAGGTTTTAATATGAAGCGCAAGCCGATAATGATAAGCGCTATCTGCATCGTGCCGCTCATAGCTTGCTCGGGCAGGAAGCTTGCCACAAAGCTTCCGATCATAGTTACGATCAAAACGCTCACGAGCAGCGGCAAACTGTTTTTAACATCCAGGTTTCCGCTTTTCTTATAGGTATACGCGCTGGCAAGGCTTGCCAAAACATCGCTGATAAGCCCTATTCCGACCGCATCATAAGCAGGCACACCCAAAAAGGTTATCAGCATCGGGCCGATAACGGCAGCAGCACTCATTCCCGCAAATCCTGTTCCGATTCCTGCTCCCGCTCCCGCAATAAAGCACACAAGTATTTTAATTAAAATCTCTCCCATATCGTATCACCGTTAACCTTCATTTTTTGAGTAAAAAATATTCTCATAAACTTAATTCTCGCCGCAAGTGCCACCTTTGCGGATTTTTGCAAATTCGCCGCGACAATGCAACTCTACGGGGATAATACCAAACAACAATATTCATAGTCGTTTTCGCATTTACGCTGATTTGTTTTCATTGTACGCTTTTCTCACGGCAATTTCAAGTTAATCGGCGCAGGAAGTCGATCTTCTGCCGCAGGTGTTAACGAGCTAAGAGGAATTCTGCATATATAGTCATTCCTCCGTTCAGGTGCTTCTTACTGTTCCTTTTTACATTTATTTACACTTAACAGCGGATTCGTCGACACCTGTCAACAGCATCAAACTTCAATGAAAAAGCTATAATTATTACAGCGGCACAGGCAAGTGGAATGACAGAATAACGCCGACTGCGTAACATTTACGGACAACACATCTGTCCGCCCGAGTGTACCGCAAGGAAATGAAATGACGGTGCTTGCCAAAATCAGAAATTTCTTTAAAAACACGTTCAATATTATTGGGTGTTTCATTACGCCCGCCTGTGATGAGTACACAGATGTTGATTTTAATACCAATCGTGGAATCAATACACCCTGTTCGGAACTAAATAAAAATCCGAATACGCAGAACGTTAAACGCTGGTTTCTTTTCGGGAACACATAGCAGGCTTTAAAGCTTATAACTATTCAAAAAACGAATGGAAACCGTTCGTTACAGACGCTTTATTACAACAAGTTGTTATTTACAATAAACACAAAATCAATATTTATCAATAATGACAAATACCGATTCATCAAAATATAACGTCAAAAGCAACAGTCTGAAAACTGTTGCTTTTTTACTTGCACGAGTGATATAATAAAATCAACGAAAAAAGAATTTGCAGGAGCGAAAGCTATGATTAACGCTGACGAATACGGTTTTTTACCAGAAAGCACCCCATATGAAAACTCCGAAGCTTTTCAGAAAGCGGTTGATAAAGGCGGAGTAATTCAAGTTACTGTTCCCGGTATTTATAAAATTTCCGAGCAGATTGAAATCGGTGATAACACAAAGCTTGTGTTCCGTCAAGGGGTTATTCTTCAGCGTGAAGCGAGCGTAACCGGCATTAACGGCAATGCATTTATCAATAAAGGTGCGATTAACGGCGAATACAACCGAAACATAGAAATTATCGGGTTGCATCTTGAATGTAACGGCATCGAAAGCAACGACTTTGGGGTTGACAGCCGTATTGCAGGCTTGCGTGCACAGATTGCAATGATTTATGTCGAAAACTTAAAAATTGATGGTTTTGAGTGCCACGGATTGCTTGAAAAGGATTATGCAATTCAGGTCAGCGCATTCAAAAACATCGTGCTAAACGATTTATACATAACGGGAAACAAAGACGGGGTTCATCTCGGCTGGGGCGACGGATTTGTTATCAGTAACGGCAAGTTCCGCACGTTCGATGACCCAATTGCTCTCAATGCTTTTGATTACGCAACTTCAAACACTCATATAGGCTGGATTGAAAACGGAATAATCGAAAACTGCGTTGATCTTGATGATAATACAACAACGGGATTTTTCTGCAGAATTCTCGGCGGTGCCTGGTGCGGATGGAAAAAAGGAATGCAGGTTCAGCATTCGGACACCGTTGCGGCTAACGGAAAAACATACCGTGTTCTGAT
>JAZNUP010000034.1:0-29957 GCA_045592385.1 Acutalibacteraceae bacterium
TTGAGCATGGTCTCTTTAATGAGCCGATGCCCCAGAAGCTCTGCTACCACGTAAACTGCTACCGCTACGAAAAGCCTCAGGCAGGCAGATGGAGAGAGTTTGACCAGTTCGGTGTTTAGATGTTCGGCACCTCATCACCTGCGGCAGATGCCGAGGTCATTTCCCTTGCCAATGAGATTTTTGCATTCTTCGGTGTTGAGGGCTTAAGGCTTGAGCTTAACTCGATCGGCTGCCCCGAATGCCGTAAAAAATACCACGCGGCGCTCAAGGAATTCTTCGAGGATAAAAAAGAAGAGCTTTGCGGCACCTGCGCTGAGCGTCTGGAGCGCAATCCTATGCGTATTCTTGACTGCAAGAGCCCCGTTTGCTCCGCAATAGCTGCCGAGGCTCCCACCGTGCTTGATTACATCTGCGATGACTGCGCGGCACACTTTGAGCAGGTTAAGAAATACCTTGACGCAATGAATATCGAATACACCGTAAATCCCCACATCGTAAGGGGACTTGATTACTATACAAGAACTGTTTTTGAGTTCGTTTCCACCTCAATCGGCGCTCAGGGCACCGTTTGCGGCGGCGGAAGATATGACGGTCTTGTTGAAGAGCTCGGCGGCAGCCACACTCCCTCGCTCGGCTTCGGTATGGGTGTAGGCAGGCTTCTTATGGTTATGGAAGCTCAGGGAATCAAGCTTCCCGAAGCTCCCGCGTGTGAGCTTTATATCGCTCCTATGGGCGAAAGAGCAAGCCTTGAGGCGGCTAAGCTTACAAGCGACCTGAGAGCGCAGGGCGTCAGCGCACAGTTTGACGTGGTAGGCCGTTCCGTCAAGGCGCAGATGAAGTATGCCGATAAGCTCGGAGCAAGGTATACTCTTGTGCTTGGCGATTCCGAGGTTGACAGCGGCACGGTTACCGTAAAGGATATGCGAGGCGGTGAAAGCTTTGAGATGAAGCTTGAAACTCTCGCAGAGGATTTTATGAATTTTACCGTTCAGCAGAGCGTAAAAGAGATGCAGGAATCCTTCGGCGCAGAAGAAGGACTTGAAAATTTTGATTTTTCATCGCTTACGGGCGGCTTGTTTTGAAAGGATTGATTAACTATGGATATGATGACAGGACTTAAGCGTACCGATTACTGCGGCGCTCTCAGAGCCTCCGATATCGGTAAAACTGTTACGGTTGCGGGCTGGGTTCAGCGCAGACGCGACCTTGGCGCACTTATCTTTATAGACCTTCGTGACAGAGAGGGTATCGTTCAGCTTGCTTTTGACGAAAATACCGAAAAGAGCATCTTTGAAAAGGCTGCCGATGCACGCAGTGAGTACGTTCTTATGGCTCAGGGCGAGGTGCGCGAGCGCAGCGCAAAGAATGCTGACCTTCCCACAGGCGATATCGAAATCGCTGTTACCGACCTTCGCATAATCGCAAAGAGCGAAACTCCTCCCTTTGAGATTATCGACGGCTGCCAGACTGCGGAGCTCACAAGGCTCAAGTACCGTTACCTTGACTTAAGACGTCCCGAGCTGCAGAAGAATATCTTTATGCGCCACAAGATTACAAAAATCACCAGAGATTACTTTGATGAAAACGGCTTTATCGAGCTTGAAACTCCCATGCTTATCAGGTCCACTCCCGAAGGCGCAAGAGATTTCCTTGTTCCCAGCCGAATCCATAAGGGTACTTTCTACGCTCTTCCCCAGTCTCCCCAGCTTTACAAGCAGCTTTCAATGGTTGCGGGCTTTGACAGATATATGCAGATTGCCCGCTGCTTCAGAGATGAGGATTTAAGAGCTGACCGTCAGCCCGAATTCACTCAGATTGACCTTGAAATGTCCTTTGTTGACGTTGAGGACGTTCTTGCAATCGGTGAGGGATATATGCAGAGAGTTTTCAAGGATGCTCTCGGCATTGACATTCCTCTGCCCCTTCCCAGACTTACCTTCAAGGATGCCATGGAGCGTTACGGAAGCGATAAGCCCGATACTCGCTACGGTATGGAAATCTGCGATTTGAGCGAGGTTGTAAAGGATTGCGGCTTCGGCGTATTCACCTCAGCTATCGAGGGCGGCGGAAGCGTACGCGCGATTACAGCAAAGAACGCTTTCAGCACTCTTACAAGAAAAGAAGTTGACAAGCTTACCGAAATGGTAAGAGGCATAGGCGCAAAGGGTCTTGCCTGGGCAAGAATCGCTGAAGACGGCGCAGTAAGCTCCTCCTTTGCAAAGTTCCTCACTGAGGACGAAATGAAAGCTCTGCTTGCAAAGTGTGAAGCAGAAAACGGCGACGTTGTTCTTATTATCGGCGACGTTAAGAATTCCGTTGTTCTCTCTGTTCTCGGTGCGCTTCGTCAGGAAGTTGCAAAGAAGCTTGATATAATTCCTCAGGGTCAGTACAATCTGCTCTGGATTACCGAATTCCCCTTCTTTGATTGGGATGAAGAACTCGGTCAGTTTGTTGCAATGCACCATCCTTTCACCTCTCCTATGGATGAATGCCTTGATTACCTTGAAACCGATAAGGCGAAGGTAAGAGCAAAGGCTTACGACCTTGTTCTCAACGGCATTGAGCTTTGCTCAGGCTCTATCAGAATCACCAACCCCGAGCTTCAGCAGCGTATGTTTGCGCTTCTCGGTCTGAGTGATGAAGAGGCAAACGCAAAGTTTGGATTCCTTATCAACGCATTCAAATACGGTGCTCCTCCCCACGGCGGTATGGGTATCGGACTTGACAGACTCATTATGCAGATGCTTGAGTGTGACAGCCTCAGGGACGTAATCGCATTCCCGAAGGTACAGAATGCAAGCGAGCCTATGACTCAGTGCCCCTCAGAGGTTGATGCGCTTCAGCTTGAAGAGCTCGGCATTGCTCATATCAAGGAAGAAAAGGCTGAATAAAGCCTTACAAAAGCGAATTGAATAAAAGCAATCGGCTTGTATCGGAGTCAATCCTGTACAAGCCGATTTTTGTTGTGAAAAAACGGGGTTTCTTTCGGCTTTCGCTTTGTGGGGCAACTCTTTTTCTTTGTCGGGCGGCAGGGTACTTGCCGATTTGCAAATAAATTATAAAATATATACAAAAAAGCCCTTTTCAAATCGGGAACAGTGGTGTATAATGATTATAATTATATAATGCAGAAAAAGGAGCAATTTTTATGCTTAAGAACATTTCTCCCGTAATTTCTCCCGAGCTTATCAAGGTGCTTATGGAAATGGGTCACGGTGACGAGCTCGTTATTGGTGACGGTAACTTCCCCGCCGCTTCAATTACAGATAACCTCGTCCGCCTTGACGGTCACGGCGTGCCCGAGATTCTTGCGGCTATCCTTGACCTTATGCCTCTTGATACTTACGTTGAGGCTCCCGTTGCTCTTATGGATAACGGCGATGCCGCAAATCCCCCCGAAATCTGGGCGGAGTATAAGAAAATCGTAGAAGAAAAAGAGGGCGAGAAAAAGTTTGAGCTTGTTGAGCGCTTCGCTTTCTACGAGAGAGCAAAAAAGGCATACTGCGTTGTTGCAACGGGTGAAACCGCCATTTATGCCAACGTAATCCTTAAAAAAGGCGTAGTAATTAACTGAAAGAGGTGCCGCAATGGAAAAAAGAGTTCTTGCGTTTGATTTCGGCGCTTCAAGCGGCAGGGCGATCCTCGGCTGCTTTGACGGCGAAAAGATAACTCTTGAAGAGATTCACCGCTTTTCAAACGACCCCGTAAGCGTTAATTCCACCGTTTACTGGGACGTTTTAAGGCTTTTCCACGAAATCAAGCAGGGCCTTATAAAAGCAAAGGCTCACGGCGGATTTGACAGTGTGGCTGTTGATACCTGGGGTGTTGATTTCGGTCTGCTTGATGAATTCGGCTGCCTGCTTGAAAATCCCGTTCATTACCGTGATTTAAGAACAAAGGGTCTTGTTGAAGAGAGCTTCAATAAGCTCCCCAAGGAAAAGTTCTACAATCTTACGGGCATCCAGTTTATGGAGCTTAACACGGTTTTCCAGCTTTACGCATTGAAGAAATACCGCCCCCATATCCTTGAAAGAGCGGACAGACTGCTCTTTATGCCCGACTTATTTGCTTATCTGCTTTCGGGTGAAAAGGTGACGGAGTATTCAATCGCCACCACCTCACAGCTTGTTGATATCAGAACGGGTGACTGGTGTGATGAAGTTTTTGACGCGCTTGAGATACCCAAGGGAATCTTCGGCAAAATCATCCCTCCCGGTACGGTCATCGGCACCCTCAGCGATGCAATCTGCGAGGAGTGCGGAGTGCCCAAGGCAAAGGTTATAAGCGTCTGCGGTCACGATACTCAGAGTGCAATCACCGCCGTGCCCAGCAGTGAGGATTCTTTTGCATTCCTTAGCAGCGGCACGTGGTCACTTTTCGGCACCGAGCTCAATGCTCCCATAGTAAACGAAAAATCCCTTGAGATGAACATAACCAACGAGGGCGGATGTGAGAATAAAACGGGCTTCCTCAAGAATATAATAGGCCTCTGGCTTATTCAGGAGAGCCGCCGTCAGTGGGCAAGAGAGGGCACGCAGTACAGCTACGCGGACCTTGAAAAGCTTGCTCTTGATGCCGAGCCCTTCAAGTGCTTCATCGACCCCGACGCTCCCGAATTTGTTCCTATGGGCAACATCCCCGAGCGTGTACGCGAATACTGCAGGAAAACGGGTCAGTACGTGCCCGAAACCGTTGGCGAGATAATGAGATGCATCTACGAAAGCCTTGCAATGAAGTACCGTATGACCTTCGGCAAGCTTAAGGAATGCACGGGCAGGGATTATCCGAGAATCCACGTTATCGGCGGCGGCACGAAGGACGGTCTGCTTTGCCGTATGACCGCATCGTCCTGCGCAGTGCCCGTAACGGCAGGCCCCATTGAGGCTACCGTGCTCGGTAATATCGCAGTTCAGCTTCTTGCTCAGGGCTGTGTCAATACAGTTGCCCAGGCAAGAGAAATCGTTGCAAGAAGCGAAAAAACAACCGAGTATCTGCCTGAAAATCCCGAAAGCTGGGCAGAGGCTTACAAAAGATTTGAAGCAGTTGCTGATTTATAATTAACATAAAACTTATATATTGAAAGGAAGATTAACATGGCAAAAAGCAGACTGATCGGCGATTATCCCGTAATCGGTATTCGCCCCGTTATTGATGCACGCAGAGGTCCCCTTAAGGTAAGAGAATCCCTTGAGGAGCAGACAATGAACATGGCTAAGGCAGCAAAGGCTCTTTTTGAAGAGAATCTTCGCTACTCAAACGGCGAGCCCGTTAAGGTAGTTATTGCTGATACCACTATCGGCAGAGTTGCAGAAACCGCAGCCTGCGCAGCAAAGTTCAAGAAGGAAGGCGTTGACATTACCCTTTCCGTTACTCCCTGCTGGTGCTACGGCTCCGAAACCATGGATATGGATCCCAACACAATCAAGGGCGTATGGGGCTTCAATGCTACTGAGCGTCCCGGCGCAGTTTATCTTGCATCCGTTCTTGCGGCACACGCTCAGAAGGGCCTGCCCGCATTCGGCATTTACGGCAAGAACGTTCAGGATGCTGACGATACCGCAATGCCTTGCGACGTTAAGGAAAAGCTTCTCCGCTTTGCAAGAGCAGCTGTTGCAGTTGCTACCATGAGAGGTAAGAGCTATCTTCAGATAGGTTCAATCTGTATGGGTATTGCAGGCTCCTCAATCGACCCTGATTTTATTGAAGAATATCTCGGTATGCGCGTTGAATCCGTTGACGAGGTTGAAATCATCCGCAGAATGAGCGAAGGCATCTATGATGAGGCTGAGTATCAGAAGGCTCTTGCATGGACCAAGGAAAAGTGCAAGGAAGGCTTTGATAAGAACCCCGAGTTCGTAAGAAAGAGCGACGAGCAGAAGGAAAAGGATTGGGAATTCGTAGTTAAGATGATGTGCATCATCAAGGATCTTATGAACGGCAACCCCAACCTCCCCGAGGGCAGAGAAGAAGAGATGGCAGGCCACAACGCTATCGCAGCAGGCTTCCAGGGTCAGAGACAGTGGACTGACTTCTACCCCAACTGCGACTTTGCTGAGGCACTCCTCAACTCCTCTGTTGACTGGGAAGGCGCAAGAGAGCCCTACATTCTTGCTACCGAAAACGACGTTCTCAACGGTATCGGTATGCTCTTCATGAAGCTCCTCACCAACAGACCTCAGATGTTTGCTGACGTTCGTACCTACTGGAGCGGCGACTCTGTAAAGAGAGTTACAGGCTATGACATCGAAGGCAAGGCAAAGGATGCTGACGGCTTCATTCACCTTATCAACTCCGGCGCTTGCTGCATTGACGCTTGCGGCGAAATCAAGGATGAAAACGGCAACGGCGTCATCAAGGAGTGGTACAACGTAACCGAAGAAGACGCTGAAAAGATTCTTGCAGCTACCACCTGGAACGCAGCAGATAACGGCTACTTCAGAGGCGGCGGATATTCCTCCAGATTCCTCACCAGAGCAGAAATGCCTGCTACTATGATAAGACTTAACCTTGTAAAGGGTCTCGGCCCCGTTCTTCAGATTGCTGAAGGCTGGACTGTTGCTCTCCCCGACGAGGTTTCCGATATTATCTGGAAGAGAACCGACTACACCTGGCCCTGCACATGGTTTGCTCCCAGATGCACAGGCGAAGGCCCCTTCAAGTCAGCTTATGACCTTATGAACAACTGGGGTGCTAACCACGGTGCTATCTCCTACGGCCACATCGGTGCTGATATCATCACTATGGCATCAATGCTCCGTATCCCCGTAGCTCTTCACAACGTTCCTGAAGAGAAGATTTTCCGCCCCGCAGCATGGGGTGCATTCGGCACCAAGGATCTTGAAGGCGCAGACTTCAGAGCTTGCGAAAACTACGGTCCTCTCTATAAATAATTAAAAATAAATGCAAAAATGCCGCTCCGGGTAAAACCGGAGCGGCTGATTTTTTGCGTTTATTAAAGAGAATTCCAGAAATTTTCTATGCTTTCACGGCTTGCAGTGAAGCTTCCCTGTACCATTTCGGGGCGTCCGCCGCCTCTGCCGTTGAACTCGGTGTTGAGCATTTTACCGATTTCGCGTACGTCGGAATTGCGGCTGCCGACGCAGTATTTGCAGTTTTCACCGCTGAGTGCAAAAACGGCTCCTACACGCACTTTTTCGCACAGGGCATCGCAGAGATTTCTCGCCTCGTTTGCATCTGCCGAGTCGATGAAAACGCAGTATTTATCGCTGTTTTCGGGCACGGATTGGCAGATGTAAGCGTTGATTTTTCTGTTGAGAGCGGCAATTTCAGCCTTCTTTTCATCAAGCTGAGAATAGAGCTTCTCAATCGCTCCCGAAAGCTCAAGCGGCTTTGCGGAAAGCAGAGCGGAGGCTTCGTGCACCGCCTTGTTTACAGCGGTATAATCGTCAAGGGCGCGCATACCAATCTGCAGGGTAATGCGTACACCTGATTTGTAATTCATCATTCCCACGGCTTTAATCATACCGATTTCGCCCGTAAGCTTTACGTGAGTGCCGCAGCAGGCGCAAAGGTCGGCACCGGGCACTTCTATGAGCCTCACCTGACCCTCAATCTCTTTTTTACTGCGGTAATCAATGCAAGGAAGCTCATCCTTTGAGGGGTAAAGAGCCTTTACGGGAACGTTTTTCCATATAACTTCGTTGGAGTATCTTTCTGCTTCAAGAAGCAGCTCTTCGGTGACGGGACCGTTAAAATCAACGGTAACGTTTTCACTGCCGATATGAAAGCCCACGTTGTCAAGCTCTGTAAGGGCGTGAATGAAGCCGGAGAAGATATGTTCACCCGTATGAAGCTGCATAAAAAGGAAACGGCGCGCAAAGTCAACGCAGCATTCCACTTCGCTGCCTGCCTCAACAGGCTGCTCACAGTAATGGTAAACCTCGCCGTCTTTTTCCTGCACGTCAATTACGGCAACGCCGCCGATAGTGCCGAGGTCGTACGGCTGACCGCCGCCCTCGGGGAAAAATGCGGATTTATCGAGCGTCACGGCATAGCCCTTTTTGGTCTGCTCGCAGGAGATTACCGTGGCGGTAAAATCGGTTAAATATGCATCGTCAAAATAAAGTCTTTCAGTCATTTGTGATGCCTCTCATTCGTTGATATTTAAGGAAAAATCGGTTACTCTCACACCGTCTGACTCAGGCAGGGTGAACTTATAACCGAGAGCGTTCAAATCAGGGAAAAGGTCCGCAAGGGGGCAGAGTACAAAAGCACGCTCGCCCATCCTGGGGTGGGGCACGGTAAGCTCTGCACTCGTGCAGGTGAAATCTTCATATAAGAGCAGGTCGAGGTCGATAATCCTCGGCCCGTTTTTTATAGTGCGCAGTCTGCCGAGAGCTGATTCCGTGCCGAGGCAGGCGCCGAGAAGAGCGTGGGCGGAAAGCTCCGTTTCAACGAGCACGGCGGCATTGAAAAAATCTGCCTGATTTTCGTACCCTACGGGTGCGGTTTCGTACACGCGGGAAACGGCGGCAACCTTAGTGTTCGGCAAAAGAGAAAGTGATGATACCGCGTGCTGAAGATTTTCAAGGCGAGAACCGATGTTGGTGCCGAGCGCGATAACGGCTTTTTTCATCACACTTCACCTCGGTTGAGCGCAATTTCCACCGCAACGTAATCAAAGGCTGCTTTTATGGGAGCCTGCGGCTTTTTGAGCAGGATTTTAACGCTCTGCAATTTGTCAAATTCATCAAGAATTGCCTGCGCCGTTCTCTGGGCGGCACGCTCTATAAGGTCGTTCTTTTCAAGAACAAAAACGTTCCTTGCAAGCTTTATGATTTTTGCATAACTTACGGTGTCGTCAAGATTATCGCTCATACGGGCGGCGGATAAATCCGCGGTGCACTCAATATCGAGCACGAACGGCTGACCGTTGATTTTCTCCTCTTCGTTTACGCCGTGGTATGCGAAAATTTCAAGGTTGCTGATTATGATTTTATCCATTGTTTTCTCCGTTTCGGCGGTAGATTCTGTCTGCCATACGCGCGCAGTCAACCCCCGCCGTGATGTTGTGAACTCTGATTATATCAGCACCGCCTGCAACAGCGGCGGTATTTGCGCTGACGGATGAAAAATCCCTGTCCTTAGGGTCGGTGCGGTTGAGCGCGGTAACCCTTTTGCGCGATGCGGCAAAGAGCAGGGCGCAGGGATTTATTTTAAGCCAATTAAGGTTGCGGATGATTTCAAGATTATCCTCATCGCTCTTGCCAAAGCCGATTCCGGGGTCAAGGCAAAGAGCTTCGAGCGGCAGTGAGCATTGCGCCGCCTTCCCGATGCATTCGAGAAAAAAAGCCCTTACGGCGGCAACAACAGAGCCGTTATAATCCTGCACCTCGGATGCGCCGCAGGGGTTGTGGGTAACGACTAACGATGCATCATATTGCTTTACAAGCTCAGCAATTTCAGCGTTAAAGGTGCCGCTGACGTCGTTGATAATGCCTGCGCCTGATTTGAGGGCGTATTCCGCACATTCGGGGTAAAAGGTATCAACCGAAACGGGAATATTCACCGCGCCGCATACGGCAGGCAGCACACTTTCAAGCCTTGCAAGCTCACTTTTTGCATCAAGGATTTCAGCGCCGGGGCGGGTGGAGTTTGCGCCGATATCAATTATATCCGCGCCGAGGGCTTCAATCTGCACCGCACGCTCAGCCGCTTTTTGCGCGGTGAAATAATCGCCGCCGTCCGAGAATGAGTCGGGGGTGAAGTTGAGAATTCCCATCACGTGGGTCTTTTTGCCGAGCTCAAGGCGGAATTTGCCCGCGTTAAGATGCTTCATCAGCGGTTGCCTCCGTGGAGCAGGGACATAACCTCCGCTCTTGTTTTTGCATCGGAGCGCATAATTCCCCTGAGGGCCGAGGTCTGGGTCTGTGAGCCCGATGCTCTTGCGCCGCGCATAGTCATACAAAGATGCTCGGCCTCAATCACAACGGCAACACCGAGAGGGGAGAGCTCGTCCGAAAGGAAATCGGCAATCTGCGCCGTTAGCCTTTCCTGAAGCTGAGGGCGCTTTGCGAAGGTATCTACAATTCTTGCAAGCTTTGAGAGTCCTATAACCTTGCCGCCTGAGGGGATGTAGGCAATATGAGCCCTGCCCATAAAGGGAATAAGGTGATGCTCGCACATAGAGTAAAGCGGAATATCACGCACTACTACCATTTCCTGATTATTTTCTTCGTTAAAGATTTTGAGGTGTTTTTTAGGGTCGTTTTCAAGCCCTGCAAAAATCTCCTCATACATTCTTGCAACTCTTGCGGGAGTTTCAACAAGACCCTCTCTGTCAGGGTCTTCACCGATAGCAATAAGAATTTCTCTTACCGCGTTTTCAATTCTCTGTTTATCCACAGCTCATACCTCCTGGGATTTGGGGATTACGGTTATTATAAGGAATAAATCGTTTATTGAGTATTCTACGGAATTTGTTCTGATAGGCACACCGCACATTCCTGCGGAATCCTCGAGGATTGCATATATTTCCTGCCCGTCAAACAGACTCTCCTCAGCCTGTGAGAAAACCTCACGCGAGGAAAACCTGAAATCCGCACTCTTTTTGCCTGAGTTAAGACTTTCAGCTATTGCGGCGGCGATGATATCCTTTTCAGCCTTTGAAAAAGAATCAAAATACAGCCCTTTTACCGCGTAGTAATTATTCTGCCCCGAAAGGCAGTCATAATCAAAGCTCCAGTCCGAATGGTCAAGGCAGATTTCGGAATCGGTAAGGTTGAAATAGGTGTATAAAAGCGAGTCCTCATCGCCCGACGGGTCATCCCACGTAACGTCAAGGTGAGAATATTCGCCGTTGATATTAACTATATTCCACATATGCAAATCGCTGTTGCCGTCAACGTCCGTGGCAACGCCTGCAAGTACGTAAGCCTCGATTCCGATACGGTCAAGCAGGTATTTCATTGTTTTGGAATACCCTTCGCAGGTTGCATTTTTAAGGCAGAGCACGCCGTAGACCGAGGAATCGTGCTCTGAATATGAATTATATCTGCAGGAGTTTATAATCGCATTATGAAGCTCGTATTCGCACAGCCACTCATCCTCAGGGTCGGTGAGCGAAGCGATAAGAGAATCTGCCGCGGCTTCCACCTCCTGCACGGCGGTGAGATATTCATCATAGCTCATAGTGTAATCAACCTGAAAATAACTCAGAAAGCCCACCGTGCTTACCCTGCAGTTTGAGCCCACAAAGAAAAGCAGGGGATTATCGTAATGCAGGGCGGTGAAAATATTGTTGAGCTCCTCGCGGTTGATGCGCGGAATCCTTATCTTCTCAGGCATAGTGATGATTTTATCAAGGATACGGTCATAAGCTTCCTTTTCGTTTTCGCTGAGTCTGTCATAATAATACCTTGACGGGCTTGCAAACTCAGGCAGAAAAACAATGCCGCTTTCGGTTGAGGCTTCGGATACGGTCTGCTGAGTTTCTTCACAAGAGGTTGATTGAGAAGAAAGGGTGGCTGAAATCAGGGTTTCGCTTCCTGCTTCGTAATCGGGAAGCCTGCCCGCGGCAAAAACAACACATAAGGCTGCCGCCGCAAGGAGAAGCACAAATAAAATGAATTTTTTCATAAGAATCAGTCTTCAAGGTATTCGGGCGAGGAAACGGTGACGTAGGTTATATCGCCCGCCATCATATCGCTTATAATTTGAGAATGCGAGGAGAAATCAACGATTGAAATGTCTGTATAAAGGCGGTTTGCGATGTAGGAATAGTCGGAGCTGATTTTGTCTGCCCTGGCGGAAGCAAGCATAGCTTCAACCGTTTCAAGCAGCACTACCGCCTGCCTGTGAACGCCGTCCTTGCCCTGAGTGAGCAGATAGCGCAGGTATTTATGGAGAATATCGCCCCTCATGGATTGCTTGCCTGAGGGGAGAATGAGGGTGAAATCGCTGCCTCTGTATTCAACGGAGGAATCAACGTTTACCGTAAAACCGCCGAAATGGTTTATTGCGGATTTGAAATCCTCATCGTAAGCGCCGATGTACCTCTGAGCACGGATTGAGGTCTGCTGCTCAACTGCATCAATAAGTCTCGGAGCGCCGCCCTGCTTGAAGAATTGCGAAAGAGTAGCTGCAGTTCCGTTGAGAGTGGCGGTGGAATCGGGTGACAGAGCGAGCATAGTGATGCGGTTTTCGGGTATCTGAGTGCGCATAATGCACACAAACCTCAGTGTTGTATCATCGGAGGAAGAGCAGTATAAAAGCATATCAAGGCTGAATTTTTCAGCCTCGGAGGTGTCAACGGTCTGTATAACCGTTTCGGTTTCCTCTCTGCCGTCACCGAATGCGGCTTTTAAATCAAAATTGTAGTTTTTGAGAAAAAACAAAAACGAAACCGAGCCGCCTATAATAAGTATGGCAAGCAGAATTGCGGAAAACCTTTTCAGGCTTCCCGTATGGTGCTGCTTTTCGGTTTTGAATACAATGCTCTGCCTTTTTTTCATTTTTTTCATCCTAAATCGGTAATTCTGTAATATCAATAAAAAATTCGGTTATAAAGAATCCAAGATAAATCAGAAAAAGCGTGCCGAAAATAACTGCGAGAGCGGTAAGGATTCTTTGCCTTTTCATTCGTTTTTCGTAGCTTGAGCCGACCCCGAAGGTGGTGGAAAACTCGGTAATGCTCTCGCGCTCGGAGGGTTTATAGGTTTTTTTGATTTTACCTCTTTTATTCATATATATGCCTCCGTATCAGGAAAAAATCGTACTGTCCGAAAAACCTGTAAAAGCAAGCGAGAGCAGACCCACGTAAAGGAACATTGCGGGAGTGCCTTTAAAGGCTTCGGGGATTTTTTCGTTTTTGCTGATGTTACGCACACCGCTTGCTATAAGCACGGCGGCGATTATGAAAGCTGCGCCTGCGCCGAGACCTGAGCCTACACTGTCCGCAAACGAATAAGCTGAGCGTTGATTAAGGAACGGTATGGCAAGCACCATAGTGTTGAGCGCCGCCATTCCGAGAGTGCTCAGAAAGTCCTTGGACGCTTTAAACACAAATCTGAAAACCACTGCGGCTATAAGGTAAACTGCGGCGAGTATGCCTGAGTAAACAAGCACACGGGTGGATACGGGGAAATGACTGCCGAGGAAAAAACGGTCCGCCGCGTGGCAAAGGGCAGAGGTGGAAACGGAAAAGCATGAAATCATTATAGCGAAAGCGAAAAGCTTGCGCGGCTTATATGAAAGCCTGAGCGCTTCGCTTGCGCCGTAACCGCCGCTGAAAACGAGATTCTGCACAAAAGCGGTATACAGGGCGGTGATGAGCAAATCGCCAAACCAGTTCATACGGGTTTCCTCCTTTACTGTAAATTATTCTTCTTCACTGTTTTTCTTGCCGAGGTTCTGAGTTTCCGCTTCAAGGGAGGCAAGGAGTTCGTCAATCCTGCGCTGCTTTTCTTCAGCCAGACGCTTTTCCTCCGCTTCGGGGGTCCACATATCGTCAAAAACAATTTCCTCAGGCTCGGTATTTACGGGCTCTTCGGGCTGAACGGTTTCGGGCTCTTCAGGCTCATCCGGAGCATCCTCAAATTCATCCGGGTAATCGGAAAAACTGTCCTTTTCTTTTCTGAGGCCGAACTCTGTTTCTTTGATTTTAACAGAGGTGAGCTCAAGGTATTTGGGGTGGTATTTTGAAATGTACCAACGCAGGAACATTGCAAGATAGCCGAGGATTATGAAGCAGCCGAAGGGGAGCACCATACCCGAAAGCTTTACGGGCAGGTTGAGGGGAACGGCGGCTATTGATGAATAAGCGAGAATTTCTCTTATTGCGCCCGTGAGAAGAAGTACGGTGCCGAAGCCGAGGCAGACTGCAAAAGCATCAATCATAGAGTCTTTAATGCTGTGCTTTACGGAATACTGCTCGCAGTGCACCGCTGTTACGGAGTTGACGGCAAGCAGAGGCAGGTAAACCTGGATTCTTGCGTTTATGCCGATTTCCAGCACTTCGCTCAGCCTCAGCGCAGGGAAAATAACGGCAATGCCAAGAAGCATATAAACCGCAACTCTTACCCAGCGGGGAACTTTTTTGAGCGCGGCGCACGCCACAAAGCACGAAAGGAAGGTGATAACGGTAAAAAGAACCGTAAAATAAAGAGCGGAGATAAAATCGGTTGAAGCGGCAACGGCAGGGCAGATACCTGCGGTCTGTATAAGCACGGGATTGAAAATCCACGCGCCTTTAAGGACCATACTGTTAACGCTTTTTTTGGTTTCTTTTGCGCTCACTGTGCCGCCCCCTTTCTTTTTGGCTTCTTAAGGGAGAGAACAAGCGTTGCAAGGGTAAGGATACCGTTGCTCACGCTCTGCCAGGAGCAGTTTGCAAGGATGATTGCAAAGCATACACCCTCTTCGTAAACGCCGAAATACCTTGCAACCATACAGAGCACACCGCAGTAGATGCCGTAGCCGAGCCTGTCAAGCGGAGATTTTGCGGAGTTTGACGGGTCTGTAACAAGGAATACCGCCGCGAAAAGCAGAGAGCCGGAGCAAAGCTCAAGCACCACGCTTGAAAGTATGCCCGTATTGACTCTGGGGAAAATAATCGCCATTACGGTGCAGGCAACAAGAAAGCCGAGTATATTCATAAAGCAGGGCTTGCGTCTTATAATCAGGAAAACGGCGCAGCCGAGAAGCACTATGGCGCATCCCGTGCCCATAGGTCCGGAAACACTGCCCGAAAGAATATCCGCGGCGCTGATAAGGTCGATGTTCATTGAGCTGCTGTTGCGAAGCATTGCCGCAAGCGAAACCCCGCTCACAAACTGGCCCGATGCGGAAGTTGCTGAGGGAGGGAAAGTGAAAATCTGCTGTGAGAAGCACACGCAGGCAAACGCAAAGCCTGCCGCCGCAGGCACAACGGGAGCCCTGAGCGCACCGCCGAAAGGAATTTTAACCGCAAGGATTGCGAAAACACAAGCGATTGCGGGTATATAGAGCGGCACGGTGGACGGCATCATAAGCGAGATTGCGGCGCCCGTATATACCGCGCACAAATCCTTGAGGGTGAGCTTATTATAGAAAAGCAGGCCGCCGGCAAGGTCGGCAGCGCAGGCGGAGAGAATACTTACGAGCATCACAAGAAGCGCTCTTTCGCCGCAGTAATAGCCTGCCATTATTGCAGGGCCGAGGAGCATAAGAAGATATTCGCCGAAATAGCGTGAAGCGCTCACGGTCTTTTTCTTTTTTGCGTTCTGAGCAGCCAAAAAAACACCTCACTTTCCAAGTTTTTTGCATTGCATACAGCCTGTACGGGTAATATCATAATAGTAACGACTAAAGCTTAAAGGAGGAAGAGCTTTGAAGATTGCATCACCTACGGATGACAAAATCATAATTGAGCTGACCCCCGAGGATATGCGAAGCCTTGATATAACTTATGAGGAAATGAACTATTCCTCAGCCGAGACCCGCAGGGTCATATGGGCATTGCTCGAAAAAGCGGGCAGAGAGCTCGGCAGGGATATAGACCCGTCACGGCGGATGATGATTGAAGCGGTGCCCGAAATAAGCGGAGGATGTATGGTACTGTTCACGATGCTTGAGCAATCGGGCAAAAGCGGATTTTACATAAAGACACTCGGCGGCAGGGAACAAAGCGGAGTTTTTGAATTCGCATCCCTTTCAGACCTTATGGACAGCACGAGAGTGCTGCCGCAAAAGCTTATTTCAACGGCTCGCAGCAGTCTTTATGAAAACTCGGGAAGATACCGCCTGATGATTTGCGGAGATTACGATTTTGCAGCAGTAAAACGCTTTTTATCCGAGTACGGCTGCACTGCCGTGCGCGGCGAAATCTGCTGCGCTCACACAAGAGAGCACTGGGCTCTGCTTGCCGAGGGAGAAGCGGTTGAAAGGCTTTCGGGTCAACCGCAATAGGGATTTTCCTGCGCAACGCCGAGAAGGTCAGCTACGGCTTTTGCACGGTCCTCAGCTCCGAAAACAGAGCTGCCTGCAACAAGCACGTTTGCGCCTGCGCGGGTTGCAACAGCGGCGGTCTGAGAGTTTATGCCGCCGTCAACCTCAATATCAACGTTCAGCCCTCTGCGCTCGATTTCGCGGCGCAGGGCTGTTATTTTTTCAACGGTGGAATCCATAAATTTCTGGCCGCCGAAGCCCGGCTCAACAGTCATCACAAGCACCATTGAAAGCTTATCCAGCAAAGGAAAAACTTTTTCAACGGGGGTTGCGGGCTTGACGGATATGCCCGCCTTGCAGCCGCAGGCGAGGATTTTATCCACTGTTTCTTCAACGGGGGAGGAGCTTTCGTAATGGAAGGTTATTATATCTGCGCCTGCCTTTACGTAATCCTCGATATATCTGAGCGGATTTTCAATCATAAGATGAACGTCAAAAACCGCCTTTGAATGGGAACGGATGCTTGAAATCACGCAGGGACCCATAGAAATATTGGGTACAAAGCAACCGTCCATAACGTCGAGATGAAGATATTGTGCGCCGCATTTTTCAACTGCAGCCGCTTCTTCGCCAAGGCGGGAAAAATCGCTTGCAAGAACTGACGGTGAAATTATAAACATATATATAGCACCTCAAACAAATGATATTTTAGTATACCATTTTTAGCAATTCGGGTCAATATAATATAACAAATATTATGTTCATTTAAGAAAGATTTACAATTAAAAAGGGGCTGTAAAAAAAGCGCAGACCGCATAAAACAATTATATGACAAAAGGTTCTGCAGGAATGAATATCCTGCAGAACCCTGAAGTTTTACTCTGAAATTAAAGTACGAAGAAGAAGATCATTGAGAAGAATGAAAGAGCCATAAACGCAAGCATAAGGAAGATTGCTCCGAATGAGCCTGTTGCGATAAGAGAGCCGAGTGTTGCCTTAACAACAACCGAGCTTTCAGCCTCGGAAATGTTCTGCCAGGTAAGATTTACCGTTGCACCGTCCTGATGGAAGGAGTCGAGAGGGAGTCTCTTCAAATTGTCAGATCTTCTGAAGCCGCAGTCTTCAAGCGCTGCGGTGAAAGCGTCTGCCATTTCCACGTCCTTAAGGTCGATTCTGGAAACCATTCTCAGCTCGCTTGCGGGCTCGGTCTGCCAGAGGTGGCCTGACTTGAAGCCTGTGCACCACCAATACTTATCGTAGGGGCGGCTGAACTGATAAACGTAGTTACCGTCGTTCTTTTCATCCCAGTAAAGGGTCATTTCCATACCGAGTCTGTCATATTCGGAAACGCAGCAGTCATAGTGAGTGAAAGCTGTGATTTCTTCATCGGGAGCAAGCTTTTCGCGACAGTAAACGCCGATTTCACTTCCGTAGAAAACCATACCGTACTGACCCTTCCAGAGCTGAATCATCCAGGATCTGTCACCGTAATCAAAATGGGTGCGGATATAGTCGTACTCAAGAAGAATGTAGGGGCAAACAAGGTCAAAAGCGTTGAGGAAGCCGAACTTTGACTGCCAGCAGTCTCTGTCGTCAGTGTAGTAATAATCGTCGGCATAATGGTAACGGTAGCCGAGGATTGCCTTGTTCTCAAGTTTGTTGTGGATTACGTTTTCCTTGCGGATGCAGTAAACAACGTAGGATGCTTCCTTCTCAAAACCGTCAGGGTCTTCAATGGTAGCGGTGATGGTGGTTTTGCCGATTGATTTTGCGGTAACCTTACCGTCATCGTCAACAGTTGCAAAGTCGGGGAATTCACTTTCCCATTCTATTTCAAAATCATCTTCTGTAAGCTCACTGTCAGCAGGTACGGTGATGGTAGCGGTGAGCTGAAGCTGAGAGCCTACAGTGATTTCATCTGTGGCGCCGTCGATTTCTACCGCGAAGGAATCGCCCGTAACAAGAAGAGCCGATGCGCCTGCTGCAAAGGTGAGGAAGACGATAAGAAATGCGAAAAGAAGAGCGGTGATACGTTTAGCCGTGTTTTTCATTTTCCTGTCACTCCTGATCTGAATTTTTTGAGTTTTTATCAAACTGCAATCTTAATAATTTTAACACAAAGTTCACATTTGGTCAATGTTAAAAGCATATAAAAAGCTTTGGCGCATTTCGGGGAAAATATTGCCATACGCTGAAAAGTGTGATAAAATCATTAAAAAAATATTAAGGAAGTGTTTGATATGATTGGAATTATCGGCGCTATGAAAATTGAGGTTTCCGCTATAAGAGAGCTTATGCAGGATACAGAAACCAAAACTCTCGGCGGAATTGAATTTGTAAGCGGCACCCTTCACGGCAGGCAGATTGTTACCGCAGTCTGCGGTATAGGCAAGGTTGCGGCTGCTATGTGTGCTCAGACTATGATACTCGGCTATTCCCCCGAGCTGATTGTTAATACAGGTGTTGGCGGCACTCTCACAAAAGACCTTTCCGTAGGCGATATCGCAGTTGCCGAAAGCGTTGTGCAGCACGATATGGATACTTCCCCTCTCGGTGACGAGGTAGGCTTTATATCGGGAATAAACGTCATTAACATCCCCTGCGATGCAAAAGCCGTTACAAAGCTTATTGAATCTGCGGCTGATTTTGAGGGCGTAAAAACTCTTAAGGGCGTTATCGCATCGGGTGACCAGTTTATTGCCGATGCAGGCAAAAAGGATTTTATAGTAGGCAATTTCTCCGCCATTGCGTGCGAAATGGAGGGCGCGGCTATCGGTCAGGTGTGCTACACAAACGGCGTACCCTTTGCGGTTGTAAGAGCAATTTCCGACTCTGCGGATGAAGAGGCGCATATGAGCTATGCTCAGTTTTTGCCTGCCGCCGCCGCAAATGCAGCAAAAATGATAGAATTTATGGTTATTAATGCGTAAAGTTGACTAAAAGTATATTAAACTTGTTGACTTTTTTTATAATACTTGTTAAAATTAACTGAATATTCCGCTTAGCTGACAAGCGGCGCCATATATTACACAACAAGGAGGAAATAAAGTTGGTTGATTCAAGAACAATGGTTGATTCAAGAACCCTTGCGTACATAAATATGTATGCAGTGCTGGGTACACTTGAAAATCTCTGCGAGCTCGCTCCAGAAGCTCCCGCTCTTCTTACCAATAAAAAGCCCGTTTCCATCGGCTTCGAGGTAAAAGGCGGCCCCAGCGCAACAATCACCTTCAAAAACGGCAAGTGCAGAATGGAACAGGGCTGCAAGAACTGCGACGTTAAGCTCCCCTTCAGCTCCTGCGAAAAGTTCAACGGTCTTATTGACGGCACCGTTACCCCCATTCCCTCAAAGGGATTTACAAAAATCGGTTTCCTGCTCAAGGATTTCACAAAGCTTACCGATTTGCTCAACAAGTATATGCGTCCCGATCCCGCTGACCTTGAGAATGAAGAATTCTTCAACATCAGCACTCAGCTTATGCTTTACACAATCTCCGTTGCAATCGCTCAGATAGGCAACAACGATGCTATCGGCAAGTTCTCCGCTCAGCAGATGGTTGACGGTGAAATCGGTTTCAGCATCAAGGGCGGTCCCGCCGCTACAATCAGAGTCAAGAATCACAGACTTCTTGCTATCAAGCAGCCCTGCGAAGCTCCCAGAGCTGTTATGGAATTTGATTCAATCA
Organism: Acutalibacteraceae bacterium; assembly: GCA_045592385.1. GTDB lineage: Bacteria > Bacillota > Clostridia > Oscillospirales > Acutalibacteraceae > CAG-177. The sequence goes on from JAZNUP010000034.1 coordinate 19,572, forward strand.
AGCTTGCAAGAGATTTGTTTGACGGCAAGGTTAACGCTATTGCCTGCGTAGGCAGCGGCGCTATCGTTATGAAGGGCATGATTTCAATGCTTGATAACCTTAACAGAATTCTTGACAGAGTTGCTATTTATCTTGCATAAGGAGGGCCTGAAATGAGTATGAAAATCAATACACACGCTAAAAGCGCTGAGCTCTTTCAGAGAGCCACAAAAGTAATCCCCTCAGGTCTTTACGGCCATCAGGGTCCCGCAGAAGGCTGCTGCATCCCCGTTACTGCATATCCCCTTTTCAGCCAGAAGGCTCAGGGTACATATTTCTGGGATGTTGACGGCAACAAGTACATTGACTATATGTGCGCATACGGCCCCAACGTTCTCGGCTACAACGATCCCGACGTTGACAAGGCTGTTATGGAGCAGATGAAGATTGAAAACTGTGTTACCGCTCCCTCAACAAAGATTATTGAGTTTGCAGAGCTTATGGTTGACACAGTAGCAAGCGCTGACTGGGCTTTCTTCGCAAAGAACGGCGGCGACACCACCACCGCAGCAATTATGACCGCAAGAGCAGCAACCCACAGAAAGAAGATTATCTTCGTTAAGGGTTACTATCACGGCGTTGCTCCCTGGTGCCAGAAGATTGACTATCCCGGTGTTATCCCCGAGGACGTTTCCAACAACATCTACGTTGATTGGAACGATTTTGACCAGCTTGAAAGAATCGTTGCTGAAAATGAAGGCGAAATCGCCGCTTTCATTTCCACTCCCTATATGCACGGCAACTTTGTTGATAACGTTCTCCCCGCAGAGGGTTATTGGCAGAAGGTCCGCAAGCTCTGCACCGACAAGGGCATCGTTCTTATCGTAGACGACGTTCGCTGCGGTTTCAGACTTGACCTTGCAGGCTCCGACCATCACTACGGCTTTGAAGCTGACCTTATCTGCTTCTGTAAAGCACTTGCAAACGGCTGGAACGTTTCCGCTCTTTGCGGTAAGGAATGGCTCAAGAGCGCAATCAGCGGCCTTTCATACACAGGCAGCTACTGGATGAGCGCTGTTCCCTTCGCAGCAGGTATCGCCTGCATCAACAAGATGAAGGAGCTTGACCTTCCCAAGTTCTGCCTTGAGAAGGGCACAATGCTTACAGACGGCCTCAAGGCTGCTGCTGCAAACAACGGTTTCCACCTCAACGTTTCCGGCGAGCCCGCACTCTTCTATCTTATGCTCAAGGATGACGATTCGCTCATGCTTCATCAGGAATGGATTGCTGAGGTTGTTAAGAGAGGCGTTTATATGACCAACCACCACAACCACTTCATCAACGCTTCACTTTCCGATGAGGATATCAAGCACACCATCGAGGTTGCTGAGGATGCATTCAAGGCAGTTCGCAAGAATCATCCCGAGCTCGGCTAAGGCTTTTACCGCATATGCGGTTGTTTAACGTATAACAAAAGCAAATAAGGAGGATAAGACTATGCCATTATCAAAGCAGGAATGGTTAGCCCTTGAAAAAAAGGCAAATGATTTGCGTAAACTCTGCCTTGACACCACCTATTGGGCAGGCAGTGCTCATATCGGCGGCGGTATGAGTATGATGGATATGCTGACTATTCTTTATCACAAGTACATGAATATCGACGTTGCCAACCCCGATTGGGAAGACAGAGACCGTCTTATCGTTAGTAAGGGTCACGCAGGCGTTGCTTATGCGGCAGCTCTTTGCGACCTTGGATTCAACGATGTTGAGCAGCTCAAAACCTTTAACCTTACAAACTCCAAGATGGGCATTCACCTTGACTCCAACAAGGTAGTCGGTGTTGACGCTTCCACAGGCTCTCTCGGCCACGGACTTCCCATCGCTCTCGGTACTGCTCTTGCTGCCAAGGTTCAGGGCAAGACCTACAAGACCTTCTGCATCCTCGGCGACGGCGAATGCGACGAAGGCTCAAACTGGGAAGCTGCTATGGCAGCTGCTCACTTCAAGGCAGACAATCTCATCACTTTCGTTGACCGTAACGGCTGCATGATCGACGGTAAGACCGAGGACGTTATGTCCCTTGAGCCCTTCGCTGATAAGTGGAAGGCATTCGGCTTCATCGTTAAGGAAGTTGACGGTCAGAACATGAAGGAACTCGCTGAAGCTATTGATTTTGCATACGAAGCAAAGGGTGCTCCCGTTGTTATTATTGCAAAGACAGTCAAGGGCGCAGGCGTTGACTACATGGAAGACGATTATAAGTGGCATTACGGTGCTATTGATGATGACAAATACGAAAAAGCAAAGGCAAGCCTTGCAAAGTACTATGAAGTACGCAAGGAAAGAGCAGAAAAGGAGGGTGCTTAATCATGGCAGGAGGAATGACCTACACAGCAACCGATTCCACCGCTTTCTCAACCGCTGAATATTACGGCAAGGCGCTGTGCGAGCTCGGTGAAGCACATCCCGAGGTTGTAGCCCTTACGGCTGACCTCGCTAAATCAACAAAAATCGGAATGTTCGGTGAAAAGTTCCCCGAAAGATTCTTTAACGTAGGTATTGCAGAGCAGAATATGTTCGGCGTAGCAGCAGGTATGGCTAAGGCAGGCCTTGTTCCCTTCCTTTCCACCTTCTCGGTTTTCGCTTCTCTCAGAAGTGCTGACCAGCTTCACACCGATATCTGCTATCAGAATATCAACGCTAAGGTTATTGCTACCCACGCAGGCACCTCTTTCGGTCAGGCGGGTTCAACCCACCACGCTATCTGCGATATGGCAGTTTGCCGTTCAATCCCCAACCTTACAGTTATCTGCCCTGCAGACGGTCTTGAAACCTACAATGCTGTTTACGCAGCTTATGAGAATAAGGGCCCGTACTACATCAGAATCAACAGAGGCTTTGACCGCGTTCTCTATGAGAGAAGCGACTATGGTTTCGAGGTAGGCAAGGCAGTTACCATCAACGAAGGTACTGATATTACAATCATCGCTTGCGGCTCCTGCGTATTCCAGGCTCTTCAGGCTGCCAAGTTCCTTGAAAACGCTGACGGTCTTAAGGTTCGCGTTCTTAATATGCACACCATCAAGCCCATCGACAAGGAAGCTATCATCAAGGCAGTTATGGATACCCGCCGCATCATCACCGTTGAGGACCATAACGTTATCGGCGGTCTCGGCAGTGCAGTTGCTGAGGTTATCGTTGAGGCAGGTAAGGGCTGTGCATTCAAGCAGCTCGGTATTCCTGACAAGTTTGCTCCCATCGGTCTGCACGAAGACATTATGTCCATCCTCGGCATCGACTGCAACGGCATCATCGAAGCAGTACGTGAAGTTATGGGCAAGGATTTCGAGCTTGATGACGACTGGGATGACGAGGCATAATTTAAGCCGAGGCATCTGAAATCTCAGAAAGGATTGATTAATATGGCTTCAAGAGAAGATATGCTTACCAATAAAGTGTTTCTCTGTGCCGTTCTTCCCGTTATCAAAACAATAGCTATGGATGTTCCCAAGTTTGCAAAAAGATTTGAGCACACCCACGCTGTTATTCAGGTAAGCGCGGTTGACCCCGAAGCTCCCGCAGGTAAGTTTGCAACCCATTTCGTTATCAATTCAGGCGAATGGCTTGTTCATACCGACAAGGTGAGCGACAGAGAGCATACCGATATCGAGCTTGAGTTCAAGAGCATTGAAACAATGAATGCTTTCTTCAAAGGAAATATCGGCCCTGCAACCCTTCCCAAAATGCGCGGCATCGCCAAGCAGCCGGGAACCTTCGCATCCTTTATGATGGTGCTTCTTAAAATGTCCTCTCTTCTTACTGCAAAGCAGCCCCCCGAGGATGAGGAAACAAAGAAGCTTATGGTTAAGTGCTTCTTCTACCTGCTTTCAAGCGGTATAAGCACTCTTAACAAAAACGGCCACGAGGCTATCCACAACTGGACCCTCAAGAGCCCTGACAGAGTTTACTCCTGGGCAGTTGACGGCTACGATGATATTCAGGCTTATATCAGAATCAAGGCCGGCAAGTCCAAGGCAGGCAGAGGCGTTTACAAGAGAGCAATGCCTTTCTTCACAATGCGCTTCAACAATCTTGACAGTGCTCTGGGCATTCTTCTTTCAACAGACGATATGCTTGAGTCCCTCAAGGCAGGCCGCCTGATTATGGACGGTGCTCCCGAGTTCGGCGCACAGATAGGCGACTTTATGCTTACCGTTGCCGCTTACGCTCAGTAAAATCAAAACAAGAAGGACCGAGGCAAATCCGCTTTGCTTCGGTCTTTTTTATCGTGTATTCAAATCAAAAGGGGATAGGAAAAAAGATGCAGAACGGACAAACTGAGCAATAACAAGGCTTCAGCCTTGTTATGCTTGCCCGAAGGCGTACAAAGGTACGTCGAGTGGCGAAGTTTGTTCGTAGCATAAAACATTGCTTTTTCTTCATTTTTAAATTCATAGCAAAAATTCAGGGTTCTGCAGGATATTAATTCCTGTAGAACCCCTTGTCATATCATATATTGTTTTATGCGGTCTGCGCTTTTTTTACATCCCTTTTTGCGGCAGGTCAGGTATTAATACCACAACCAACCGAAGAAAATATAAATTATAATGTACTGGAAGAAAGTGTAGCTTACGGTGATTTCGCAGCTGTCACTGTATCCTTCGGCATCAACGGCGGTAACGGTGGCTGTGCCTTTTCCGACGGCTTTTACGTTTCCGTGCGAATCAACGGTGATGACGGAAGTATCAGAGCTTTTCCACTCGGAAATCTCCTTACCGTAGCCGAGCTTTGCCCTTACCGTGGCGGAGTCTTTGTAATGAAGCGCCATAGAATGGTCATAGAAAACGAAGTTTCTGACTGTTACAGGGATTGAAACGGAGTATCCCCCGTCAACTGTGGTAACGGTGAGCGTTGCCTCGCCGGGAGCGGCGGCTATGATACTGCCGTCAGCCCAGTAGGCAACCGAAGGATTATCGGAAACAACGGTGACCGCCTTGTTGGTTGCGTTTGAAGGGGTTATTTCATAGAACGAAGAATATTTTTTACCTGTAAGCATTTCAAAAGGAGAGGAAACGGTGCTTCTTATTCCCGTAACCTCAGCGGGGTTGGAGCAGGTAACCGTGCAGGTTTCGTAGCCCGCAACACCGTCAACGGTGGCATAAATTACCGCGGTGCCCTCTGATTTTGCGGTAACGCAGCCGTTTTCAACCTCTGCAACGTCGGGGTCAGAGGAGGTCCATTCTACGTCTTCTTCCACGGCAACACCGTCAAGAATTGAACAGTTGAGAGTAAAGCTGTCACCAATAAGCAGGGGCTTTTCGGTTTCGTCAAGGCGGAGATTTACCGCAGGAGTGTATTCGGTGCGGGTGCGAATCCAGCTCTCAAGCGAGGCAAGGGATGAGAAAGCCCAGCAGCTTCCCAAATCATACTGGTCCTCAACGCCGTTTACTCTTGAATAATCACACAGACTGAAATAGGACGGTAATGAATCGGAATCAACCTCAATGCTGCTGCCCGAAAATGCAGGCATAGTGGAGGGGAGATTGACGGCCGAATTGAGGTTTTCAGCACCGTTTTCTTCAATATAATCCACAAAATCCTCGTTGAGCACAAGCCCTGCGGCACGCGCACTGTTCACGGTGTAAACAACGTCGGATTCGTAATTCCTTGAGGAATTGTCTATTGCATTGCGGGCGGCGGAGCTGAGCTTGTTGCTGAGGATTGAAACCTTACTGTCCGTAAATGCCTTGATGCAGAAATTTGCGTTGCTGATAAGGCGGGTAAGGTCGCCCCATTCGCCGTCATGGCAGTAATAACCCTCGCCTGAATTTGCTTTTACGTCAGCGTAGGAGGAGAAGTAGCCGAGAGGGATTTCTACCGTGGAAATATCAAGCTCACCCTCCTGAGTGCGCAGGGTTACAACAACCGCAAAGCGTGAGCCTGCGTCAAGCTCAACGGGCTTGCTCAGGCGTACGGTATGATAGCCGGGATAAACAAAGGTGCCTGTTTCAACAAGCATCATATTGTCAAAGGAGCTTTCATCATAAAAATCGGTTACAACGTAAACACTGTACTGAGTGTTGGGGTTGAGGGTGTAGAAGGAGGCGGCGCGCAGGATTTCATCAGTTCTGAGAGTTTCGCCGTCCTCGGGAAAAACGTTGGCGCAGTATTCAAAATCATCCGCGGTTGTGGCAACCGCACCGCAGGGGTCGTACTGATAAATCATATCAAAATTATCCGTACTTTCGGCGGAGCAGTAGGCTGCGGTGGTGTTGTAGGCGGCAAAGAACGGATCGTAATAGGAAACGTAAAAATATCCTTCCTCGCCGCTGGAGTCTCCCCATGAATTCTGGCAGATGAATGCGCCGTCATCGGGGGGTGTTACTTCAAAATTGTATCTGCTGTAACTGTCATCCCATCCGACTATTGAAACCGCGTGGCCAAGGCTGGTGTTGGGTGATGAGCCGGGATAATAATAGGCGGAAAAATCAAAGTTGAAATACTTGTTATCGCAGATAAAGCTTGTGGAAACCGCACCGTAGCGCATAACGGTCTGCTTTATAAGATCGTTATCAAGCTCGTCTTCTCTGGCAGGCAGATGAAGTACGTCCTGCACGTGATAAACGGCGTCAAGCTCGTTGTATTTGATATCAGCGGCGGTGCCCGAAACAGAGTAAGGGTCGCTTTCTTCAAGCACGGGACCGTCCCACGCCGCAAGGTAGGCGGTGGCAATCCAATCGTTGCCGCCTGAATCCGCGGTGCGGGTGAAGGAATCATCCTCCAGGAAGCTTGTGTTTGTAATCATATTATTCTCCGAAAAATCGGGGTACTGTGCGGCAGAAGCTCCGATGCACAGCGGCGCAAAAGCAAGGCACAAGCACAGCAGAATGCTTATAAATCTTTTCATAAAAATCCCTCCGCTATTTTTGAATTATACAAATCAACAATATCATATATTACAAATAAAAGCAATCTTACAAAAAGAAGTTTACAAAATATTTTACACCGACGTTATTGCAAAGACTATAAAAATAATGTATTATAAAAATATATTTTGGCGAAAGGGTGATACGGTGGCAAAGAGAATTACGGCAATTATTGCGGCTGCGGTGCTTGTGTTCTGCCTTGTTATGGCTGCTTCGGCAGATTTCGGCGATTACGGCGGAAGTTACGACTTCGGCGGTGGAGGCAGCTTTGATTACGGCGGCAGCAGCTTCGATTTTGGCGACAGCTACGATTATGACAGTTACGATTACGGCGGCAGCTACGACGACAGCTATGACGACAGCTACGATTACGGCAATTACGGCGGCGGATACGTTTCAGCACCTGTTGTAACCACTTCTTCGGCTTTTTCGGGGATTTTCAGTATGTTCAAATATCTGTTTATTGCAGTTGTTATAGTAATAATTATTATCATTATTAAAAAGTCAAAGAGCAAGGGCTCCTCAGGCAGAAAGATTATGCCCGGCGCCGTTGCCACAAACCCTGCATCGCTTCGCAGAGTCAGCGAGTATACTGCGCTTGACCCCACTTTCAGCGATACCGCGTTTACCGAGAAGCTTTCAAATATGTACGTACGCTTCCAGAATGCGTGGCAGGAAAAGGATATGGACCCCATCCGTCCCTATCTTACGGATGCTCTTTACGCTCAGTGCAACACTCAGCTTGATGCCTACCGCAGGAATAGACAGACCAACCGTATTGAGCGCATTGCCGTGCTTGGTGCCGATATCGTCGGTTGGAAGCAGGAGGGCGGCAACGACGTAATGGTTGCAAGGTTGAGAACAAGAATTGTTGATTACGTGGTTGACGATACTACCGGCAGCATTGTAAGAGGCAGTAACACCGCTGAAAAGTTTATGGAATATGAGTGGACTCTTGTACGCTCAAGCGGTCAGATTACTGCTGCCGATTCGGGCACAAAGGCTCAGAATTGTCCCAACTGCGGTGCACCGATTGATATTAACCGCACCGCTGTATGTGAATACTGCGGCAGCGTGCTCACAACCGATACCTTTGATTGGGCAGTGTCGGAAATCAAGGCGCTCTCACAGAGAACGGCTCAGTAAAAACGGATATGAAAATAATTGGCTTGTGCGGGAACAAAATCCTGCACAAGCCAATTTTCTGTTATGAAGCAACAAGATTCCCGAACGCAACGCGCAGGGGTTCTCATTTGTGTAAATTTATAAATTCAATAAGTCTGTTCCAGTCACTGCGGCTGAAATAATGCTTGCCGCTTCTTTTCTGATAGCCTACGTTGCCCTCAAGGAAAGCGTCGCCTGCCACGGCGAAACGGTTGTCGCATACAAATCCTTTAACTCCTGTGCTTTCAAAAGCAGGGCTTGCCGCAAAGCAGCTGAGCATCTCGGAGACGGGGTCAGCCCACGAATCGTCCTCTGCACTTCCCACAAGCACAAAGCGCGGAGCAATGCAGGCAAGCAGAAAATGCTGATCAAAGGGCATAGCGGCTTCATTTGATGCGTATTTAAGATAGTTCTCGCAGAACCAGTAGGGGAAAACTCTTGTAATGTCGGCAACGGTTTCGCCTGTGTTGTCCCTTGCAAGCGATGCGCCGCTGCAGCCAGAATCGTTGGAATAGGCAAAGCGGAAGCGTTCATCCGTTGCGGCGGCAAGAAGAGCCGTTTTGCCGAGCCTTGAGTGGCCGCACACGGCAGCGCAGTCAAGGTCAAGGGTGCCTGCAAGAGTTTCGGCATAGTCGAGCACTCTGTGCGCAGCCCAAGCCCATATAGCGATTTTGCCGCAGGAATCGGGCTCTCTTTTTCCGTTTTCAAACAGAATTCCCGCAAGACCGTTTGTGAAATCCGAATCATCCGAGGTTACGTCGTTGAAGCAGAAGGAGAAAACAGCAAAGCCGTTGTCGGTTATCTCTTCGCTGGGCATATATCTGTCGGGCACGTCGGGGCGGAAATTGATATGAACAAAGAACGGCAGATTTTTGCCGTTGCGCGGAATTGCCGAATAAAACGGGAAAGAAAAATCCTTGCCGTTGACCCTGCAGGTTGCAGTGATTTTTGAGCAGGGAGCATTGCCTGCGCAGAAATTGGGGATGAAATTCTCCTGCACGTCAAAGCTTATGCTTTCGGGAGCGGGCGGCATAAAGCCGTACTCCTGAGAGAGAAGAATCCTGAGCATTTCTTCCCTTGAAAGAAGTTTCGGAAGCTCTCTTTCCTTTAAGATTTCAAGCGGTGTTTTTGCCATACAATTACCTCATCACAAGTATTCCTGAAATATTTTTACCTGAGCGGTATAAATTACAGTAAATTCTCATCATAAACAGCTCTTGCTCCGCCGATGAATTTGGGGCGGGTGCGGGCGGCAACAACCATAGCTTCGCCGATTTTGTTGTTTTCCAATCTCAGAGGAACGGCAACTTTTTTAAGATGCATACCGATGAGCGTGAATCCGATATCAAGCCCTGCGTCGGCTTTAATCTCCTCAACTGCAATCGGATCACTGAATCCGCGATATGCGTGAGTGGCAAGCGAGCCTCCTGCTTTTGGCTGAGGAACTGCGTTTACAGGCTCAGCAAACGGAAGAGCGGTGCGCTGAGTGATAACGGCACGGTTAAGATGTTCGCAGCACTGAACCGCAAGATAAATACCACGGCTTTGTGTATAGTCGTAAAGAGCCTTGAATATTTCCCCTGCCACTTCATAATTTGAATTTGTGCCGATTACGGAACCGACCACCTCACTTGTGGAACATCCGATGATTACGGTATTGCCTTGCCTGAGTGCGGCTTTTTCACAAAGTTCTTTTATACAGGCTGTTGTTTGTTCATATATTGATTTGCTCATAATATCTCCTTTAGTTAAGAATTTTCTGAGTTCATACTACAAGAACAGGATTGAAAAGTCAAGATATAAACGGAATCCCATCGCTGTTCGAATCCCGAAATTCAAAAAAAGAAAGCCACATGAACGTGACTTTCTTTTTTTGGCTGGGGAATAGGGATTTTTATCGCCTCGCTTACGCTCGTTGCGGCTCGGCAAACTCTCCCCCGGAGAGTTTGTTCGCTGCGCGAATCCCCTCGCTGTTCGAATCCCCTCGCTGTTCGAATCCCGAAATTCAAAAAAAAGAAAGCCACATGAACGTGACTTTCTTTTTTTGGCTGGGGAATAGGGATTCGAACCCCAACAAACAGAGTCAGAGTCTGTCGTGCTATCGTTACACTATTCCCCAATATTTAATTGTTTTCTCGCTACGGGTTATTATTATACACATAATTTCAAAAAAGTCAACAGCTTTTTGCAGAAAATTTAAAATTTTCCTGTTTCACTTGACTTTATTATATTAGTATGGTAAATTATCATCACGATAGAGTGACTGCATTTGAACTAAATACGCCGCAAAGGTCGGATTTCCGACCCGCCGAAGCGT
>JAZNUP010000035.1:0-13477 GCA_045592385.1 Acutalibacteraceae bacterium
CGGCGAATATTTAATGGTTTACGAGATGGTCGGTTTTTTCATGAATCCGATTTATTGCAAAAGGTCAACTTCTCTCGATAATTGGGGCGACGTTTCGGATTACGGCAAGATAGTTTCTGCAGGCGGCAAAACTTTCGGCTCTTCTCCTTGCATTGCGTGGTCACCCGTCGGCGGCGAATGCGGAACGCTTATTGTTACAGGTCGACACGCTATCAAAGGCGAAAGCGACACGGGTGCGGATATGTTCATCAGCTTCGATTACGGCAAAACCTTTGCACCGATTGATAATCCCATTCCGTATCCGACTGACGAACCTTTCGTAAAATGCGGTTACAGTCCGTCACTCTTTTTCTCGGAAGACGGAACAACGCTTTACTACGTCAACAATCCTCCGTGTTATGAATCAACCTATAAGATTACGGTTGCAAAAATCAAAATTTCGGAGTTATAAAAAGCGTTGGTTATATTAATCAAGTCGAATTTTTGAAAAATCACAAGTGTTGAACGACAAAATGAGGCTGCTATGTAAGCAGCCTCATAATATTTTGATAACTTATTCGACTTTAAATCCAAACATTTCTTTGAAATCATTAAAGCATTCTTCGCATACCCAATACTTTTGGTCGGGTGTGCAATAGCCTTGCTGCAAATCTTCGCCGTTCTCGCTGAATTTATCCCAGCAAAAGGCACAATGGTCATGATCCCACTTTTCTGACGGCTTGGTGTATTGCATCTTTTTAAGTTTTGCGTTCATCAAATACTCTTGCTGATTCAAGAGTCTCCAATCGTTTTGCATTATGTGCCACTCCGAATCAACCAAATATACACAAAAAGATTTTTTCTTTCCGCCAACAACAGTTTGTTCAACTTCTTCCTCCCAAAAAGGCAAAAGATAATCCTTAAAATCTCTTATTATGTCATCTTTCAAGGTGCGTTCACCTTTCAAAAAGAGAGTGAATTTGTTGATTATTAATATGATGCTGTCGGTATCAATCCAGCTCAAGTCTGTCATAATATCGTAATAGCTGTGATAATCGGGTTTCATATATGCAGGGAGTTCGGGGAATGAAAACGACCTTGCCATTGCTGCCCAATAATCTTCCCAACAGTTGATTTTATCTCCGTCAATTTCGGCAATAAAAGATTTATCTTTCATCTCCGATTTGATTTTATCTGCTTTATCTTTTGAGATGTTGAAAACTGAATTTCTCATACATCAAACCTTCTCGAACTCTGTTTTATATATATCGAATGATAACTTTTTGATATACTCATCTATATCAAAGCCAAACTCATCTCGATACATTTCAAGAAATTTTATTGACGCTGCAAAAGCTGTTGCGATATTTTCTTTTTGGGTTTCGGCAAAACATAGATTAAAACAATCGGAAAAATCTTCGTATGTTGCAGGGTCGGCAGACTTGCTGTCCGCAAAAATATACGGACACATATCGCTTGCCAAAGATGCAATCCAATCGTTTTTATCTTCGTCATAATACCTGTCAACTATATTGTAGAGCGTGAGATATGCTTTGTCAGTGTAGTTTGAAATCATAAATTGTCACCCTTATGCGGTTGGGATAAATATTTATTTGCAGCCTTAATCCAATCGTCTTCGCTTATGCATTCAAACGCAGAAGAAACTGATTTGATGTTTAAGCTTTCAACATAGCTCTTGGCAACAGCAAAGCTGTTTTCGGTTGTAATTTGTTTTTTGCCGATAAAATCACAAAATGAAGTGTAACAATCGCTGACGGCAGAACCGATATCCGCAAACAAAAACGGATTGGCATCGCTCAGATAATTTCCAAGTTCCTCGTTTGGTGTTTTATCCCATTCGGAATCAAGTGCAAAATATATCAGGCAAAACAGTTCAAATAAATTCATAATGTAAAATCCTCTATCAGTTTACTATATCATATTCGATTAACTTAATATTTTCAAGACTGATTTTTTGATTTGGTTTTTGTGCGGTGTTATATTCAAATGGCATACAATGTTTTGCCCTCAAAAATGTCAATATTTTGTCAATAAGTCGGGATATTCGAGCTTTTTGTGGTCGGTTGCAAACTGCGGCAAGTTACGGCAAATGTCTTTTTATTGACTTTTTGCCCGTTTGTCAACGTCAGACTGAACGATTTTACAAGCTATGGCAGGTTATGACAAGCAAAAACAAGATGCTTTAATCACACTCAAGTTCTCAAAGAGATAATCCGTATTATTTCAAAACAATCAAAAACCCCGAAACCATCACGGTTTTCGGGGTTTTCCTTATGCTTTGTTTTATGATTTGTTGCATTATTCAAGCCATTGAATAAAGGCTGTTTTATCCGAACAGTTATAGCCTGCATTAGCATAGAAGCTCAAAGTATTATCATCTTTAGAACCTGTAAGCAACATCATTTTGTAACAATTATCTTTAATTGCTATTTCTTTTGCGTAATTCAGACATTGTGTTGCATATCCTCTGCCACGATAATCTTTATGTGTAACAACATTTTCTATAAATGCATATGGTCTGATATTTCTTGTTAAATTAGGTATAATTACACAGACACAAGAAGAAACGATTTTGCCATCTGCTTCATTTACAATAATGTGGTGATTTTTATCTTGAGTAACAGTGTCCCATGTTTTGCTCAGGTGTTCAGTTGTATCCGGTATTTCTTTCTCGTGTAAATGTAAGTACAGCTCTAAAAGTTTATTTAATTCACTGCTATAAATTTCTCTTACCATGTTAACATCACCACAAATTTTTATTTTCCGATTTTATTCAAGCTCTGCCCAAACTCCCGAACGAACTGACTGACAAAATATCCGTCAGCAAAACTGTGGGCAGATTATTCGGATTTATCCTTTTTCCATCTGCCCGACCAGAAGAAGACGAGACCGATAACCAAGGGCATAAACCCTGCAAGGGCGTCGCCGTACCAGAAACCCTGGCAACCCATTCCGACCGCAAATCCAAGCAAAGCCGAGATGCCTATACGGCTTATCATACCGTCAATTATAGCAACGGCGAAATTGAGTTTTGCATTACCTGAACCGTTCATAAGGGAAAAGCTCATAGAACGGGTAGCGGAGCCGTACATATTGAGAATTGCCGGAACAACAATTATGGAAGCTATGGCGAGCACTTCCTCATCGCCTGTGAACATTCTGAATATAGGCTCGGAGAAGAAAAATAATGCAACGGCAAGAACTGTGGAGATAAGGACACTGCTGAAGAAAACGACTTTCATAATTTTGGGTACACGGTCATATTTTTTTGCGCCGAGGCTCTGGCCAACCATTGTGCTGCCGGCGGTGGTGAATGACTGAGAAACAATGCCTATCATCATATTGATTTTGTTGTAGAGACCCGAAAGTGCTGAAAAGACGACGCCGTAAAGGTTGATCCACGATGTAAGGACAATCTTTGAAAGGTTGATGGCGGCGGATTGAATTGCCATAGGTACGCCGAGAGCTACCAGCTTTTTGAATGCCTGAGGGTCGATTTTGAAGGAGGCTGGCCTGAAGTCGAATCCGAAGCTTTCTTTTTTTATGTACAGATATGCAAGTGCTGTAATGAAGCTTAATCCCTGTGAAATTACGGTTGCCAATGCCGCACCGAAAACCTCCATATTTAAGCCTGCAACAAACCACAGGTCCAGCACCATATTAACTACTGCGGCAATGGCGATGAATACGAACGGTCGGCGGCTGTCACCCATACCGCGAAGAATAGCACTTATTATATTATAGCCGTAAATGAAAAACAATCCGAAAATACAGGTAACTGTATAGTCCATAGTGAAAGCGTAGGACTCGGCGGGGGTGTGGAGTAAATCAAGTATTAAACTGCGTATGAAATAACAACCCACGGAAATAACAACCGATATACCAAGCAGGAAGGTGAACATAGTTCCTATTGTCTTTTCAACGGCATCCATACGCTTTGCGCCGACATTCTGTGAGATGAGCACCTGACCTGCCGACGAGAAGCCCATAGCCACGAACGTAAGCAGATGCAGAACGTCGCCGCCGATAGAAACGGCAGACATACCCTCGCCGCCGATATATTGACCGACAACTATCATATCAACAATATTATATATAGCCTGAAGTGCGTTTGAAACGAATAACGGAAATGCGAATTTGAGCAGCAGTTTGGTGACACTGCCGTTTGTAAGGTCCGTGACCATAGTTGAATTTTGCTTGGACATATGCTTTCCTCTTTTTTATAAATACTTATTTATTGTGCTAATTATATCATAAATGCAACAAAAAACAACCTGGATTTTGCGCCGGTTATGCTTATAAATATGCCTTTTCTGAATTGTTTTTTGTGATATCACGGGCGGTTCAGTTGGATTTGTGTTATTCATTTTTGGGTGATATAGTCCAAATATCCGCTGATGTTTTATATAGGTTTTTCTGAGGCATCAACGGTAAAACAAAAAGCAGTTACACGTCAAAGTGTAGCTGCTTTATTTGTTCAGCTGCTTTTTTGCTTTTTCAAAAAGCTCGGCACGGCTTGTTATTTCAAGCTTGCGGTAAACTCCCGAGGTGTGCTTTTTGATTGTACTTTCGGTTACGAAAAGTGTATCGGCAATAACCTTGCGTTTTTTGTTTTCAAGAAGAAAACGCAAAACCTCTTTTTCTCTTTGCGAAAGAGTGTTAACGGTGTTCCAGCTTTTCATGATTTCATCAATCTGCTCATTGCTGAAAGCTTTGATTTCATCAGGTGCTTCGGTGTGTTGCTGTGTTGCGGAAACAGCTTCCTGCGGAACGTCGGTCAAACCGTAATCCTGCAAAATCGAATAGAGGAAAAGAACCATTCCTTCGGTTACGATATAGGAAATCGAAAGGAACTCAAAGCTTGAATGAATCATATTCTCAACAAGCCATATTGCAATATTACCTATTACCACAAAGGCGAGGAATATGGTATGTTTGCTTGAAACAACGGTTTTTTTGACAGCGGTATAGGCAATGACCGCAACCATTGCGGCAAAGTAAACGAAAAGATATACCTTGTAAACTGCATGGAGCGGACCGTATTCCTTGATGAGTACGGGCATGCCGTTGATAAAATCAAGAGATACGTTTTTATAATATATCGGCAGAATTCCGCCGCTTGCGGCAATCAACAGCATAACTGTATTGATGCCGATAAGAATTTGGGGCAGATACTTAGGATAACTGAATCGTGACAGATTCATTACCATCATAAAAAGTGAAAACGGAAGGAACACGCTGCCGAGATACGCTATTCTGTTTGCCCAAAGAGCTGCATTGAGTGTTTTTGAAAGGGATAACAGAAAATAACCGAGGTCGCAAACGGCAACGCAAACAAATAAGAACATCAGCCATTTGTCGTGCTTACGGTCAACGTAATAATAAACGCCGATCATCAGAAGCGAAGCCGCCAAGGCTAAGCCGTAAACGGTTGACATATTATCCCTCCTTTATTTTTATTGATATTATTTTAACACAGTTTACTTATGGTGTCAAACAACCGAACACGTAGGATTATTTGTGGATTTGCACAAAATTAAAATGCGCTTTTTGGATTGGTGGCCCTAAAGGTAGCCCTGTTTTCAGGGAAGTAGCCTTCAGGGCTACTTATTTTTATATATCAAAGAAAATACAATTAAATTACACAGTATAAGATTAAATCCGAAAGGAGAAATTTGATATGGGACTTATTAAAGCAGGCAGCACCCGCACCTGGCAGATCACGCAGCATCTGCAAACGGTTGGAAATGTGCTTGCGGGGCAACCGTAAGCGGTAACTTCTGCACGGAATGCGGAGCAAAGAAGCCCGAGAGCGCACCTCTTTATCGGTGCGACAAATGCGGCTGCAAGCGGCCCCCGCAATCCTTCCAAGTTCTGCCCCGATGCAGTAACAGATTTGACGAAAACGACATTAATTAAACTAAAAAAAGGAGAAATAACTATGGGACTTTTTGATAAAAAATATTGTGACATTTGCGGCGATAAAATCGGACTTTTAGGCAACAGAAAGCTTGAGGACGGCAATATGTGCAAGGACTGCGCAAAAAAGCTTTCTCCGTTTTTCAGCGACAGAAGAAGCTCAACCGTTGATGAAATCAAGCAGCAGCTTGCTTACAGAGAGCAGAACAAGCAGGTTCTTGCAGGCTTTTCGCCTATGATAAATTTCGGTGAGGATGACAAGATCTACATTGACCCGACCAAGCAGAGCTTTGTTGTTTCAAGCCGTAATCCCGGCAGCTGGAGCGACGAAAATCCCGATGTAATTCCGCTTTCAAGCGTTACAAACTGCAACCTCAGAGTTGATGAGGATAGGGAAGAAATCTACACT
Source organism: Acutalibacteraceae bacterium (assembly GCA_045592385.1). GTDB lineage: Bacteria > Bacillota > Clostridia > Oscillospirales > Acutalibacteraceae > CAG-177. The sequence continues at coordinate 6,329 of JAZNUP010000035.1, forward strand.
CAGGGCAAGGACGGCGAGGAGGTAAGCTACAATCCTCCCAGATACAAGTTTACATATGATTTCTACGTTGATATCAACGTTAACAATCCCTATTTTGATGAAATCACGGTAAGGCTCAACGATTCCGACGTTGAGGGTATGGGCACAATGGAATATAACCGCTATCAGCAGATGGCTCAGAACGTTATAAACAATCTTATGCCCGGCAGAGCAGTGCCCAATATGGGGGCGGTGAATATGGGCGGATATACGCCTGCAAATGCCGTACCCTATCAGAATCCCGTTAATCCTGCTTACGCAATGCAAAAACCTTATCAGCAGGCTGCTCAGCCTCAGGCTAACCCTTACGCACAGCAGAATCCTTATGCACAGCAGAATCCCTACGCTCAGCCTCAGGCTAATCCCTATACACAGCAGAATCAGTATAATCAGCCTATGAATAACGGCTATAATCAGCCTGCTGTTCAGCAGCCTGTTTCACAGAATTGGGTTTGCCCTGCCTGCAATGCGGCAAACGGCGGCGGTAATTTCTGCACCTTCTGCGGTACTCCCAAAAACGGTTGATTAATATGAGCGCTAAAGTTAAAATAGTGATAATAGCTGTAATTGCTGCTGTTCTTGTCGTTTGTACTGCGGGCGTGGTATATTACGTCAGAAACAAAATGACTGTTTATGACAAGGACGGAATGGTTTATGAAAGCACAGAAATTCAGGAACAGGGAGATGATTGACCTTGTCAACAATACTTGAACAAAAATGCCCGTGCTGCGGCGGCGCAGTGGAATTTGACGTAGGCGTACAAAGGCTGAAATGTCCTTATTGCGACACTGAGTTTGATATTACCGCTATGTCCGAGGATACGGCAAATCAGGTTGAGCAGGTTAACTGGAATTCTCAGGGCTCACAGTGGGCTGCAGGAGAAACTGACGGTATGAGCGTTTATGCCTGCAATTCCTGCGGCGGTGAAATCGTTGCCGATTCAACAACGGGTGCAACTGCTTGCCCCTATTGCGGAAATCAGGTTGTTATGAAAGGACAGTTTTCAGGAGCATTGAAGCCAGATCTGGTTATTCCCTTCAAGCTTGATAAAAAAGCGGCAAAGGAAGCTCTTAAAAAGCATATTTCAACAAAGAAATTCGTTCCCAAATCATTCCTTTCCGATAACCGCCTTGAAGAAATCAAGGGTGTTTACGTGCCCCATTGGCTTTTTACCTGTGATGCGGTGGGTAACGCAAACTACAAGGCGACAAAGGTCAGAAAATGGTCCGATGAAAGCTATAATTATACCGAGACCTCGTATTTTGACATTTACAGAAGCGGCAACATCGGCTTTGACAATATTCCCGTTGACGGTTCAACAAAAATGCCCGATGATCTCATGGAATCCGTTGAACCTTTTGATTTATCGCAGGCGGTGGATTTTAACACAGCATATCTCGCAGGCTATCTTGCCGATAAATACGACGTTACCGCTGAGGACAGTATGCCCAGGGCAAACGAACGAATCAGGCAGAGCATTGACGACGCTTTCAAGGAGACCGTCAAGGGATATGACGATGTGGAATCACAGAATGTCAGCATGAACGTTGCAAACGGTATTTACAAATATGCTCTCTATCCCGTATGGCTGCTCAACACTTCCTGGAACGGCGAAAAATTCACCTTTGCAATGAACGGACAGACGGGCAAATTCGTCGGCAATATTCCTACGGATAAAAAAGCTGTTACCAAGGCTTCTCTGCTTCTCGGTGCAGGCATAGGTGCTGTTATTTACGGCCTTATATGGCTGATTGAGCTGCTTTAAGGAGGTGCGGATAATGACTAAAAAGATTTTCGCAGCTTTGCTTGCGGTTATAATTTGTTTTTCAGGGGTTATTTTTGTATCAGCTTATACTCAGGAGTATGTTATTGACTATGCTGATAAGCTTGCGTCAAGCGAAATTGAAGAACTAAATTTGTTTGCCGAAAAGATTGAAACAGTATACGGCGTTGCTGTGCTTTTCTGTATAACCGAAGGTACGGGCGATGTATCCGCCGCTGAATTTGCCTCAGAAACCTATTGCGATTACACCGATAATGAAAACGGACTTATAATCGTTCACGACGATTGGAGCAAAACATATTCCGCATTTGTTTCCGGCAGAGCAGATGAGGCTTTTACCGATGCCGCGGTTGACAGTATGACTGATGCCTATGACCTTAACGAAAGCTATTACGGCGGAATTTATGCCTGCTATGAGCTTGCGGCAGAATATCTTGAAAACGGCTACTCCGGCGGATATGTTTATGATGAGGAGGAGTTTGTTTACGCAGGCGGAGAAGACGGGCAGGAAACTGTAAAAGAAAAAGACGGTGTTTCAATAATATGGCTGCCCGTATCAATTCTTATCGGTCTGCTTATAGGTTTTATTATCGTCAATTCCATTGCATCAAAGAATAAATCCGTTAAAATGCAGGAAAACGCAACAGTTTATACCAGACCCGGAAGTATGGCTATTACGGGCAGCGCGGATAATTTCCTTTATAAAAACCTTGACCGTACAGAAAAGCCAAAGCAGACACAGAAGAAATAAGGAGGTATTGCCAATGGGATTTTTTGATTCACTTAAAAGGCAGGCGGAATCTGCAATTAAAAGAGAGGTTTCACAGGGTATCAACAAAGCAGTGAATAATGCCGTCCAGTCTGTCGGTAAAGGCGGAAACAAGACGGAGACCTTCACTTTTTCTGCTTTGCCTACAAACGTTGCCGAGCTTCAGGCGTTGCCTGAAGCAAGCCTTGATTCTGCTTTCAAAACAACCGCTTTGACTCTTGCAGCTCTTTGTAACTATGAGAATAACCCGGATGCAACAATAGAAATGCTCAACTTCCTCAAAGGTCCGGGCGAAGTCAGCGGCCTTGAAAAGCAGTTTATCAAAGAGCATCTCGGCTCCGAGGTCTATAAGGCACGTTCATATTTTGAAGGCGCAACCCCTGAAAACAGCTATAAGCCCGATGTTCCCTATAAAATCACGGTAATTGAAAACCCGTATTCTTTTGATAACGAAAACTGGGCAACTCTCTACGTTAAAAGCGGGGGAGCGGATAATCCGAGACCTATGAAGCTTCGCAAAAAGCCTTCAACGGGTCAGTGGTTTTTGGTTGAAATCCAGTGCCTTGCGGATATCCGTGTTCCGGTTGAAGAGGACCCCTGGGCATAATTGAATTTTAAGGAGATGCTGATATGAAAAAACTGTCCGCATTATTTCTCGTAATCATAATGGTGCTTTCGCTTGCCGCATGCGGCGATAAAAAACCCGAGAAACCCGATAACACAAAACAGCCGTCCGCTAATTCCGATGCAGCCATCGAAACATCGCTCTTTACCGTTGATTTCGGCGGCGACTGGATAAACATTGAAGATGACTTTAAGAATGAAGAAGAATACTCCAAAGCGGTTCTTCAGATTCTCGACCCTGAGGACAACGAATATTACTTGGTTGAGGCAACAATCAGCGTTGAGATTGCTGAGCCATATGATTTCCGTGAAGACCTTGTATATTACGGCTTTAATCAGTATGAATACGAGGAAAACAACGCTTATGAAACGGTGAATATCGGTGGGGTTGACCTTCTTAAGTATGATGACGGGGATGACACTCTCGTTTATTTCAACCGTGTTGAGGGTGCCAACGCATCCGTTTATGTTGAGTTTGATGCAACCGACATCAACGACAGCCGCATTCAGTCCCTTCTTGACGGTATAACCTTCAAACTTGAGGATATCGGCAACGTTGACGGTCCGTGGGAGTGGGAAGGCGAAGTATTTTTTGCTGAGAATAAGAGTGTCAGTGCAGGAGCCTTTACCGTTACGTCAGAATTTGTTCCGTTTGAAGCACCCGTCACAACGTTTGAAACTTTTGATCATTCCGTTGCTGTAATCGGTGACAGAGTGTATGTTCTTGTTGACGGAGAACTGAGTGAATGCCACTATGACGGTGTGTGCCTTGCCTTTGTTCAGCCGATAGAGCTTCCCGAGGATGATTACGAAAGAATCGAAGCCGCCGCAGACGGCACACTCTGGGTAAGCGGCGGTCTTAACGATATCCTTTGCATAAAGGACAGAAATATAGTTGCAACTTACGAGGATATTTACAATTTTGCAATCCATCCGTCAGGTGCGTGGGGCGTGGACTATTTCACCTCAAATGAGTGTAAAATCGTTACCTTCAGCGGTGATACATACTCCTCAACTCCCGTAACCTTCAAAGAGGCAGAAACAATAATGCACCTTTGCATTGATGAAAACAATATCTATGTGTGCGCAAATGCCGCCGATGACAGCGGACATAAGGTGTTCATTTACAATAAGGACGGCGTTCTTCAGAAAACTCTCAGCGGTGCCGACGGTGACGGGCTCGGAAGCGTAACCTTTGTCACGCAGACTGCAAACGGATATATCGCTTTTGACGGTAATATGAGAGACGTTCTTCTCTGGGATAACAACGGCGCGTTTATTGCTGAGATTTCCGACGGTGAACTGTTCAGCACGAATTATCCGTGGTTCTGTGATTCTGCAGTTCTTGATGACGGCAGCATTATAACGGTTATGTCTGATGAACGAGAGGATAAGTCTGCAACCGAGCTTGTTGCATTTATTGTCAAAGGATTCTGATTTCAATGAATAATTTAAAAAGATTTACAGCTGTTTTTTTGATTTTGTGTTTTATGGTTGCTTTTTCCTCCTGCGCAGAGGATTCTCCGCAGGAGGTTACAAAAAGCGAATCAAAAACGCAGAACACAGTTGACGAAACAAATAAAGAGATTGCCGTTCTTTCGCTCGAAAAAGAGTATATTTGCCATTATGAATGGTACGGCGATTATCCCGAAATGCTTGTGAGGAGTGAATATACGGACGTTACTCTTGATGAAGCATCGGGAAAGGAATATCCGCTTCTTGCAAAAGCTCTTTCGGAAACCTCTGCTATGCGAAGGAGAGCAATGGAGGAAGAAAAGGATAACTTCATTGTTGATGCAACGCAGGAGTTCCTGAACGACAGAGAATCTTTTTCAACCTACGTTTCAACTCTTGACGTGCAGGTAAGACGTGCGGACAGTGCGGCGGTGAGCGTTCTTGAAGATTACGCTACGGAGAGCTTCCGCTCATTCAACAGTCTGAATTACGATGCACAAAGCGGGGCTTTGCTTTCTCTTTCCGAAGTTGTAAAGGATATTGAAAAGCTTCCCGCAATAGTTGAAAAAGAAGTTACAAGCCGTATGTGGCAGGGCGAGTTCAACGGCGAGACTGCTATACCTGATTATTTTAAAAACACTGCTGAGGAAGATGTTACGTGGGTGCTTGATTATAACGGTATAACCTTTTATTTTAATCCCGGCGCTATTGCTCCAACTAATTTCGGTATACAGACGGCAACCGTTACCTTTGCTCAACACCCCGATTTGTTCAATGAAAAATATACTGCCGTGCCCGATGCCTACGTTGTAAGTCTGCCCTTGTCATCATCATTCTTTGCTGATATTACAGGCGATAACAAGGCGGAGGAGCTTATTGTTTCAGGCGATTATGACCCCGACGGCAGATATTATTACACGCTCGGCATATATTCGGACAGCTCGGATTATGAAGTTGATTGGTTTGCTTACGATCTGAATCCGTATTATGTGAAAACCGCGGACGGTGACAGCTTCCTTTACGTTTTCAGCGATGGGGACGAAGTGGAAGACCGTCAGATGACTCTGATTGTATTCAGCCTTGAAAACGGTGAAATCAAACAGGTAAGCGAAGCGGATATGGGTCTGCTTTACAAAGGTAACAACATTTTTGCTTTGCCGACAGACCCTGAAAATCTTCTTCTTTCCAACGGCGGAACAACGGATTCTGTTTTCTCAGTAAGTGAAAACGGTATGCCGATGAAAACCGTTTCGGGCAATGCGGCTGAATAGTTTCTGATGCCGTATTCCCGTTTGTTAATGCCGAACCGAGCATTTTTACCGGTTACGTATATCAATGAGAATATAGGCTATGATATGTTTTTTCACGGAGTAGGAGGTTTCTGCAATATCCGTGAACGGGAATCTGATTTTATCACGCAGCGTAAAAAATGTTATTTATGGATTGACATGCAAATAGCATTATGATAAACTTATTTTATAAATTTTTGAAACAGAAGGTGAAAATATGAAGCATATCAAGACTATCGAAACCCGTAACCTGTGTGACAGTGCCAAGAACGGCGGATGCGGCGAATGCCAGACTTCCTGCCAGTCTGCTTGCAAGACCAGCTGCGGCATTGCAAACCAGAAATGCGAGAATACCAAGGAAAGCAAGTAATTGCACATCGTAAATGCCGCCGTTTACGGCGGCATTTTTTCATAAAGGAGAAAATACATGATTCATCAATATAAGCAGGGAGGCTACAATATTGTGCTGGATGTTTGCTCCGGTGCGGTCCACGTTGTGGATGAGGTAGCCTATGATATTATTGCTCTGTTTGAAACTTGCAGCAGGGAAAGTGTTCTTGCCGCAATGAAGGAAAAGTATGCGGGCTGTGCAGATATTTCTGAGGATGATATTGTTGAGTGCTATGAGCAGGTTCAGAGTTTAAAGGATGACGGTAAGCTCTTTGCACCTGACAATTTTGAGCCGATGGCAGGCAAACTCAAGCAGAAGACTGCCGGTGTAGTGAAAGCGCTGTGCCTTCACGTGTCACATACGTGTAATCTGAACTGCTCTTACTGCTTTGCAAGTCAAGGCAAATATCACGGGGACAGGGCTGTGATGTCCTATGAGGTAGGTAAACAGGCTCTGGATTTTCTTATTGAGCATTCAGGCACCAGAAAAAACCTCGAGGTAGACTTCTTTGGCGGAGAGCCGCTGATGAATTTTCAGGTGGTTAAAGATTTGGTTGCCTATGCGCGCAGCGTGGAAAAGGAAAAGGGTAAGAACTTCCGCTTTACGCTGACTACTAACGGTGTTCTTGTGGACGACGACGTTATCAGCTGGGCAAACAGAGAGTGCAGCAACGTAGTTCAGAGTCTGGACGGACGAAAGGAAATTCACGACCGTTTTCGTGTGGACTATGCAGGCAACGGAAGTTGGGACAAGATTGTTCCGAAGTTTCAGAAGTTCGTTGAGGCCCGTAACGGAAAAG
>JAZNUP010000036.1:0-2730 GCA_045592385.1 Acutalibacteraceae bacterium
CACCCGAATATCAGAACAAGGGTATTGCAACAGAAGCGATATTACAATCGGAAAATTTCTTGAAAAAACCAAGAAAATTATATGTTGATTTTCCTGAAGATTTAGATAAAAACAGAAAATGCTACATCAAATGTGGCTATAAAGATACAGGCAAGAGGCTTGAAACTGAGCCGGGATTAGTTCTTGCCTGTTTTGAAAAAAGAATTTGAATTGTGAGGATAATATGAAAATCTGTATTTGCGACGATGACTGTTTTACCGTGAGAGAAATCAGGAATCTGCTCGAGCCGTTCCGTACCGAAGATGACGGGTTTGACATTTCCGATTTCTCCTGCGGCGAAAATTTGATTGAATTTTATAAAAACGGCGGAGGCTTTGATATTGTATTCATCGACATCGAGATGGGCGGTATCAACGGCGTTGAAGCCGCTGAAACCATAAGAGAATTTGCGCCCGAAACAATCATAATTTTTGTTTCGAGTCATTCAAGTTACATATTCGATGCGTTCAGAATCGAGGCTCTGCATTTTCTTGTGAAGCCTATTAAGGAAAAAGAATTCAGCGATGTTTTCACAAGAGCGATGAAGAAATATACCGCAACAAATGCCAGCGTTATTCTGAAATGGGAAAGCGTGCGGAACAAAATTTCCATCAACAAAATAAGTTATGTTGAAGGTTACCGCAGACATCTGACCGTGCATACCGCAAGCGGTGTTTATGAGGCTGTGGGTAAAATTTCGGAGATATACGAAATTTTGAAACCGCACGGATTTGTGCGTGTTCATCAGGGGTTCATCGTTAATATGAACTGCATAAAAAGCTTCAATGCAAACGAGGTTGAACTCACCGACGGCTCAAAGGTTGCCGTAAGTGTTCGCAAGAAACAGGAAGCATTGAAAGCATACGATATTTTTATAAGAAAGTGGGGCTGGTGAAATGGTAAGAATAATTGCATATTTTCTGTTCGCATGCTTTGAAATTTACACAATGGATATACTTTTTTCCAACATTTCAAAAAGAAAACTTAAGGGTGTACAACTTGCTGTATTTATGATTGTTGCGATAGCCGTCAATACCATTGTTTCGTATTTCTTTGCGGGTACGGGTGCGATGCTGCTTGGATTGGGCGTTGTTACAGCATTTGTTTTTGCTCTTGTTTACAGAGTAAAAGTGCATTTTGCCATTATCAGCAGTGTTCTTTTTGTTATGATTCAGGCAGGTGCAGAAACAATAATCACTCTTCTGAGCGGAATGTTTATGGGCGAAGAGTCTCTTGATTTTCTTCAAAATGATGAAATCTTTCTCGGCATGGGACTTATATGCAAATTCTTTGCATTCTTCCTTATCTTCTTTGTTTCAAAGAAAATAGGCAAAATTGACCTTGGAATTTCCGGCGGTCTTTCAGCAATGCTCATAATTCAGCCGGTTGCAACCGTTTTTGTTACACTTGTTATTCTTAAATGCACCTACGAACTTGAAAGTATTCCGGCAATTTTATTCTCTGCTGTTGCAATTCTGATGATTGCCGCAAACTTGGTTACCCTCTTTCTTATTTACAGACAAAAGGACTATGTTGAATCAAAAGCAAGGCTCGGCTTTGCCAACGAACAAATTAAAAATCAGCTTGCTCACTACGAGGAGCTTTATCGCTACCAAAGCGAAATCCGCACTTTCAGACATGATATTAAAAACAAAGTGCTCTCCGTTTCGGGGCTTCTCGCAGACGGTCAGACCCAGTCTGCCATTGATGCAATAAAAGGCGAAGTGGATTTTCTTGACGAAGCAAACAACGGCGTTATAAATTCGGGCAATCCCGCAGTTGATGCCGTTCTTCAGTCCAAGCTCACCATTGCCGAAAGCAAAGGAATTACACTCGATTATTCGGTTAAGATTTCGGATAAAATCAACGTTGATCTGCTCGAGCTTGGCGTACTTATCGGCAACGCACTCGACAACGCGATTGAAGCTGCAGAGGGTCTCGGTAACGGTACGGAGAAAACGATTTTTGCAAGCATTATCACAATGGGCGGCAGAATTGTTGTTTCCGTTGAGAATCCCGTTGAAGCGCAGGTTGACACAAAGCATATCGGCACGGCAAAAGCCGATAAGCTCAACCACGGCTACGGACTCAAGAGCATTAAAACGATTGCGCAGAAATATGACGGCGATGTTTTTGTTTCCTGCGAGGGAAATATATTCACAACAAGCATCAACATCTGCAACACTTTTGAACATTAAATCCACACTATTGCAGAGCGTATTTCAATCGTTTGATTTTTAATTTATCATTAATACCGAAGCGGCGGAGGCTATGCTTTCGCCGCTGTTTTTATCGCTAAAAGGAGGTAGATAAAATGAAATACTATTCAATCGTTGCTTTGATTTCTGCGGTTGTTCATTTCGCACTCGGAATTTCAATTAGCCGCAATAAGTTCAAAGGCTTCGTTAACATAATGTGCAAAAACCCGAAAAGATTCAAAATACTCGGCGGATACTTCATTGCCATAGGCTTGATTATGCTCAGCTGTGCCGTTGCGGCGCTTCGGGAATCAACGGGCGCATTTATTTATCTTGTAATTTGCGCTGTTACCGTTTCAATAATTCTTTCACTTATCAGGAGGGAAAGCGTGTGAAGAAAAAATATAATTATTTCAGCAACTTAAAATTTATGCTCAAAGAGCATTGGAGTTTTGATAAATCCTACGTAATTATGCAAATCGGGCTCACTCCG
>JAZNUP010000037.1:0-4795 GCA_045592385.1 Acutalibacteraceae bacterium
TTGAATTTTCCGCATAACAACAAGCTTTTTCTTTAATTTAATATAACATTTTTTATTGTTATTTTCAAGTTATATATGTAAATAGAGTTATCCCGAAAATACGAGATAACTCTATTTTTGATGGTATGACAAAAATCATACTGACACATTGAAAATCATACAAGTAAAATGCAGTTGAAAACTTTGTTTTTAAGCGGAAAATCCGCCGATAGTATGACGGTTATTCCTGCCTTGCCTATTTTTTACTAACCACTTGCCTTTTTATATGTGTTATGATATACTAATACGTGCCAAACAAAGCTGAATAATGAAAAGGAAATCAAATAATCAAGGGGATATTATACCCTTTTGTATTTATCATCCAATTTGAGTTCGGTAAAAATGCAACTCCACTTGGATGGTAATAAGGGTTTCCTTTTCTATTCGAGCTTTGTTTGGCGACAATCGGAGTTGCGTTTTTCGGTGCGTTAACTTCGGTTGGCGCACTTTTTTATTTTTAGGAGGAAAAGAAAATGAAAAAACTATTTTTAACAGCGCTTATCCTTGCACTATCGATTGTAATGACTGCTTGCGGTGTTAATACTGAAAATCAAGCATCCACAGAATCACTTCCTGACGTTGATGGAAATCCTTACACTACGCACGAAGTAATTGACGGTAAAACATATATTTCTTATGATTATAGTGAGGTATATGACAGTCTGGATTTATCTCAATATACTAGTTGGGGCTCATTTGGTGCAGATGGTTTAATGTGGGTTGAAAAATCCGATTATACTGGTAAACAATTTGGATACATAGATTATCAAGGAAATCTTGTGATACCTTTCAGTTCTGAAATTGTTACCCCTGGTGATTTTGAAGCCGGTTATGCTATCGTTTCTTATGAATATGATGGATTGGGAATGGGAAATGGTATTCGGGGCATTATGGACACAACCGGTGAAATTAAATTAAAATTCGACAATCATGCCACATCGAAATGCTATCGTTCAGAAACGGAAATATTGTTTTTGTAGGAATAAACTTAATGGATGATTTATATTCTTCGGAATCTAAAAATTATATATTTTGCGGTAAAAGTGGGAAAACCATAGAAATTCCTGACGGTCCGCCAAAATTTGATGGTATGTATTATTCCGATGGATTATTACGCACCTATAGAACAGTATGGTACACCGATGAAAACAACTATAATGCTTATAAACACGTTGTTACTTTTTATGACGAAAACGGAGAGGTTGCTTTAGTTGTCGACTCAAACAGCAGTCCTCATTTCAAAAATCTCACATTTGTAGATGATTTTATTGATGGTAGAGCAATCATAACATTCGTTGGGCAAGATCGAGAATACTATCGGGTGGAAATAGACAAAAAAGGAGAATGGGTTGGTGAGCCATGGCAAATTGACAGAGACGATTTGGGGAATGACTTCTTTTCATAAAATATAAAAATTGTTTATACCTTGTCCCTATTGTAGCACAAGCATACCACAACAGTGGTGGAGAGGCAATACTTCTTCACTGTTATTTCTTACTTTTCAAAAATCCCGTCTGCAAATTTAATTAAGTGAAAAGTGATGAGTGAAAAAGAAAACACCCGAATGCAGATGCATTCGGGTGTTTTCGATGGAGCTGCTATCCAGATTTGAACTGGAGACCTCATCCTTACCAAGGATGCGCTCTACCGACTGAGCTATAGCAGCAAATGGCGACCCGGAACGGGCTCGAACCGTCGACCTCTAGCGTGACAGGCTAGCGTTCTAACCAGCTGAACTACCGGGCCATATTTTTGCCGTAAATCACAGCAAGAATTATTATAACAATATTATTGTTTTTGTCAATAGTTTTTTGAAAAAAGAACATACGGAAAGATGCCGAAAAGCAAGGCGGACTTTGAAATAGGTTTTTAAATTAACCATTCTTTATGCGTCATAAAGCCGCAGTTACTTTTGTCAATTGTTACAAAAGTAACCAAAAGAACTTTTTGGGGTTTTAGCACTGCACGACGGCTGACGAATTGCAACTCCGCTCAGCAGACAGAACATAAAAATATGTTCTGTCGCCATTACGGCTAATAGCTGACATTTTAAATTGAAATTTTATATACCGCCTATGGTTCCCTCGCTCGGATAAATGAGTAAAGTTGATATCGTCAGCCTGTTCCGTTCAGGTTCACAGCATTTTTATTCTTAAGGGGGAGAGTGAAAGTGCGGCAAACGATTATCATTTTGATTCATTATATAAAAATAAAATCAGGAAGAATTGATGTTAATTCCTCCTGATTTTTTGTTGTTTTTTCTCAACGGTTAAGACCGTTCTCTACATTGCTGTTATGCTGCGAACCAGTTTTTGATTGAGCAGCCTGAATTGTATTTGGGTGTGTCGATTGAAGCGTCCTTTACGATTGCAAAGGAATCAATACACTCTGCTTCACCCTCGATTATGCCGTAGGAATCGAAGTAGAGCGAGCTGCCCTCAATGCGGATTGCCGCAAATACGGGGTAGTTTGCATCGACAATTTTTTCTGCTCTGGGGAAGAGCTTGTCTGTGTCGGCAGGATTCTTTGTCTGATAATACTTGACACCTGAGCAACCGTTGATAGCGTAAATTGTGCCGTCGGGGTTGACCTTTGCGGTATAGGTCTTGCCGTTATTGTCAACGCTCATTTCGTATACCTCAACAACCTCGTTGCTGTTCATTGCATCTGTTCTCAGGTATACGTGGTCGTGACCCTGGAGCACCATATCAATATCAAGCTCGGGCATAAGTGTTGAGAGCTGCTTGCGTATTTCAATTACGTCGCCGTCGTCATAATGTGAGCCGTTTGAATAGGGTGCCTTGTGAAGCATTACGAATTTCCATTCGGCATCGCTTGCTGCAGCATCAGCCTTAAGCCATTCAATCTGCTTTGCAGAGAAGCCGTTGTCTTCATCGTCGTTTGAATTGAGGACAATGAAGTGTGCATTATTGTAATCGAATGAATAGTAGACACCGGTCATTGTATCCTGCTCGGGTACATTGGAGAGAATGAAGTTATCGTCGAGTGAATACTCGCCGTGGTTTTCGTGGTTGCCTGCCGTTGGCATGAGCACACTGCTCATAAGGTTAGCAGAAGCAGAGTTGAACAGCCATTTCCACTGCTTGAAGTTGTCGCCGTGGTCTACGTGGTCACCTGTGTGCATAAGGAATGCGGCGTTGGGATACATTGTAAACGCTGTATCAACAAGGTTTGCCCACTTGTCATAATGCTTTTCAGAGCCGCCCTGGCTGTCACTTACGTGGAAGAAGGTGAATGAATCAGAGTTATCTGCGGTTGTGATAGCGGCAACCTCACTCCAGAAATTCATTTCAGCATCGCCTATGCGGTAGTAATAGGTTGTGTCGGGCTGAAGACCCTCGATTGTTACAAAGTGTCTGTTTACGTTGAATTCGTAAGTCAGAAGACCTATAAGACCGATATCAATGCCGGGGAATTCACGTCTTACAGCTTCGGTTTTCTTTTCAATCTTAACACCGTCGGGTGTTGCGGTAAGGTCATTCGGGTCAAGTGAAAGCTGAATATCCGTGCCGTCAACACTCTTCTTTGTGTACCAGCTGATGGTTCTTGAGGTTGCGGCATCTTCGCGGAAGGTGACCGCTACAGTTGAGGGAAGGCGGAGATTGTCTGCGGTTGCCTCAACCTCATAGCCGCCGTTTGTGTTTGCTGTAAGTGTGAGATTGTAATCGCCCGGCTCTTCGTCAACGCAGAAGCCTTCTACAAAAGAGGCAAGCTCCCAGTCAATTGTTTCCATCTGGCTGACAGTAATATATTCTTCCATAAGATGGTCGAGAAGGTCGTTGAGTGACGAGCCCTCAATAACATTAAGAGCACCGAGAATTACAAACACGGTATCAATAATATTTGTAAAGGATTTGTCACCCCAGAGCACAACGGTGAGAATAGTGTCAATGGTGCGGATAAGGAATGCACCGAAGGTGCCGAAGGGGAATGCGGCTGAAAGGTTGAGCCTGAGCGTTGAAAGAAGCTCACCGAGAAGGAAATCGTTGAGCACAAACTCAATAATACCGTCAAGCAGAGCCTGCGAAACCTCGCCCGTTTCAAGCTTTGCAACCATATCCTGCATAAAGGGATCATCGTCAAACGAGCCTTCGTTGCCGTACATATATGCAATTACGCTTGATACGAAATCACCGAAGGTGCCGCCCTTGCTTGCATCGCCGAAGCCGTATTTATCAATAAACTTTGTGCAGGGAACTTCGGAGAACTGAATATTAAGCAGATCATCCAACAGGTTGCTGACAAGCTCCATAAGTACGTCAGTATCCTTGAGATATGCTTCATCAAGCTGTGCACAAAGGTCCTTGATAAGACCCATAACGTTTCTCGTGCCGAGGATAGTTATACCTGCAAAGCCTATGCCGCCGCCGAGAAGACCGTCAATAAGGCCTTCAAGACCAAGCGCATCGCAAAGGAAATTGTAAAGACCGCCTGCGGCCTTTATTTCTTCGCCGTAAACCTCAACATAGTAGCCTGCAAGGTCCATAAGCATACCTTTTGCGGAATCACCGACAAAGTTTATGCCGAAGCAGTAGTTGCTGAAAGGCTGCTCGTATGTTTTGCCGTTGTAAGTAAGAGGCTTGAGCTCGTCAAAACTGTGGCTTTCAATATCGGCTGTGATAACACCGTCTGCCGTGTTGTCGAATGTTACTGTTCTGATAAGGTTGGGGAAGTTAATGACAGAAGCGGTTGCGATATCGTAAATAATGTTGCCTTTATCCGAAATGTGCTGACC
>JAZNUP010000038.1:0-9014 GCA_045592385.1 Acutalibacteraceae bacterium
GTGTACCGTACTTAGCGGTCATCTCAAAGAGAAGCTTGTTGTTCTCGGTTTCAGACCAGTCAAAGTCGCGTGTGATGGAGTAGGTCGGAATCGGGTACTGGAAGCCACGACCGTTAGCATCGCCTTCAACCATAATTTCGATAAAGGCTTTGTTAACCATATCCATTTCTTTTTTACAGTCTTTATACTTGAAGTCCATCTCTTTGCCGCCAACAATAGCGTTGAGTTCGGCCAAGTCGTTAGGAACTGTCCAGTCAAGAGTAATGTTGGTAAAGGGTGACTGAGTACCCCAACGTGACGGAGTGTTAACACCATAGATGAACGACTGAATGCACTGCTTAACCTCTTTGTATGAAAGGTTATCTACCTTAACAAAGGGGGCCAAATAGGTATCAAATGATGAGAAAGCCTGAGCGCCTGCCCATTCGTTCTGCATAATACCGAGGAAATTTACCATCTGGTTGCAGAGGGTTGCAAGGTGGCTTGCGGGGGAAGATGTGATTTTGCCGGGGATTCCGCCAAGACCTTCCTGGATAAGCTGGCGAAGTGACCAGCCTGCGCAGTAACCGGTAAGCATTGAAAGGTCGTGGATGTGGATATCTGTATTTCTGTGAGCGTTGGCAATTTCGTCATCATAGATTTCGGAAAGCCAGTAGTTAGCTGTGATGGCGCCGGAGTTGCTGAGGATAAGACCGCCTACGGAATAGGTGACGGTTGAATTCTCCTTAACTCTCCAGTCGGTAACGTTGACGTAACTGTCAACGATATCCTTGTAGTCAAGGATTGTGGATTTCATATTGCGGATCTTCTCGCGCTGTCTGCGGTAAAGGATGTATGCCTTTGCAACGTCGCCGTAGCCAGCCTGAACGAGTACGGATTCAACACTGTCCTGAACGTCTTCAACTGCTACAAGACCGTCTTTGATTTTGGGCTCGAAATCTGCCGTAACTTTAAGTGCGAGGAAATCGATGGTAGAGGGGTTATACTGCTTGTTTTCTGCTTCAAATGCTTTTGTGATAGCCGATACGATTTTGGTAATGTCAAAATCACTGATTTTGCCGTCTCTTTTAAGAACCTTATACATTTTTACTCCTCCTGAAATTTATTCTATACTTAATCTATTCTATACCGCGAATTTCTGCGTTGCTTACGTATTTTCTTACAACAGCGAGATATTCGTGAATTATATCCGACTCAACTCCCGTAATGTCGGGATTAATAAGGTTGCCTGAATCAACAAAGCCTTGCAGGAAATATGCATTTGCGCCCTGAATCCACAGCCCGATTTCTTCAAAATCCCGTGCCGAGTGAAAATCCTTTGTTACTGTGGTGCGGAATTCGTAATCTACGCTGCCTCCGAGAAGAAAATCAACGCTTTCGATAATAGGCGCAAGGTCAAGGCTTTCATCTCCTGCCGTGAGGGCGTATTTTGCTTTGGAGTTTTTGATGTCCATTGCAACCTTGTCAACGAGCTTTTGCTCAACAAGCTTTTTGAGCAATCCGGGGCGGCTTCCGTTGGTATCAAGCTTTATTGCGTAGCCGAGCTCCCTGACCTTTCTGATGAAAGACTCAATTTCCGGATGAAGGAGCGGCTCACCGCCGGTAATACAAACCCCGTCAAGAATACCCTGCCTTTTTTTGAGGAAGGCGAGTATCTCTTCCTCGGTTATGTCCGGGCAGTCTGAGCAGGAAACAACAAGCGATGCATTGTGGCAAAAAGGGCATCTGAAATTACAGCCTTTGGTGAATACGGTGCAGGCTACTCTGCTGGGAAAGTCAAGAAGCGTAAGCTTTTGTAATCCGCCGAAAACCATTTTTTTCTCCCTTTTTGTTTATTATTCGCTGTGAACCCGAACGCACAATATCTTGTGCTTTTCTTTTTGAAAGGTACACTATATGCGGAGCAATACCAATCATATAGTATATTCTTTGAAAAATCAAGGGGTAAAATCAAAAAATATCAACTTTTTTTCAAAAAAATCCTTTATCTTGCGTAGCAAATTTAAAATCAGTTGCATTTATCACAACATCTTGATTTGCAGCGTTAGCAGAGTAAAGCGATTTCGGTGTAGAACACCGTGCACAGAATAAATTGTATATTTTTATAAAAAAATTATCTTTACGTATAGCAATACGGAAAAAATCGTGATATTATATAAAATGTATTTATATACAGTAAACTAAATTTTTGTGATTGCGGAGGTATCTGTATGAAAAAAGTCATAAGTATTTTCCTCGCACTCGTAATTGCCGTATCTTCGGCAGGCGTTTGCGCTTATGCGCAGGCGGAGACCTGTTCCTGCGGTGAAGACCCGATAGTTTTTGTTGAGGGAATAGGCAACGATACAATTTATAAAGACGTTACCGCGCAGGAGCCTGAAACGATTTTTTCACAGGCATCCGACGTGCTTTCATACGTAACGCCCGTCAACGTGGCTAAACTCCTTTTTGCTCTTATTTTCAGAAACCAGCAGGCGATGATGGACGTTATTGCCGATGTGGGTACGGCTATTCTCGGCGGTACGGGCTGTGATGCTGACGGTAACTTCCCTGAGAATTCGGGAATTATTTTTGAATACCCCGAGGTTGCTCAGCACGGAAGAAGCAGAATGTTCAAGTTCAGGTATGATTGGCGCCGCAGTCCCATTGAGCTTGCGGCAGAGCTCGATAAATACATTGATTATATACGTGAGGAGACTGGTCACAGCAAGGTTAACCTTATTGGCTTCAGCCTCGGCTCTGCGATTACTCTCGCTTATCTTTCCGAATACGGACACAGTAAGATTTCAGGTGTTGTAATCTATTCGGGTGCGCTCAACGGCGTAAGATGCTGCGGTGAGCCTTTCTGTATGCGTATGTCTTATGACGGACCCGAGGGTCTTGTAAACTACATAGACGGTATGGCACGCAACGAAGTGCTTACAAATCTTCTTGTTGTTCTTGCAAAACTCGGTGTTGTTGATTGGCTCGGCGGTTTTGTTGCCGACCTTTGTAATGAGCGTGGTAGTGAAGCATATCCGCTTCTTCACGGAACCTTTGTTACGTCGCCTGCTCTCTGGGCGCTCATTCCCGTTGAATACCATATGGAAGCGCGCAAGGCATTCTTTACGGGTGTTGAGGATGAATACGCAGGTCTTATAGCGGATATTGATGCTTATTATCAGATTCAGCTCAGAGCGGAAGAAATTATAGACGGAATTATTGAAGACGGTGTAAGATTCGGAATTATCAGTAAGTACGGATATTATACTTTCCCGCTTATCGAAAGCAATACAATTATGGCGGACAGTGTTGTTGATACTGAGTATAGCAGCTTCGGTGCAACCTGCGCACCCGTTAACGGTGAGCTCAGCAATGAACAAAAGGCAATTGCCGCGGGATGCGGTCATAATCACGTTTCGCCCGATAATATGATTAATGCGGCAACGTGTGCATATCCCGAATATACCTGGTTTATAAAGAATAATCTTCATTCAGATAACTGTGATGAAACGGATGAAATAATTTTCCTTATATTCTATTCTGACGAGCAGCCTACGGTATGGACCAATGAAAAGTATCCTCAGTTTTCGCTTTATATAGCGGAGGAGGACACAATCGTTCCTCTTACAAAAGAGAATGCACCTGCCTTTGAGTCTGCAATACCTGTAACCTTTTTTGACAGGTTGATTGATTGTGTTAAATCCGTATTTTGATTCAGGAGCTGTTTATGGAAAACTATATAAATAACGTTCTGCGTCCGAAGCTTCAGGGCGACGGCGGAGAAATAACCTTCCTTGAGAGAAACGGTGATGAAGTCACCGTTGTAATGCAGGGGGAGTGCTCTAAATGCCATATTCTGGACAGATGTCTTTCGTGGGCAGAGCAGCAGATTGAAAAAGACCTTGGCGAAAAGGTTGTTCTCAAAGGAATCAGGAAGCGACCCTATTTTCAGGATAAATAAGAGGTATTTATGGCACATATAAAAGTTATAAGAAGGAGTATGCGTCCCGAGGAGTGGACAGACCTTCGCTTCGCCTGGCTCAAGAGATATGCGTATTCGCACAGCTTTGAGATTACGGATATAACCGTAAGGGAAGCCCGTCAGGTGTCTGAGCAAAAGTATGATTTCTATGATGAAACTCCTCGCAAACTTAATAAGGGAGATTTGTATTTCACCCCTGACGGTACGGCTTTTATTGAAGCAAGAGTCACTGTGCCTGAGGAGCTGAGGGGCAAAAAACTCTGGTTTTATCTTAAAACCGCCGCTGAAATGATAGTAAAATGCAACGGCGTGTATGTGGGCGGTGTTGACCCCAACAGAGAAAGAGTTTTACTTTCAGGATACGTTGATTTGGATGAACTTCACTTTGAAATTGAAGCATACAACCGCTCCAAGCCCGATGATGAGAGAAATCCCGAAATCCTCGCCGTAAGAGGGTGCCGTCAGATTTTTGATGGCGCATATTTGAAGGTTGTAAACGAATCGGTGCAGTCCCTGATTTATGATATTGAGCTTTTGCTCGATATTGCATCGAGTGAGCTTTTTAATGAGGATTACCGTGCGTTTATAAATAACGAGCTTAACAATGCTCTCAATCTGATTGACTTTGACTGTGTTGAGAATGATGCGGTTGAAGCTGCTGCGCAGTACATACAGGAAAAGATTTTTGATAATACCGATTATCGCGGCAGCGGAGACGTTGCGCTTGTTTCGCATTCTCACCTTGATATAGCTTATTATTGGCGCAGGATTCATTCTGTGCAGAAGAATCTGAGAACGGTTCTCATTCAGATGCGCCTTATGGATATGTATCCCGATTTCAGGTATGCCCACACTCAGGCCTACACCTATGAAACTATGGAGAAATACTATCCCGAGCTTTTTGAAGAGCTTAAGGTGAAGATTGCCGAGGGCAGGTTTGAGCCCGTAGGTGCTATGTATGTTGAGCCTGACTGCAACGTGCCGAGCTGTGAGAGTCTTATAAGGCAGTGCATTTACGGCCAGAAATTCTTCCGCGAAAAGTTCGGCCTTACCGTCAATTCCTGCTGGCTTCCCGACGTTTTCGGCAACAGCTGGATTTTACCGCAGATTCTGAAAAAGAGCGGTGTTGATTATTTTGTTTCCAATAAAATGTCAACCTGGAATGATACCAACCGTTTCCCTCACAACAATTTCAGGTGGAGGGGAATAGACGGTACCGAGGTATACGCGTGTGTACCTCCAACGCATTTCATTACCTGGAATATGCCCTCTCAGATTCAGGAAAACTGGGAGGCTTATCAGGATAAAAACAAAGGCGGTCAGACTCTGAGTATGTTTGGCTACGGTGACGGCGGCAGTGGTGCAACCGAGGAAATGATTGAGCTTATGCACCGTTTTTCTAAAGTTTCCGCAATGCCCAAAACCGAGCACACCACCGCCAAGTCTTTTCTTGAAAAGAATCTTAAAGATAATGAAGAGCTTTCTGTGTGGGACGGTGAGCTGTACCTTGAAATGCACAGAGGTACATTTACTACCAAATCTGTATTGAAACGGTACAACAGAATGCTTGAATATAAGTTCAGGGAAGCGGAGATTATTTCAACTCTTAAAGCAATGAGAGGGGAAAAATATCCTGCCGAAAAACTCAGGGAGCTTTATAAAAAATTCCTTGTCAATCAGTTTCACGACATCTTACCGGGCAGCCACATAACTCCCGTTTACCGTGATGCTCTTGCTGATTATGAGGAGATTGACCGTGAGCTTGATTGCGTAATAGGCGGCGGAGAAAAATATTTCAATTCTCTTTCGTTCAGGCGAGAAAGTGTTACTTTTATCGAGAATGAAAACGGCGATTGCGTAAGAAAGGGCAAAAAAGGATTCTGGACTGTGCCTGAAATTGATGCTCTTTCCTGTGCGGATATTGAAATCCCGAAGAGTGAAAGCGATTGGTTTACCGTAGGCGAAACGGTTGAAACTCCGTATTACAGTATAAAATTTGCGGACGATGCAAGCATTGTTTCGCTCTGGGATAAAAAACTGTCCCGTCAGTGGGCAGGCGGCGAGTTCAACAAATTAAAGCTTTTCTCCGATACACCCGGCAATTACGATGCGTGGGATATTCTTCCCAATTACACTGAAAAAGAAATACCGCTTAAGGTTAAAAAGCCTTTTGCATTTGAATGTGCCAACGGCGAATGTGCCGAATTCAGTGCTGTTCTTGCCACCGAAAAAAGCGAGTGGAAGCTGATTGTCCGTCTTTTCCGCCGCTCAGGAGCAATTGAGGTTGAAAGCATTGTTGATTGGAACGAAAAGCATAAGCTTGCCAAGGTGTTCTTTGATTGTAACGTGCTTACACGTGAGCTTGTAAGCGATACCTCTGCAGGATTCATCAAGCGCGAAACTCACCGTAACACAACCTGGCAGCAGGCGCGTTTTGAGGTTTGCCAGCATAAGTGGAGTGATATGTCTGAGACTGACGGAGGGGTTGCAATAATAAACGAGGGTAAGTACGGCATAGGCGCTAAGGAAAACGTTATGTCTCTTTCCTTGCTTAGGGCAACTATCCGTCCTGACCCCACGTCCGATATCGGCACCCACAATTTCTGCTATATGATTTATCCTCACGCTTCGGGATTTACCGATGCTGCAATAAATAACATAGCAACAGAATATAATGTAAAGCTTGTAAAGAGTGATGTTTCTGCTGATTTCAGCTTTGCTCCGTTGCAGCTTCAGGCGATGAAGCTTTCGGAGTGCGGCAGATATGCGGTAATCCGTCTTTGCGAGCAGGATGGCAGAAGAGGAATTCTTCCGCTCGGTAAAACCTATAAAGTAATGAATATGCTTGAGGATATAGTGGGTGAAACCGATACCCTTGAGTACAAACCTTTTGAAATTATAACAATAGCAACAGAAATATGAGGAGGATGTTCTATGACAGTAAAAGAAAAGTATGAGCTTTGGAAAACTTTTGATGAGGAAACAGCCGCTCAGCTCAACGCAATCACCGATGAAAAGGAGATTGAAGACAGATTTTACAAAGATCTTGAATTCGGTACCGGCGGGCTCAGAGGAGTTATGGGCGCAGGTGCCAACAGAATGAACCGCTATACCATAGGCAAGGCAACTCAGGGTCTTGCTGATTATCTTAACAATACCGTTGACGGAGAGAAAAGCGTTGCCGTTGCTTACGATTCGCGCAATAACTCCAAGGCTTTTGCTGAGGTTACAGCAGGTGTTCTTGCTGCAAACGGTATAAAAGTGCTTCTTTTTGAAACACTTATGCCGACTCCCGTGCTTTCTTTCTCTGTTCGTTACCATAAGTGCAGTGCGGGTGTTGTTGTTACTGCCAGCCACAATCCCAAGGAATATAACGGCTATAAGGTTTATGATGATAATGGCTGCCAGCTGGTTCCTGATATTGCCAATAAAGTTATTGCTTATGTAAATGCAGTTGAGGATTTGCAGGCAATTGAGTGTATGGAGCTTGCTGAAGCTCAGTCAAAGGGTCTTGTTACAATGATAGGTGAGCAGACTCTTGCCGCATTCATAGCGGAGGTTAAAAAGCAGTCGCTTTATGAAGGAAAGTCTGATTTGAAAATCGTTTATACTCCCTTGCACGGAACAGGCAATATTCCCGTAAGAACTGTTCTTTCAGATATGAACGTTTCAATCGTATCTGCTCAGGAGCTTCCTGACGGTGATTTTTCAACCGTGCGTTCTCCCAATCCCGAGGAGAAGGATGCTCTTACTCTTGCTCTTGAGCAGGCTCAGGCAGAGGATGCCGATCTCGTTCTCGGTACTGACCCTGACTGTGACCGTGTAGGCATCGGCGTAAAGCATAACGGGGCGTTTACCCTTATGACGGGCAACCAGGTCGGTGCGCTTCTTATCAATTTCATTCTTGAAATGAAAAAGGGAACCTTCAACGAAAAATCCACAATTGTTAAAACTATCGTTACAAGCGAGCTTGGCGCAAATATTGCAAAGAGTCAGGGACTTAACGTTGTTGAAACACTTACAGGATTCAAATATATCGGTGAGCAGATTTGCCTTTATGAGCAGAGCGGCAAGAGTGAGTATGTTTTCGGTTATGAGGAAAGCTATGGTTACCTTGCAGGCACTCATGCAAGGGATAAGGATGCCGTTGTTGCTTCAATGCTTATTTGTCAGATGGCGGCTTATTATATGAATCAGGGCAAAACTCTTATTGATGTACTCAATGAGATTTATGCAAAGCACGGATTCTATCTTGATTTGCTTGATACTTTTGTTCTTAAAGGAAAGAGCGGTGCTCAGCGCATCGGCGAACTTATGGAAATTTTCAGAAGCAAGGGTGCAAGCCTTGTTGACGGTGTGGCAGAGGTTAAGGACTATGCTCCCGGAATAGACGGTCTGCCCAAGGAGAATGTTCTCAAGTATATCTTCACTGACGGCTCATGGATGGCAATGCGTCCTTCGGGTACAGAGCCTAAGCTTAAGATTTATTTTTCCATCAGGGGAGAGTCAGAAAAGCTTGCCCGTGAAAGATATCAGGGAATCCGTAACATTCTTGAAGCAATTATAAACGAATAAGCTTTTGGATTTTGAGCCGCAGGTGAGTTTTTGCCTGCGGCTTATTATTTTATTACATTATATATACCGTTAATTATCAATAAACGAAAATAACAGTAGCGTTTGATGCAAAAGCACAGATTTCAGAAACACTCGGAGCGGTTGAAAACAAATAAAAAATAATTAAAAAAAGTGTTGACAATTGGAAACTGTTGTGTTAGTATATTCGAGCACCCAACGAAACGGGTCGCACTCGCACCTTGAAAATTAAACAACGAAATAATCAAGAAACCCTTGAGATTAATTTGAGTAAAAAACTCAACAAACAGTAATTTTGGGAAACCAAGATTAAAGGAAGCCAGCAATGGCAAGAGCGATTAAGCTCTGAAAATGGTTTAAACACCTTAGGGTGTTTATATACAATTTTTAGAGAGTTTGATCCTGGCTCAGGATGAACGCTGGCGGCGTGCCTAACACATGCAAGTCGAACGGAGCT
>JAZNUP010000039.1:0-7167 GCA_045592385.1 Acutalibacteraceae bacterium
CTTTTTTCAGCCTTGTTATGCTTGCCCGAAGGCGTACAAAGGTACGCCGAGCGGCGAAGTTTGTTCGTAGCATAAAACGTTGTTTTTTCTTCATTTTTAAATTCATAGCAAAAATTCAGGGTTCTGCAGGATATTGATTCCTACAGAACCCCTTGTCATATATTGTTTTATGCGGTCTGCGCTTTTTACAGTCTTTTAAAGGGGAAAGGAAAAAAGATGCAGAACGGACAAACTGAGCAACAACAAGGCTTCTGCCTTGTTATGCTTGCCCGAAGGCGTACAAAGGTACGCCGAGCGGCGAAGTTTGTTCGTAGCATAAAACATTATTTTTTATTCATTTTTAAATTCATAGCAAAAATTCAGGGTTCTGCAGGATATTGATTCCTACAGAACCCCTTGTCATATATTGTTTTATGCGGTCTGCGCTTTTTTACTTCCCCTTTGCCTTAAAATCCGCCGTTGACGGAGAGAGTATTGTCCATTATAACTGATGTGGTGTCTACCCTTTTGCCGAAAGCTTTGTAGTTGTTAAGCCTGATTTCAACTGTATAGCGCCACGTACCCTTTACGATTTCGCCGTTGCTGTTTATGAGCACCTTTACCACGGGGTCGGTGTAATAAATTTTCGTATCCTTATCCGAGAGTTCAAGCGGCAGCCCCAGATCCGTAAGCTGCTTCGTTACCTCGCTTATATCGCCTACGGCGGTGATTGCGTGACCGACACTGCCTGAAAGTGCATCGTCACGCGCGCCTGAAACCTGCTCTTTCATAACCATTTCAATGGCGATGTTGTTGCCGACCTTGTAGGCTTTTGCGCTTGCAACGTCCGCTTCGGAGAGATTTTTGTATCCGCCGGTAATGCCGTTCTTATCGCTTGAATTGTTGGAAATCAGCTTAGACATAATGGGGGTAATGAATTCAAAAAGTCCCTCGTACTGCCCGTTGTTGACGCTTATACTTTTAAGGTTGATGCTATGGTTTGATATCGCCTTTGCGTTTGATTTTTCAGCGGCGCTTTTGTATGCTTCAACTGCCTGCGCCACAGACCATACGGCAGGGTCATCGGATATCTGCGTGCTTTCGGCTTCAGAGGATATTTCACTTTCCTCGGGCCAGAAAGATGCCTTCAAATCTTCATCGGACGTTGCGGATTCTGAAGCTGTTGTTGAAACTTCGCTTGTCGTTTCTTTGGCTGCAACGGCGGTTGAGGTCTGTGCTTCGTTACTGCCGTCACGGCAGGAGGCGAAGGAAAAAGCAATAATTAAAGTAAGAAGAATTGCGGAAAATCTTTTGATATTCATATTAATCACCCATAAAATGATAACAAGGTTTTGCTTTATTTGTCAAGGGAAATCGGCTTTTTCAGGCATTAACGGGAGAAATACTGCGCCTATTTTTCTTTAATGAACAAAAGAGGCGTTGTTGTGCCTTGCTCTTTTTGATTTGCTGTGATATTATTGTATTACCTTTATGATGAAAGGATAATAAAATGAAAGATAAATCTTCTTTGGTGTTCACGGGAGACATCGGTTTTGACAGATATATGTACGGCAAATGGAACGATGAAGAGCTCATTTCAGGTGAGATTCTTGATTTTCTCCACAGTGCAGACCACGTTGTTGTAAACGTGGAGGGTCCCGTTGCGCCCGTTGAGCAGAATACAACCACAAGCGGAGCGGCTCAGCTGCTTCACACCATTGACCCCGAAGCTGTTAAGGTGCTAAATAAAATGAACGCGGATATATGGAGCATCTGCAACAATCATATTATGGATGCAGGCGAATACGGCATTAAAAGCACGCTTGAGATTGCGAAAGAAAACGGCGCCGCAACCGTTGGCGCGGGTATGGATATACACGAGGCAAGGAGACCTGTTATACTCAACGAAGCAGGCGGAATAGGAATGTTTGCGGTGGGTTATCAGCGCGCTTGCAGAAAGGCTGATGAAAACAAGGCGGGCTGTTACAGCTGGAGCGACCTTGATGAGATTCAGAATACGATAAACGAAATAAAGAAAACCTGCCGCTGGTGCGTGGTTATTGCCCACGCAGGCGAGGAATTTACTCCTTTGCCCTCGCCCTACACAAGGGAGCGTTACCGCCTTTACCTTGAAATGGGCGCGGATATGGTGGTGGGTCATCACCCCCACGTGCCTATGAATTACGAAACGGTGGGCGATAAGGTTATATTTTATTCACTGGGCAATTTTATATTTGATACCGATTATCAGCGCTCGCAGCATAAAACGGAGCTCGGCCTTATTGTGAAGATAAACTTCACTGAAACTCAATTCACCTGGGAGCCGATGGGTCTTGAGATTTTAAGGGGACCTGAGCATATTGTGAAAGCGCCGCTGCCGGTGATTTTCACTGACGTGCAGGAGGAGGAGTTCAATCTTCTCTCGCCGCTTTCGGCAAAGATGCACATTGCCGCCACAAGGCGTCAGATGACGTACCTAAACCCTGAGCGCTTTGCCAACGCAACGGAGGAGGAGTGGGCGGAGCACTTTGCGGAGCCCCTGAGGACGGGTAGAGTGCCGGGCGAAACGCTGGATTTCTTTATCCTCTGCCCCCTTGCGGAAAAGGAAAAAGAAAAAGCCTGGCAAAAGAGTAAGCTTGAGGACGTAAAGCAGTACATCCTGGAGCAGATGTAAAATCAATACTGTATGAAAAAAGCACCCCTCGGGGTGCTTTTGTGATTATTATGCCCTTTCTTTATCAAGCTTTCTGTTTCTGAAATACAGAATCAAATCCGCGCATACCATTATAAGATTGAGAAAATAGAAAAACAGCACGTACCATTTCTGCGAAAACTCTGCCATATAAGCTTCGTTGAGGAATTTTGAAATAATTCCCGCTATGTAGCCGAAGACAATCAGGCACAGAAACCACAGGCTTTTGCCCTTTGCGGTGCGTGCTTTGTAGGATTTTATTACGTTCATCGGCCACGAAGCGCCGAAGCTTACTATCATAACAACTTCAAGAATTTCTGCCATACAATCCTCCTGCTTTACAACCCGAAATGTATTATCCACTTATCGTTTTCAATCGCTTTTTCGCATAGCTGCCTGAGCGGTGACAGTTCGGGGATATCCTCAATACTGTCCGCAAGTCTTTGTATTGACGCGGGCGGAATAAGCGTGACTCCCGTGTATGCAAGCCCCTTTGCAGGCACGTCAAGCGTATGCCAATAAAAATCCGTGCGGCTTACTCTGGCATCAATAATCTCCACGTAATCGTCATCAACGCTGATGCATTCATATTTCTGCGGCTCGTAATCGTCATACCGCCTGCCGCGCTCGGGTGCGGTCTGCATAATGCCGAATTCGTGCTTTGCCAAAGTATCACCGCCTTGTTACTCTACTGGAATAAATATATCACACAATATTTACAAAATCAATCGGATTGCGGTTATAAACAAATTGTCCCGTCAGGTTTGTTGACATAAAAAGTTATCCATAATATAATGTATTATGAATAATAATAACTTCATAAGAAGTTAACTGAAAGGATGTTTTAAAATGACAGAGAAAAAACTTTTTGGCGTAACCAAGGACGGCAGAGAGGTTCATTCCTATACCATTACAAATTCTCAGGGCGCATCCGTTGAGCTTATTACCTACGGTGCCACCGTTAACTGCATAAACGTGCCCGATAAAAACGGAGTTATTGCGGACGTGCTTTCGGGCTTTTCTGATATCAGCGGCCACGAGGAGCACTCGGATTATCAGGGTATGACAGTCGGCAGATATGCAAACCGCATTGCAAACGGCGAGTTTGAGCTTGACGGCGTGAAGTACAGCGTAACAAAGAATGAAAAAGAAAAAACCTGCCTTCACGGCGGTGCTGAGCTTTCCACTGCTGTATGGAATGCAATTATCGTGGATGACAATGCTGTTGAAATGTCCTATTTCAGCGCTGACGGCTCTCACGGTTTCCCCGGCAACGTGAATTTTGTTGTTAAATTCGTATTCAACGAGAAAAACGAACTGAAAATTGATTATTACGCAAAGACCGATAAAAAGACGGTTATCAATATGACCAACCACGCATATTTCAACCTTGCAGGCGCATCAAACGGCGATATCCTCAACCACGTGCTCAGAATTGATGCGGATTATTATACCCCTACGGATGCTGATTCAATTCCTACGGGCGAGCTTCGCAGCGTAGAGGGAACTGCATTTGATTTCAGAGAGCCCAAGGCTATCGGCAGGGATATCGGCGCTCAGGATGAGCAGCTTATTATGTGCAAGGGTTATGACCATAACTTCTGCCTCAATGAAGGCGACGGTGCGGCGGTTACTGCGTATGACCCCGAAAGCGGCAGAGCTCTTGATGTGTATACAGATCTTCTCGGAGTTCAGCTTTATACGGGCAACTTCCTTGACGGCAGCAATATCGGCAAGGATGAAAAGCCCCTTATAAAGCACGCAGGCTTCTGCCTTGAAACTCAGTTTTATCCTGATACACCCAATCAGCCTGAATTTCCCCAGTGCACTGTTGAGGCGGGTAAGGAATTCAGATCAACCACGGTATTTAAGTTCTATATCAAGAAATAATTGCCTGAATTCACAAAATGCGGCAACTTTGGTAACAAAAAGTTATTTGTGAATTCACAAATCCTTTATAAAAAGTGAATATAATTTATACAGGGTTGATTGTAAAATCGGCTATTATAAAAACAGGAGGGCAAAGAAATGGCAGCAGAAAGAATTCTTGTTGTTGATGATGATACCAATATCTGCGAACTGCTAAGACTTTATCTTGAAAAGGACGGCTTTGAGGTAACAATAGCAAACGACGGTGAAACCGCAGTTAAGCTTTTCCGCGATACAAATCCGTCGCTTATGCTTCTTGATATAATGCTTCCCGTGCTTGACGGCTGGCAGGTCTGCCGCGAGGTCAGAAAGTTTTCGGACAAGCCCATCATTATGATTACCGCCAAGGGTGAAACCTTCGATAAGGTGCTCGGCTTTGAGCTCGGCGCGGATGACTACGTGGTTAAACCCTTTGATGCAAAAGAGGTTATTGCCAGAGTACGCGCAGTGCTTCGCAGAACGGGCGGCAGCCAGAGCGTGGATATGAAAGAGGTAAAATTTGATAAGCTCGTTATCAATCTTACCAACTATGAGCTTATGGTAAACGGCGAAAAAATTGATACTCCTCCCAAAGAGATGGAGCTCATTTACCACCTTGCAAGCAATCCCAACAGAGTTTTCACGAGAGACCAGCTTCTTGATGAAGTATGGGGATTTGATTATTACGGCGATTCAAGAACGGTTGACGTTCACGTTAAGCGCCTGCGTGAGAAGCTTGAGGGCGTTTCCGATAAATGGGAGCTTAAAACCGTATGGAGCGTAGGCTACAAGTTCGCTACAAAGGATTAAGCTTTTTCAGAGGAGCAGTATGGGTATTAAAGAAGTAAAAGGAGTCACCGTGCGCCGTTCGCGGCTGTTCAAGCGATTCTTTGTGCTCACCTCTTCGGTTATTCTTGTAAGCTTTGTGTTCGTTGGCTCGGCATTGCTTTTGCTTGTTTCCAAATTCTGGATGGATGAAAAGCTTGAGCTTTTGCAGGAGAATACCGTGGCGGTAGCTCAGAATACACGTGACGTTCTTTCATCCGATTATCTGGGCGAGAGCGGGCGCGGCTCCATAATAGTAATATGTAATAATTTAAGGCAGATTTCAAATGCTATTGATGCGGATATTTTTATAGCCAACGTTCACGGCGACGTTGTTTACTGCAAGGAAATTCTGCAATCCGACCTTGCTATCTACACGGGCTCCTGCCTTGTGCACAGCGGGTATCATATTCCTGCAGAAACAATGAGCCTTGCAACCGAGACAATATGCGTTGACACAGGCACCCTTGACGGCACTCTCAGTGAGCTCAGCTTTGTTGTAAGCGCTCCCGTTATCGTAAGGGGCGAAACCGTGGCGGTTGTCTTTATAACCCAGTCTTTTTCAAACGGTCTTGCACCCTACGTGTGGGCTATATTCCGTATTTTCCTTTTCGCATCCCTTGCGGTAATACTTGCATCGTTTATACTGACTTATATATTCGTAGCAAGGTTTACAAAGCCTTTGCGTGAAATGTCGGTAGCGGCAAAGCAGTATGCCAACGGCGATTTTTCAAGCCGTATAGTTGTTAAAAAGGGATATTTCGCAAAACAGAACGATGAGGTACAGGAGTTGGTTGTGGCATTCAACTCTATGGCACAGAGCCTATCTACGCTTGAAATGTCAAGAAGGAGCTTTGTTGCCAACGTTTCGCACGAGCTGAAAACTCCCATGACCACAATCGGCGGCTTTATTGACGGAATTCTTGACGGCACTATCAGCGAGGATAAGCAAACGCAGTATCTTAAGGTGGTGTCGGATGAAGTCAAGAGGCTTTCAAGGCTTGTTACCGGTATGCTCAATATGAGTAAAATCGAATCAGGTGAGTATAATCTCAATATGACGAGCTTTGATATTTCTCAGATGATAATAAACACTCTGCTCAGCTTTGAGCAGATTATAGAGTCCCGCAACCTTGAGATAAGAGGGCTTGAAACAATCTCTCAGAATTTCGTCAAGGCTGATATGGATATGATAAATCAGGTGGTTTACAACCTGATAGACAATGCAGTTAAGTTTACTCCCCAGGGCGGATATATTGAGATATTCTCCGGCTCGGATGCCGAGAAAAACATTGTTAAAATCAGAAACAGCGGCAAAGGCATAGAGCCTGAAGAGGCTGATAAGATTTTTGAGCGTTTTTACAAGGTGGATAAATCCAGAAGCTATGACACTAAGGGAGCAGGTATGGGTCTTTTTATTGTAAAAACAATCGTTGAGCTTCATTCGGGCAAAATAAAGGCAAGCAGCGTGCCCGGTGAATATACGGATTTCATTTTCTGGCTTCCGAAAATCTGATTTTACAATATTGTTTAACCGAATTAATACTTTGTACATATCTTTGTGGTAGAGTGGCTACATTCGAACTCCATACGGTTTTGAAAGGCATTTTTTCGCCACAGCAGCGTTAAAAACCTTTGAAATAACCTCGTATTCCTGCAGATTTTTGCCTTGCTGTGACAAAAATCTGCTCTTTCAAAACTGCGAAGCACCGAAAAGGTCGCAGTTTTGATTCAGCGGAGCGTTTCTTTTATGAAGCCATACT
>JAZNUP010000040.1:0-3953 GCA_045592385.1 Acutalibacteraceae bacterium
TTGTTGAGCCGTAGGGCTCCATACCGCCGTAGAAATAGCCGAGGGCGCAGGCGGCTGCAAAAAGATACACGTTATCCATCAAAAACTCTGAGCCTGTGTACCAGACGCAGAGTATACCCATGAAAGCACCGGGGAGCATTGCGCCTTTTTCGCCGCCGATTGCCGAGCCGCGCATACCCCATCCGAAGCACATGGTAATCATACTGATTGCCAGAAAAGCAATTATGCTCTTGGTTTCCATATGAGAATCCTTTCTTGTAAAATTCTTTATCTTTCAACACGTACAACTGCGTAGCCTATTTGTTTACGTCCGCAGGTGTATACCATATGAAGAAGGTTGCCCTCTGCAACGATTGAGGGATATGAAAATTCTGTAGCGGGCTTTGTTTCGAGCTCAATGCGTACGGGATATGTAGCTCCGTTATCCTCGGAGAGGAAAAGGCAAAGAGGCGTACGGTCACCCCAGTTTTCGCTTACGGGGTTGCAGATAAGACCTAAAACTCCGCAGTCGGTCATTGCTGCACCGATGCCGCTGTTATTGTTGGGCATATCGGTAGGACGGGCAACGGACCAGGTGCGTCCGAAATCGGTTGATTCGCTGCGGTAAACCCAGTTGAGGTTTGTGCGTGCAAGCATATAAACTCTGCCGTCGTGTGCCTGGTCTTCCCAGATTGCGGGCTGAATAAGGCCTTCGCCTTCCTTGGGGAGCTCTTCCTTGCGGTTGCAGATTGTACCGTCAGGCAGTTCAAATGCAACGGGAGCGGAAAGCTTCCAGGTTTCGCCGTTGTCGGCGCTGTAGTCCGTCCAGGATTCCCAGCGGTCACACAAATCCTCGGTTGAGCCGGGGGCAAGAAGCACACCGTTTGAAAGTCTTATCATCTGATTTTTAACGGGTCCGCGTCCGCCGATATCGCCGGGTACGAGCTCAACGGGAGCTGACCAGGTTTTACCGCCGTCGGTGGAAACGGATTTCATTGAGTACCAATGGCCCTCGTCAATACCGCTCTTATAAATCAGAGTAAGAACTCCGTCCTCTGCGAAGAGAGTGGGGTTCCAGTCTGCCTCGCCGTCATCGGGAGTAATGGGAGCGGGGATGCTCCATTCGCCGCCGTCACGGCTTGCAAACCAGATGCGTACGTTGGGATTTTTTTCCTTGGTTCCGCCGAACCAGGCAGCGGTGGGTGTGCCGTTGCAGATTGCTACCGTTGCGGCATGGCATTCGCCGGTTTCTTCGTTGATACCTTCTGTTGAGAGGTATTCCTGATATAAAAGTTCAGCTTTAATCATTTATCAATGTCTCCCAATCTGAAATTACTGTGTCGGCAACGAAGCGGGGAGCTTCCTCGCCGAGATTATAATAATAAAGAATATGCACTTCGTTATTAAAAAACGCAATGCGGGGATAGCCGATATCTGTGTTGACGGCATCAGTGCGCAGAGCCTGAGGCTCGCTCCAGTTTTTACCGTCACGTGTGGTTGTGATAAAAAGACCGTGAGGGGACTGCCTGCGGAAGAAGGCGAGCAGTATTGTGCCGTCAGGCAGAGTGCACAGCGCAGGAGGGCTGCCGCCGCTCATATCGTTTCCAACGTAGGTGAGCTTTGTTTCATAATCCCACGTTTTGCCTTCGTCATTGCTCAGATATACGTCCAGCTGAGTGAAGCCGGGCTCGTTCTCGCTGGCATAACGTCCGATTCCGAGCAATGAACCGTCGGGAAGTCTTGCGATTGCGGGCATAATTCTGAAATCACCCTCCGGAGGGTCTTCGCCCATCATACCGAGTTTTTCCCATTTACCGTCAAAGGTAAGCTTTGCCGCGAAAGTGTTGCCTTCAAGACCGTCTGCTTTAACTCCGGTCATAGCGAGAAGAAAATATCCGTCGCAAACAATGTAGTCAGTTCTGGCGGCGACACCTACCAGACCGAAATCAGGGATATAAAACGGGCCCTGCCAGCTTTTACCTTTATTATTGGTAACCATAAGCTGTGTGAATACGTTGCCGTCCCAGCCTGAGGGCATAAGATAAAGGCCGCTTTCGGGGGAGAGAAGGTCGGCAGGTACGTCGGGAAGTCGGGTTTTGTTCTCATAATCTATTGCAGGGATTTCGGGAAATTCGTGAACCCAACCGGTCTCGGGGCGGAATCTTGCGAACATTCTTATTGTGGGAATTGTTCTGTCAAGAGCGTGCACATCGGGTCCGTTATAATGATGAATTCCTTTTTCAAAGCCTACAAGCAATTCGTCATCGAATTTCCAGATGCCGTGATTGGCGGGCCAGCCGAAAAAGCTGGGCTCGTCAAAAGCAACGGTGATGTGTTTAACTTTCATACATTTTCTCCCTTCCTTGCTTTTACTCTTCGGAGTGAAAGCTCAGCAGCCGTGACGTTCCTTGTAAATGCGGATAACCTCCTGAAGGTCCTCCTCGGTGTCAACGCTTACTGCTTCATACTGAGCGGGAGCGGGAACTATTTTGATTTTGTAGCCGTGCTCCAGAACCTTGAGCTGCTCAAGTGACTCTGCTTCTGAGAGGGGAGTGGGAGCGAGCTTTGTATAGGTGTTGAGGAATTCATGGGTGTAAGCGTAAATTCCTACGTGCTCAAAATACTTAGCGTGCTGAGCGTTACGGGGATAGGGAATGGGTGAGCGTGAGAAATAGATTGCATTGCCGTTAACGTCGGTTACAACCTTTACAACGGTGTTGTTCTTTATGTAATCTTCGCCGTCAATCGGAACGCTGCCTGTTGCCATAACGCAGTCGGGGCTGTTGATAAGAGCAGTGCCGATATCGTCTATGATTTCAGGGGGAACGAGAGGCTCGTCACCCTGGATGTTGATAACGTAGTCACAGTCAGCGTAATGGCTTGCAGCCTCAGCCACACGGTCGGAGCCTGTGGGATGATTTACGCTTGTCATAACAGCTTCGCCGCCGAAAGCGATAACTGCATCGTAAACACGCTGGTCATCGGTTGCAACAACAACCTTATCAAGAACCTTTGACTTGCTTGCGTTTTCATAAACGTGCTGAATCATGGGCTTGCCGCAGATATCCTTGAGGGGCTTGCCGGGAAGACGTGATGAACCGTAACGGGCGGGAATAACACCTAATACTTTAGCCATTATATTAAATCTCCTTTATGTCAAAAAATCAGAAACTGTATTTGTCGTGAAGAGCATTGCGCATCTTGGTGAGCGAGAAGGGCTTGACCTCTTCAACAATTCTCTCGCGCATTGCGGCGCCTTCCTCGGTATTCTGAGGAGCGGAAGAGAAATCAAGAGATATGCCGAGTTCGTTGCAGATACGGTCAACGAAAATGGGCCAGAGCTCGCCGATATCGCCGATAACGGGGATACTGTTTTCAAGACGGGTGAATGCAGACATTTCCATACGGAAAGGAATCTTTGTAAGCTTTGTCTTAGGAAGACCTTCGTTGATTGCCTTCTGAATAAGCTCGCTCTGCTTGTTGAGATCCCAGGAACGCTTGAGGTTTTCATCAAGGTCAAAGCGGATGAGAGTTTTATCCTTAAGGCTGTATGTGGGCATACCGTTCATTGCCGCCCAGATTCCGTGGCCTGTATAAGTTTCAAAGGGACCGTCGTGGATTTCCTGAGTAAGAGCAACTGCGGATTCAATTATAACGTCAGCGTCGGAGAGCATTTTTGCAATGCGCTTGCAGCGCTGGCTTACGGGGATACTGTCAGAAATGCAAAGGCCTACCTGACCGCCGCCGATAAGCTGGGGAACGCTTACAAGAACGGGAACGCCCTTGATAGCGCCTGCACCTATCATAGTTCTGGGATCGGCACCGAGGCCTGCAACGTACTCAAAGCTTTCGCCGAGAGTCTGAGCGGCAACCATAATTTCGCTCGATACGGTTTCGTTAAAATAACCTACGGGGTAAGCCATATTGCCTGCCGCTTTGATGATAACTTTTCCCTCTGCCTTTTCGCACATAGA
>JAZNUP010000041.1:0-4865 GCA_045592385.1 Acutalibacteraceae bacterium
GTCATCATTTCGCCGTTGGGGAGAATCCAGGTCATACCTGCGTGGATTTCCTCAAACTCCGTAATGCTGCCTCTGACGAGCTTGCGGTTGAACTTGATATGCGCATTAAGCTGAGGAGCTGCCTTGAAGGCTTCTGCGAGAGCCTTGAGCATAACAGTATTAACGGTTATTTTGATAGGGGTTTTTCCTGATTCATTGAGCTCTTTTACGGTTTCAAGAAATTTGGAAACTTCCGGCTCGTAAATGTAGGAAATGTGGGGGATGGTTTCCCAGCTTTCAGAGGTCATATTTGCAACGATTTTTCTCTGGATACCAAAGTGTGTGGTTTTTGTAGGTTTCATTTTTTTACTCCTTTCATTTTTTTACAATACTCCAACTCAAAAACGCCGCAGGGAGTCGGTCGAACTTCCTGCGGCGAACATTTAACGGTTAACCATTAAGAGCCTGGTTACGCTTGATGGTCTTGCAGAAATCGTCAGAAACTCTTGCCTGTACTTTTTCGCGGTTGTCGATTGCGTACTTGCCGTCATCAGCGATGAGGGCAGCATCGAAATCTTCATAAGCGGTTGTGCCGAGAGTGTTTCTTACAGTGTTTTTCCAGTCGAGATCATCAGTGTTGTTGCTTACGAAATAAACGAGGAAGTAGCCGTATTCTTCTGCTTCAATAACGGCTGTTTCACCGGGCTTTCTTGCGGGGTCGAAGCACCAGTCTTCAAAAGCGGGAACCATTTCGTTGATTCTTACGTCGATAAGACCGCCGTCAGCGCTTGTTGATGCATCGTCGGAATTTTCCTTGCATACAGCGGCGAAAGCCTTTTCACTAAGGTCGCCTGCATCCTTCCATTCTTTATAGAGCTTTTCAGCCTCTTCCTTAGCAGCTTTGCTTTCGGACTTGCTTGCAGCCTTTGTGAAGCTTTCATTATAAGCAACGAGGCAGTAGCGTACGCTTACGCTGTTTGTGAGATATTTGGGAGCTACAACGCAAATGATGTGGATTTCATCTTCAGCTTCAACAAGCTTAACTTCGCCTGCCTTACGTGCTGAATCAAGAGCCCACTTTGCACCGTCTTCACCAACAGCAGCGCTGAGGGTGGATAATGAAACTGCTTCATAGAGGGTTTCGTCTTCGTCGGTTTCGGTTTTTGCCTTATCAGCGCCTTCAACCTTTGCTGCATCAGCAACAAGTGAATCCTCGTAAGCCTTTACTTCTGCGTTGAATGTTGCTTCATCCTTGATGCCTGCAAAGACGCCCTTTGCGGTTTCAAGAGTTTCTTTGTAAGCAGCTTCCTTTCTTGCCTTGAAAGCATCGTCAGTTTCCTTATCTTCCTTGGTAAGAGTGGAGGGGGTGAAGGTGTAGTAACGTACATCTGCATAGCCGTATGCAGCGGGGTTTTTGTCATATTCAGCCTTGATAGCTTCATCAGTGATACCTTCACTGAGTTCAGCCTGCTTATCCTCTGCATATCTCTGAGCGAGGGTTTCCTTCTCAAGCTGAGTTCTGAAAGTCTTTTCATTGAAGCCTGCGCCGAAGTTTGCTCTGAGGTAAGCGTTGAGGGAATAACCGTTGGAGTCAGCGCTTTCTTTGTAGCTGCTTACGGTTTCATCAATGCTTGCCTTTTCATCGTCTGTAAGGGTGTAGCCTGCGTCAACAGCTTCGTTGTAGTAGCTGATAAGCCACTGAGCGTTTGTTGCGGCATCTTCGGTGAGCGCTTCAGCCCAGGTGATTGTTTCACCGTCTTCGTTGGCAACCGGATAATTCTGCTCATCAGGGCTTACGTTAGCGTCAAAATAGGTGTAGTTCATTGAGGAATAGAGGTTTTCCTGAGTGTAGGCTGCCTGCTGGTATGCCATATAGTAGTAATAATTGAACTCGGTTGCGTTTACTTTTTCGCTGCCAACGGTGAGGGCTGTTGTGAATCTGTCACCAATACCTGTGCTGTCAACGATAAGATAACCCGCGCCGAGAACAACAGCTACTGCAAGAACAACAGCAATTATCTTTTTGAAAAACCTGCCTGCTTTTCTGCCTGCATCAAGCTTTTTTGAATTCTGCTTTGTTGCTTTTGCAATTCTTGCTTTACGTTCTTCTCTGTAAATTTCAGCTTTGCTTTTGTTGTCGTTTTTAGCCATTATGTTCATCCTTTTCTAAAATGATATTTTGGTTTATATTAGCCGACCTGAACAAAATCGGCATAATACTATGTATAATAACCTATTTTTTTTACTTTTACAAGTAAAAAATTAAATAATGCGATATTTTTTTACATTATTAACAAATTGATCATTTATTTTCGGTCAGACTGCCATTAAGGAATTCTTCCCTGAACCACACGTTTTCAAGCTCAAAGCTTCTGGAATTAAGATAATTTAGCGAAGCGGCATCCGTTTTGAAATCGAAGCAAAGACGGTATGAGCAAAGGAACTGCTTTTTGTAGCCCAACGATTTGTTGAGGGCGTTTGAGCCGTACTTACCGTCACCGAGCAAGGGGTGGCCGATACTTGCGAAGTGTGCGCGAATCTGGTGAGTGCGTCCCGTGAGAAGGTGTATTTCAACCAGACTGAGACCGTCACGCTCGGCAATAACTCTGTACTTTGTGCGGATTTCCTTGGCGCCGTCTTTTTTTGATGAATACACTTTAACGATATTCTTGTTTTCATTTTTTATGAGCCAGCCGTTGAGGATACCCTCTTTTTCTCTGAGATAACCGTGTACCACGCACAGATAGTATTTTTCAATTTCACGGTCCTTTAGTTTTTGGTTGAGAATTCTCAGGCTTTCTGCGTTTTTTGCGGCAATTACAATTCCTGCGGTGTTTCTGTCAATTCTGTTTACAAGGGCAGGGGCAAAAGAGTTTTCGTCATCGGGGTTATAACTGCCTTTTTCATACAAGTAACGCTTTACTCTTGTGATAAGTGTGTCACGGTACTCGGTTTCATCGGGATGAGAGAGAAGCCCCACTTTTTTATCGAGGAGCATTATATTTTCATCCTCATAAACGATATTCAGATTTTTTGAAGCGCCGAGAAAATCGTAGTTTGTTTTAGCGGGAGTGAAAAACTCATCGTTGATATACATATCAACCACGTCGCCCACGCACAGCCTTGTGGATATTTCTGCACGCTTGGAATTGACCTTTATACGCTTGGTGCGTATGTACTTATAGAGCAGTGACTGCGGTAGATTGGGAACAGCCTTTGTTATGAATTTGTCAAGACGCTGGTTGGCGTCATTTTTTTCTATTGTAAAACTTTTCATAAAACCGACCTTAAAAATTATTATTGCTTAATTATACCACATAAACCTTTAAATGCAATTAAAATTTAATTCAAAGCTTTTCAAAATATGAAAGATGTGCTATAATACTACGGAATTATTTGAGGGAGGTGAAGAAATGCACGAAAAACACCGTGAAAGAGTACGGGAGAGATTCCTTAAAGAGGGTATAGCAAATATGCCTGAGCATAATATTCTTGAGCTCCTTCTTTTTTACTGTGTGCCGCG
Organism: Acutalibacteraceae bacterium; assembly: GCA_045592385.1. Lineage (GTDB taxonomy): Bacteria > Bacillota > Clostridia > Oscillospirales > Acutalibacteraceae > CAG-177. Next base: position 3,503 of record JAZNUP010000041.1, read on the forward strand.
CAAGGATACCAACGAGCTTGCTCACAGACTGATTGATACGTTCGGGTCTCTCAGCGGTGTAATGGATGCCCCTGCCGAAAGGCTGATGCAGGTCAGCGGTATAGGTGAAGCAGCAACTGTATTTCTTACTCTTCTTCCACAGGTCTGCAAGTATTATATGCAGCAGAAGGAAACTGACGATAAGCTCGGTATAGAAAACTGTGAAGGCATTATGGCTCACGTGAGAAATCTGTTTCTCGGTGAAAGCAGGGAAGTGTTTTATATGCTTTGCTTTGACGGAAAAGGAAGCCTTATAAACAGTATAAAGTTTGAAAGCGGAGGAATAACCGAAACTACCGTAAACAAGCGCGGTCTTATCAATGCGGCGCTCGGTAATAATTCACGCAGTGTTATTTTTGCTCACAATCATCCCGATTCCGTGGCCGCACCGTCAAAAGGTGACGTGATTGCAACGGAGGAATTGGTTTCGCTGTTTTCGGCTGTTGAAATAAGCGTTGTTGATCATATAATAGCAGGGGCGGGCGATTTGCTTTCGATGGCAAAAACCGAAAAGTTCGGCTTTATGTTTAATTAACATTATATTATTTGATTTTACTCTTGCAAAACTTTATTTCTTATGTTAATATCTATAAGTATGATTTTATATCAAACGCTATGAAAGGGAAAAGTAAGCAGCATTAGCCTTACTCAGAGAGGGTGCGTCGCAGGCTGAAAGCGCATCTGTACGGTTGTTGCCGAAGTTCGCCCCGGAGCGGTGCTTTTGAACGGAGTATTCCTAAGGAAGCAACGGCAGCCGCCGTTATCGGCAAAGAGTGTTCACCGTAAGGTGAAAATCAGGGTGGTACCGCGGAGCGCGTCTTCGTCCCTTTTTTTCGGGATGAAGGCGTTATATTTTTATGGAGGAAAAAGCAATGATTGAAAAAACTGCAAACCTTAGTAACTTATTTAAAGAAAAAGCTGCAGCAGCTGCTTCTTCAGCAGAGCTTGAGCAGCTGAGAATTGAATTCCTCGGCAAAAAGGGTTACGTTGCCGAGCTTATGAACGATTTGAGAAACATCCCCAACGAGCAGAAGAAGGAAGCTGGTCAGCTTATCAATGAAGTAAAGAAGTTTATTGAGAGCGAAATTCAGAACCGTAACCGTGAAATCCTCAAGGCAGAGGAGCTTCGCCTTGTTGAGCAGGCTGAAAGCTACGATGAATCAATGCCTGTTGATATTAATTCGGGTTCATATCATCCCATTACGCTCGTTCAGCGCGAGGTTGAAGAGATATTCAAAACAATGGGCTTTGCGGTTGAAGATTATTCTGAGATTACAGATGATTACAACTGCTTTGAAGCGCTCAATATTCCCAAGCATCACCC
>JAZNUP010000042.1:0-4698 GCA_045592385.1 Acutalibacteraceae bacterium
ATGGTTTCCCGGTCATATGGCAAAAACCCGCCGTCAGATAAAAGAGAGTCTGAAGCTGGTTGATGCTGTTACGGAGCTTCTTGATGCAAGAATTCCCATGAGCAGCCGTAACCCTGAAATAGACGAAATCGTTTCAGGGAAACCGAGAATAATTTTGCTTAATAAATGTGATGTTGCAGACGATAACGCAACGAGAAAATGGATTGAATATTTCAAAAGCAAGGGTGCATATGCAATTCCTGTTGACTGTCGCTCAGGCAAAGGTCTTAATGCGTACAGACCCCTTATCCGTGAGGTACTTGCCGAGAAAATTCAGGCAAACAACGAAAAGGGAATGGTCGGCAAATCCTTAAGAGTAATGGTTGTCGGCATACCCAATACAGGTAAATCCTCATTTATCAACCGTATGGCTGGCAAGTATGCCGCAAAGGTTGCGGACAAGCCCGGTGTCACAAGGAGCAATCAGTGGTTTGCGATCGGTTCGGGTATTGAGCTGCTTGATACCCCCGGCGTTCTGTGGCCTAAATTTGAGGATCCTCAGGTGGGCTTCAAGCTTGCTTTTATCGGTTCGGTAAAGGACGAAATCCTTGATACCGAGGAAATTGCGGTCAGATTTCTTGAGGTTATGCAGCGTGATTATGCTGACCGTCTTGAGCAACGTTATAAAATATCCGATTTTGAATCCCTTGAACCCTATGAATTGCTTGAGCTTATTGCTAAAAAGCGCGGAATGCTTGTTAGCCGCGGCGAAGCGGATACCATGCGTGCAGCGGTAATGCTTCTTGATGAATACCGTGGCGGAAAGCTCGGCAGAATAACTCTTGAATAACAGGAGGTCTTGGATTTGAGAAAAAAACTTGCCATTATTCTTGCGATGATTCTGGTTTTTGATATAGCCGCACTTGCTGTGGTTGGGATTGACCGTTATCTTACAGCTTCAAGGGCTGTTTCCTCAGATGCGGAAGACGAAACAAGCGTAACGCAGGAAGAGGAATCTTCAACGCAGCAGCTTATTTCAAAGGTAAGCTTTGCGGCGGTCGGCGACAACCTGATACACGTTGATATTTATAAGCAGGCGGCTGCTCGTTCAACCAACGGCACCTACGATTTCACTCTCGCTTATGAAAACGTGGCGGACTATATTGCCGCAAGTGACGTTTCTATTCTCAATCAGGAAACAATTATCTCCACGGAGCATGAGGTCGACACTTATCCTTGCTTCAACTCTCCCGCTGAGTTGGGCGATGAAATGCTCAGAATCGGCTTTGACGTTTTCAATATTTCCACAAACCATTCACTCGACAAGGGTGAAAGCGGTCTTATTTCCACCATAAATTATTGGAAAGAGCGCAAAGCTATTACCACGGGCGCATATCTTAACGAAGAGGATTTTGTTATCCCCACGCAGACGGTAAACGGAATAACTTTTGCATATTTAGGATTTACAGACCGTACAAACGGCCTCAATCTTCCTGCGGATTCTGAGGTTGTTCTTGTAAGAGCAAGTGACGAGGCCTTGCTTGAAGCAAAAATAAAGCAGGCAAAGAAGATGGCGGATGCAGTAATCGTAAACGCTCATTGGGGTGAAGAGTATACCCACGAGCCTACCGATGCTCAGCGTGACCTTGCGCAAAAGCTCTGTGATTGGGGCGCTGACGTAATTCTCGGCACTCATCCCCACGTTATTCAGCCGGTTGAGTTCCTTACCGCACCTGACGGCAGAAGAACTCTTGTAGCCTATTCTCTCGGCAACTTCATCTCTGCTCAGAACAGAGGTCCGAGAATGCTTGGCGGTATGATTAATTTCAATATTGTCAGAAATAACAGTTCAGGTGCAATTTCAATTGAGGATGTTAAATTCTCAGGTGTTGTTACTCATTACGCCTCTGATTTTTCTAACATCAGAGTTTATATGCTTAAGGATTATACCGAGGAGCTTGCCAATAATCACGGTGTAGGCAGATACACATCGGAATTCAGCCTCAGCTACCTTAAGGAGATGCTGGCTGATGTTATTGACAGTAAATTTTTAGCGTAACAAAAAGGCGGCGTCAGCCGCCTTTTTCAGTAGGGTGATTCATATAATCTGACTTGCTTTTTGTTGGATTATATGCGCTGCTTATTCATAAAAAAATTCTGAATAACGGTAAGGAGAAAAATATGGATTGGTATATGCATGAAAATCAGGCAAAGCAGGACGGCTATTCAATAGTCTGCGGAGTCGATGAGGCAGGCAGAGGTCCTCTTGCAGGTCCTGTGTTTGCGGCGGCGGTAATTCTGCCGGAAGGAATTGAAATTGAAGGGCTCAACGATTCAAAAAAGCTTACCGAAAAGAAGAGAGAAGTGCTTTTTGATATAATAAAAGAAAAGGCGGCGTCATACTGTATAGCAAGTGCAAGTGTTGAGGAAATAGAGCGGTATAACATCCTTCAGGCTACCTTCCTGGCTATGCGCAGGGCGGTGCAGGGCTTGGAGATTCAGCCTCAGCTTGCTCTTGTGGACGGAAATCAGTCCCCCGGTCTTGATTGCGATGTGCGCACCGTCATAAAAGGAGATGCTTCAAGCGCATCTATTGCGGCGGCATCTGTGCTTGCTAAGGTAAGCAGGGACAGATATATGCTCGAGCTGGATGAAAAAGTGCCGCAGTATTGCTTTAAGCAGCATAAAGGATATGGCACAAAGCTTCATTATGAAAAAATAAGAGAGCACGGTATATCGGAATATCACAGACCGAGCTTTCTTAAAAAGATGAAGTGGTGATAAGATGATCAAGAACAAAACGGGTATATGGGGCGAAATCTATGCCGCTCGCTATCTGCGTGACAAAGGAATTGATATACTTGCTTCAAACTTCTATACCCAATACGGTGAAATTGATATAGTGGCTTCAGACGGGAAGCTTATAATGTTTGTAGAAGTGAAAACAAGAAACGCAGATACATATATAAGAGCGGTTGAGGCTGTAGACAGCTGCAAAAAGCAACGTCTTATAAAAACGGCAAATACCTTTCTTAAAAAGGTAAAAACTGATTTGCAGCCAAGGTTTGATGTGGCGGAGGTTTATCTTAACGGCGACCTGTCACTAAGCTCAATAAACTATATCGAAAACGCATTCGGGGGATAAAATGAACTTTTTTGATTTGCATTGCGATACCGCAGGGGAGTGCTTTTTGCAAAAAAAGCAGCTTGCTGACAGTGACCTTAACATATCACTTTGTAAAGGTGAATCACTTGACAAATGGGCGCAACTTTTTGCCGTGTGGATTCCTGACGAGCTTAGGGGAGAAAAAGCCTGCGAATACTTTGATGAAGTCAGCTCTGCTTTTATTGAACAAATCAATATGAATTCCTCAAAAATCAAGCTGTGCAAGGATTTAAACGATTTCAACGAGGCGATTTCCCAGGGCAAATGCGCCGCTTTTCTCACTGTTGAAGGTGGCTCTGCTGTGTGCGGAGAGGGCAGGCTGGAGACTTTGAAACGGCTTGGTGTAAAGCTTGTCACCTTGACGTGGAATGCTAACAACGAAATCGGTGGCGGATGCCAGGATGAAGAGAAAATCGGATTTACCGAAGAGGGGAAAAGAGTTTTGAAGGAGCTTTCAAGGCTTAATATTATCGCTGATGTTTCGCACCTGAGCAAAAAGTGCTTTTATGAGCTTTTTGAGGGTGGATACAGTATGCCGGTTATTGCATCTCATTCCGATTGTTCATCTGTTTTGCTCAGCACAAGGGCTGAAAGTGAGGACAGAGAATTCTCTCTTCGCCGCAGCCTTGACGATGAGCAGATAAAGCTTCTTATCGGGCGCAAATCACTCATTGGCATAAACTTTTGCCGCAGCTTTCTGGGCGATTACGGTGACGACGGATTTGAAGCCGTTTACAGGCATATTGAGCACATACTGTCGCTTGGTGGTGAAGACTGCGTTGCCATAGGCAGTGATTTTGACGGGTGTGATGTTAATCCTGAGCTTGATTCGCTCGATAAAATCCCTGATTTGAGGGCATTCCTTGCAGGCAAGGGTTATTCCGCTGCTTTACTTGAAAAAATTTTTTATAATAATGCCGCGAAATTCTTTATAAACGTTTTACAAAACGGATAAAGTGTGATACAATATAAAATTGATAAATTGGGGAGTCTGTGCATCGGACTCCATAAAGGATGATGAATATGAACTATGTAAGCACAAGAAACAGTAAAGTCAGCATTTCTGCTTCGCAGGCTATAACAAAGGGCATTTCTTCAGAAGGCGGTCTTTTTGTACCCGAAACCCTTCCGAAGCTTTCACTTGAGGATATCAGAGCCCTTTCAAAGCTTGATTATGTGGGCAGAGCAAAGTCTGTTCTTTCTCTGTTTTTAACCGATTTTACACAGCAGGAAATTGACTCCTGCGTAAACGGTGCATATGCAACGGGAAGCTTTTCTTCTCCCGCGGTTGCACCCGTTGTAAATCTTGAGGGAAACACCAATATTCTTGAGCTGTGGAAGGGTCCCACCTGCGCATTCAAGGATATGGCTTTGCAGATTCTTCCCCGTCTTATGACTGTTTCTGCAGGTAAATCCGCAAAGGGAACAGAAATCGTTATTCTTGTTGCCACCTCGGGTGACACAGGTAAAGCTGCGCTTGAAGGCTTCAAGGATGTTGAGAATACCAGAATCCTTGTGTTCTATCCCAATGACGGTGTAAGCCCTATGCAGAA
>JAZNUP010000043.1:0-17169 GCA_045592385.1 Acutalibacteraceae bacterium
TGCAAGCGGCGAAGTGCCGAAAAGCATTACCGCCGCCAGCAGAACTGAAATTGCCCTTTTAAGTGCGTTTTTCATAGCATAACCTCCGTTTTGTGCCAAAATGCCCATAAATAACCATTATAAAAATTATTGTAACATAAATATGCCGCCGTTTCAATAATGCAGACGTTTTCTTTCTGAAAAACATCAACCGTTTTTACGCAAAATTCCCCGCGGCAGTTTTTAATTCCGCCGCAGGAGGTAAGCCGTAAGAGGGTATGCCGCCTGAAAAAGCTTTTATGTTTTTGTGGAAATATTGCTTGCCTTGTGGTATACTTTGATTAACAACAAGCCACACAGTTTTGAAATTTATAACACAGAGCAACAAGCATAATTTCTCAGGTAAGGAGTTTTGCCATGAACAGCACCGAAAGAGTTCGCAACACTATCCTCGGCAAGGCGGTTGACCGTCAGCCGATATACGGCTGGGTGAAGGAAAATCTCAGCGCCGAAATCTCTGCGGAATTCGGCAGTGTTGCTGCATTTGAGGATAAATTTGAATTTGATGCGGCGCATATTTTCGGCGGCCCGTGGTCCTTTGACGGCGACACCTTCGACACCATAAGAAGCCGCCACGGGGAGCTGACCCCCGATATACTGCTTGATTACAATCTTTTCACCTCCCCCGATAACGATGCGGATTTTGAGCAGGTGAAAAGGGAAATCGCCCACCATAAGCAGCGCGAACGCTTCTGCTACATGCAGACCCCAGGCCTCTTTGAGCATTTCAACACGGTTTTCGGCATTGAAAACCACCTTTTATACGTCGCCCTTTACCCCGAAGAGCTCTGCGAGCTTTACAGGCGGCAGGCTGAGTGGACAATCCGCTTTGCCGACAAGTGCATAGCCCTCGGCGCGGATATGATTCATTTATCCGATGACTGGGGCTCGCAGAAGGATATGCTTTTCAGCCCCGACACTTGGCGGGAAATCATTTACCCCAATATGAAACCAATCGTGGAGCATATTCACTCAAAGGGTGCTTTCGCAAGCCTGCATTCCGACGGCTGCATCAGAAAGGTGCTTGACGGAGTGCGCGACCTCGGCTTTGACCTTGTTCATCCCTGGCAGGAAAATGCAGGTATGCCGCTTGATTTATATCTTGAGAATTATGCAGATGATTTTGCAATTATGGGCGGAATCTGCGTGCAATCCGCAATAGGAATTATGGACAAAGCCGCACTCGGCGAAGAAATAAAGCGTATCTTTTCGCTCCTTAAAGGCAAACGCTGGATTTGCTGCACCTCGCATTTCGTGCAGAAGCATTGCTCGGTTGACGACCTTGCTTTTGCTTATGACCTGATATACAAACTCGCAAGATAAAATATGAGGGACTGTCTCACACGGTAAGACAGTCCCTCTTTTAATTTAAGTTGTTAAGCTGTTTGAGCATCAGAAAAGGTTGATAATTGAATTCCACACCCAGATGAACACATCAACGATAAGCCAGAAGAAACGCAGGGAGAAATACTTGGCAGGGGTGCGGATAATCTCAGCAAGATTATCGCACTGCGCCTTGTATTCGTTGAGCTTTGCCTTTTCGGCTTCGCCCATATTGGTATTTGCAAGCAGCTCGTCAATCTTTGCTTTGAGGGCTTCGATTTCATCCTCCCAGAAGATTGTTACCCTGTTTTCATCAAGCATTTCAAGCTGAGCACCGATATCCTCTACCGCCTTTCCTGCCTGAGCGATTTTTTCAAGAAGACCCTCAAGCTCCGATTTTACGGCATTGAGAGCAGTCTTCTGCTCCTCGGTGAGGTTTTCGGGGTTGACTGCATCGGCATCCGCAATAATTGCTTCAAGCTCTGCCTTATCAGCGCTTGTTACCGTATCGGGATTGTAGACGTCTGCCGCCTCTTCAATATCCGCAACTTCCTGAGCGGTGGCGGCGATTTTTGCCCTGAGCTTTTCAACGCCTGCAAGGATATCATCAAGCCTCTTTTCCTCTTCCTCGGTAAGATAATAGCCGTATCTCTCCTTGATTTCGTTTACTTTTTCAACGATTTTGTTGAGAGCATCGGTATCGGAGGCTTTTACGGTATCCTCACTGTAAAGTGCGTAATCCTTTTCAACGTCAGCCAGAGCTTCTTCAACACAATTGATGATGCCGAGTATTTCCTCGCAGGCCGCCTTCATTTCGTTCCATCTTTCCTTTTTGTTTTCAGGCGCAATATCCGTTACTGCATTGTTGAGCTGGCTGAGCACGTATTGAACGCTTTCCTTATCGGTTGATTTTACCTTCCATCTTCTCTCGTATACACCGTTATTTTCAACGTATACAAGGTCAATGTGAGAAACGCACTTTTTATCAAGAGCGATTTCATAGCTGAGCTTTGCCTCGCCCGTGAAGTTGCCCGTACCCGTTACGGTGAGAAGATATACACCAACGTTTGTTGCCTTGTTGCCGCTGATGTCGAAGGTTGCTTCAAGATTATTTGTTGTGAGCACCTTTTCAACCGTCTGGGTCTGCTCGGTGCCGTTATAGGTGAGGGAATCGCCGAGGATAATAAATCCATCGGAAATATCCTTTCTTGAGATATCTGCCGTTGTTGCAACGTAATAGTTATCAGTTGAATATTCGGAATTTGCGGGGAATTCGTAGTTATCAATGCTGCTGCTTGCTACGGGAGTGTAAATGATATGAACGGTTTTGCCCTCGCCTGCATCCGCACTGTCATACCAGGCTTTTCCGACGGTTACGCCGAGCATTTCGCCCTCAACTGCACCGTTAATGGTGACGGTAATCTCTGAATATTCAAGAATATCCGTTGTGCCGTCGTAAACCTTATCGGGTGCAGTTGCGGTGACGGTTACGGGCTTCCTGTTGATTGTGAACGTCTTGGTTACCTCGCCCGTGTAGCCGCTTTCGGTAATTTCGCCTGCATTTGAGCTGTTACCGATGTTTCCGCCGCCTGCGATACCGCCTGCTGCCTGACCGACAGCCTTAATTGTTACTGTTGCCGTGCCTGCGTTGATGTTGTTTGCGTAGGATACCGTATAATCTGTTCCTTCGGCAAGAGTTCTGCCGCCGACTGTTACGATAACCGTGGGCTTGTGCTCCATACCGCTGTAAGTGAACTGAGTTTCGTCAAGAGTGATAACCGCATCTGCAAGGTCAGCGCCCTTTGTAATCTTTACGTAGCCGTCAATTACCCTTGCATCTTCTGCAACATCAATAAGCTTACCGTCGGCATCTTTGTAGTAATAATCTTCTGCAAGGAATGTGTTTGCGGTTGTATAAGCAACAACAAAGCCGTTGGGGAATTCGCCGCCCTTAAGGATGAGGCTTGCACCTTCGTTACAATAAACGGTATATTCTCCGTAGGGTGTGCCGCTGTAAGAACCGCTTGCAAAGTCTGTTCCCGTGAAGCTGCCGCCGGTTACCTCAACCGTACCGCCGAGCAGATTAAGTGCCGCATAGGAGTTGCCCTTGAATTCACCGCCTTCAATATAGGCTGTGCCGTGGTTGACTATGCCGGCAGAACCGCTGAACTCTCCGCCGTAAACATAGACGGTTGAATCGGAGTTGTTTTCTATTGCACCTGAACTAACAGCTTTAAAGCTGCCGTTGTAAATATAGGCTGTGCCAAAATTACCGATTGCATAATAAGTATCGGCTTCAATTTTGCCGCTTTTAAAGTTGAGCGTACCGGAACTGGAATTGCTAATACCGCGTTCGCCCTTGATGATGCCGGATTCGACGGTTAGAGTTCCGTAATTATAGACAGTATTCCAAGTATCCGCTTTGGATTCTATCGTACCGCCTTCACCGCTGTCCTTGATTGTTACATCCGCATCAGATTCAATGCATATAGCTGCTGCAGTTTCATTAAGAAGAGTTTTGCCGTTAAGGTCAAGGGTGAACTTGCCGGAGCTAATATCCTGCTCTTCGGTAAGCGTGACATCATCAAGCAGAGTTACCGTGCTGCCCTCGCTGCCTTCTGCCGCTGTTATTGCATCTGCAAGGGTCTTATACGGTGAGCCTTCAAGCTCGTTGCCGTCTTTATCGGTTACGCAGGCAACAAAATGCTCCTTGACCTGAACATAGCCGTCAATCTTGGTTGCATCATCTGCAACGGTTATCTTGCTGCCGTCTTTATCATAGTATGCATAGCCGTCGGCGAGAATATCATTGACAAACTGCTGTTCATCACTGTCATACATTAAGTCATCAATAACAAAACCGTTTGTAAACTCACCGCCATTGAGTGTTACCGTTCCTTTTAAGATAAGGATTTCCTCAATATCAAATTCACCGGCGTTTACGGTAAGTACACCGTTTTCCGCATTGATGCCTATAAAATCAGCGGTATAATTTCCGCCGTTGATTTCATAAGACGAGAAGCTCCATACTGCACCGTTAAATGAGCCGTTGTTTAGCTCTATATCCGAAGATCCACCGTATATGCTGTACTCTCTTCCTTCAATCGTTCCGCCGTTAACCGTCAGTTTGGAGTTCGAGCCAACATCAATTGATTCATTTCCGGAAGAAATCAAACCTGAATTTACGGTAAGAGTTGCTCGGTTCATAACTATCACGTAAGCAGAAGTCTCCGACGCTATAACAGCACCGTTTTCACCGCTGTCAACAATTGTCAAATCAGCATTGTAGGATAAGGACAAAGCCATATCATCTTCACTGTACAAAGTCTTTCCGTTAAGGTCAAGCGTGAACTTGCCGGAGCGAATATCCTGACGTGTTGTAAGTGTAATATCATCAAGCAGAGTTACCGTGCTGCCCTCGCTGTCCTGTGCTGCTGTAATTGCATCTGCAAAGGTTTTGTAAGTACCGACAGCGTTGCCGTCCTTGTCGGTTACCTTTGCGGCATAGTTGAGCAGAGTGAACTCAACCGTTGCCGTTGCACCGCCGACTGTTACGCTTGCGGTATAAGTGCCTGCATCTTTAGGGGGCAAGCCGTAAGGGGCTGAATATGTAATATCACTGATTGCAACCGAAGTGTCAACAAGGTTGTTTTCAATGGTTGCTTCTTTTGCGGTTATGCCGTCTGCATAAAGATCTGCAGGAGCGTAGATTGTAAGTGTGCCGCCGTTACCGTTTTCAAGGGTACAACCGTCCGCAACACAGGTCGCAACGATTCTGCCGTTAAGCCCTGCGGTGTAGGTGAATGAATGGGTGTGAGGAACAATTTCAAAGTTTGCCGTAAGCTCACGGTTTTCAGAAGCTGTGAAGGTATAGACTGCACTTGTGCTTACTTCCTCACCGTTTTCTATCCAGTTAACAAATCTGTAACCGTTGGATGCCGATGCGGTGAGAGTAACTGTTGCACCGGAGCTATATGCGCCTGCACCCTCTACCGTTCCGCCTTCGGCGGGGTTGACAGAAGCTGTTACTTTAAAGCCGGCCTTGGCTACGTAAATATCGTTTTTTACAAATTCGGTGCAGGGTGTGCCGTCGGTTTTGAACAAACCCCATCCGTCGGGCAATGTGGCTGCACTTGCCTGTAATCCGTCAGCACAAGCCTGAATACGAATCTCATCAGCTGTGCAGGCTGAAAGGTCAATGCTTCCGCCATACCAACCGATACGCCCGTTGCCGTTCAAAACAAAGTCTTTACCCGTCAACTTTAGTGTGCCGCCTCTAACGGTTGCGGGATATCCGGCGGAATTAAACGTACCGCCTGAAATGTTAGCACTTCCGCTTAACACCTCAAGTACTATGTTGCCCTGATCGTTAGTTGCGTTAAAAATACCGCCGCCTGCACTGTCAACGATAGTTACATCCGCACCGTCAATGCGTAAAAGAAAATAACCGTTTGAGAACAGCTCTTTACCGTTAAGGTCAATGGTAAACTTGCCGCTTTCAATCGTAATTCCCGAGTCAATGGAAATATGAGACAGAAGCTTGAGCTCGGCGCCGCTGATGCTCTGTGCTGCAGAAATCGCATCCGCCAGAGTTGCGAAGCCCTGACCGTTAACCTCAGCAGCAGAGGCTGCAGCCTTTGCTACCTTCATATTACTGAAAGTATCGCCTTCATAATCTGCGGGAACAGATACATAAGCTAACGATGAACAACCCAGGAATACCGTATTGCCTATGGTTTCAGGCTCTTTATTGCCGAGAAAAATAACTTCGTTCAAACCGGAAGTTTCCTCGAACACATAGTTTCCGACAGATGTTACACTTGCGGGAATTGTAACGCTTTTGATAGGACCGTAGCCGAAAATATATGAACCAAGCGTTGTAACACCGTCGGGAATAACCATATTTTTAATGTTTGTACTGTTGAACGCCGAGGTTCCGATTGTTTTAAGATTGCCGGCATCGGAAAACTCAAAGTTTGCAAGAGAGGAGTTAGAGAATGCTTTATCTCCAATACTTGTTACCGTGTCTGAAATCGTTGCAGTAACAATAGCAGTAAAACCGGTAAAAGCATTCTTGCCGATGTTTGTAACACCGGATTCTATAACAACCGTTTTAATATTGGCTCTTTTGCTGTACCATGGCATACTTGCTCCGTTGGCAAAATCTTCCATTGCACCGCTGCCGCTTATAGTAAGCACACCGTCACTGTCAAGCGACCAGGTGAGATTGCTGCCGCTTGCACCGAATTTACCGCTTGCTTCTACCGTAGCCGCAAACACCGTTATCGGCGCCATTGACAGAAGCATTGCCACAACAAGCAGTATGCTTATGAGTCTGTTTGTTTTTTTCATAGGGTTTCCTCCTTTGTATATCAATTCAGATTGTTAATGTATTTATATGCCTTGCGGCTTAATTGCTTTCATTTTCAACAAATCCCGTAAACTCTGCAAGAACACGTTTGCCCAATCCGCGGCAATCCATCGCAAGAACTCTGTCAATTCTCTCTTTACGGATTTCGTCCGGTATATTATATATGCCGAGAATCTGATTGAGTGCGGCGGATATTCTGGTTTCAAGCGGCACGGACGCTTCCCTTGAAATAATGGTTGCATAATCAATGCCTTGAATAAGTATCTCCGCTTCAACAAACTGCTCGTGAGTCCAATCCCTGCAATAGTCTGCAAGAAGTTTCTTTGCTCTGTTCACGTGATTTTCACGAAGATAATCAAGGCACATTCTGCTTTGGAATGCAGAAATGAAGAAATCCCTTGCAACCTCATTTTCTTCACACGCCGCCGCAACCGTCATAAGCTCAATACATATTGACAAAACAGAGCCTACTCCCTTATCTGCCTCATAATCAATCAGCCTTTCCTGAAACTCGCAAAGCAATTCAACAAGCTCCACAAGCACATGCTCCTTTGTAGGAAAATAAAAGGTAATGTGCCCCGGGCTTGTGCCAAGCTCATCGGCTATCATCTTGAACGTTGTGGAAGAATATCCGTTTGCCATAAACTTTTTTGTTGCAATTCTGATGATTTCTTCCTTTGTTGTTCTGGATTTTTTAATTCCTATTCAGACCGCCTCCCGTATGATGCACCCGACTTGGATGCATCCAAATTTGGATGCATCCAAATTATAAAGTGTTTTCCGTTTTTTGTCAATATTTTTTCTGTTGATTTACAGGTAAAAAGTCATTATAATAGCATAGGTGGTGATATATATGAACACTTATTTTAACGAGATTACTTCAAAGCCCGTCAACACAAACGACAGCGGCATCCTTTACAAAATCCCCGCAGGTGCATTCAGCGGCAACGGCGACCTCGGAATTGTGTTTGATAACGATGAAAAAGACCTCATTATCCACATTTCAAAGTGCGATTTCTGGAAATTCACCGCAGGCGCACACGCCGACGGCGGCATAAAGACTCTCGGCAGCGTGCGTATAGGCGGTGTTGATTTGTCAAAGTACAACGTAAAGCAGTATTTTGATAAGGGTCTGCTTGAAGGTACGTTCGGCAACGTGGAAATTGAGCTTTTCGTTGCCCCTGAAAATATCGTTTATTTTAAAATCAAAGCCCCCGTCGGTCAGGCTTTTCCGCCTGTAAGCGTGGAAATGCCCAACTCCTGCAACTCTCAGAATTCTCAGTTTGACCGCTCTGCCGTCAAGTGCTTTGAGCGTAAATTCTGCGGCGAAGAGGTAACGCGCCCCTCCGCATCTCTGCTCTGCCTCAGGGAGCTGGAAACTCTTACGGATAACGGGGTTAAGTGCGTAAGCTTTTGCCTTTGCGCCGTCACCAATTTTGATGCGCAGGACTACACTGCCAAGGGTGTTGAACTGGCTGAGGGCGCAGATTATGAGCGTGACAAGGCGGCAACCGGGAAAAAGTGGCAGTCATTCTTTGCCGCTTCCAGGGTAACGCTTGAGGATAAGGAAATAGAAAAATTCTACAATTCAAGCCTTTATCACCTTGCAGGCTGTATGGGCAACAAGGCTTTCCCTCCCGGACTTTTCGGCAACTTCATAACGGACGATTTCTTCCCCTGGGCGGGCGATTACCATATGAATTACAACTATGAAGCGCCCTATTACTGCATATTCTCCTCAAATCATCCCGAGCTTTTCGACGGATATATGGCTCCCCTCAACGATATGGCGCAGGATGCGAAAAAATTCGGAAAGCTCTTCGGCTGCAACGGTTACGCCCTGCCCGTAAGCTTCGGACCCAAGGCGCTGGACGTTTACAGTATGGAAAGCTGCAAGGAGCACGGCATACTCTTCCTCGGTCAGAAGAGCCACGCCGCATACGCCTGCGTAATCCCCATTATGCATTGGTTTGCAACCCGCGATAAGGATTTTGCGCGCGAGAATTACTATGATTTTGTGCTCAACACCGCCGCTTTCTGGGAGGATTATCTCGTCAGGAAAAAGGGCAGATACATAATCAAAAACGACGCGGCTCACGAAATCCCCTACTACCGCGGCGAAAAATTCCGCTATATAACTCATAAGAATCAGATTGAAGCGGTAAACGCAATAAACTCTCTCGGTCTTGTAAAACTACTGTTTGACGGTGTTTACGATATGGCAAAGGAGCTCGGTCTCAATCCCGAAAAGCTCCCCGTATGGAAAGATATCATTGAAAATCTCAGCGACTTCCCGACCTTTATAAAACACGGCAAAAGATGCTTCCGTTACACTAAAAGGGGTATGCGCTGGCGCAACGACAATACCGTAGGTCTGCAGCATATTTACCCTGCCTCTCAGATTGGCCTTGCCTCGGGCGAAAAGCTGCTCAAGATTGCAAGAAACACCTATTTTATCAACGACAGACGCCTTGACGACAACGGCTCAAACTCCTACCTTCCCGCAGGTGCGAGAATCGGAGTTGACCCCGATTTCCTCATTGAGGGAATTCATCAGAACATAAAGGAATTCGCCCTTCCCAACAGACTTTTCCGCCACCACGGCGGCGGCATTGAGCATCTTACAACCGTTCCCGCAACGGTTAATGAAATGCTTATGCAGAGCCACGAGGGAATTATCAGGCTTTTCCCGTGCTGGAACAGAAAATCCGATGCGGCGTTTGAAAATCTCAGGGCTGACGGCGCTTTTCTCGTCTCCTCAGAGCTTAAAAACGGGAAGATCGCTTCGCTTGAAATCACAAGCCTGCAGGGCAGAAAATGCACCGTTGAGAGTGACGGTATAAGGAGCATCGTAAGGAAGTCTGACAATGCAGAAATCCCCTGCACCTCAGAGGGCGGCACCCTCACCTTTGACACCGCGGCAAACGAAACCTACATTTTGATGTAACGTGAGGAAAATAATATGAAAATCTTTTTATTTCAGGGCGATTCCATAACGGATGCCGGCAGAATTGACGATAACGAGGATAGCGCAGGTCTCGGCTTCGGCTACCCTCTGCTTGTGAGCTCAGAGCTTGCAAAATCAAGGAAAAACGAGTTTAAATTCATAAACAGAGGCGTCAGCGGTGACAGAATTACCGACGTTTACGCGCGCATAAAGGAAGATATCATCAACCTGCGCCCCGATTATATGTCCATACTTATCGGTGTGAACGACGTTGCGCACGAGCTGACTATGAGCTGCGGAGTGACTGCGGAAAAATTCGAGAAGATTTACTCAATGCTTATTGAAGAAATCAAAGAAGCTCTGCCGCAGATTAAAATAATCATTATGGAGCCTTTCGTATTAAAGGGCTCGGCTACCGAAAAGCTCTGGGACAGCTTCAAATCCGAAGTAAAGGCCCACGGCGAGGCGGCAAGGCGCGTGGCTGAAAAATACAGCCTGCCTTTCGTTGAGCTTCAGAACAAATTCGACGAAGCAAGCGCCGACGGCGACACAAGATACTGGAGCGTTGACGGAGTGCATCCCTCCGCCGCAGGGCATCAGATTATCAAGGAAGAGCTGACAAAGGCAATTCTTGATGTTGTTTGAATTAAAAAAACACCCTCCTCAGAGGGTGTTTTTTGTTTTAATGCTTATCACAGATATATACATCGCAGCTGCTTTGTGCCGCTTTTCTTCTGTCCGAAAACAGAGCGTAAACCCTTACCCTCTGCCCCTGCAAGCCGTCGGGCAATTCCAGATAGAAGGTGTTGTTCTTGTCGGAGGAGCAAACTCTGTGCTCCCACTGGTTGCTCTTGTAATCGGGCGCTCTTTCGGGGAAGCCGCTGAGACCGCCGCCGATTTCGGCAACGCAGTAAACCCCCTCTTCTCCGTGGGTGCCGTTTACCGCAACTGTAAGCTTTGCGCCGCTTCTGTACTGCGGCAGGGTGAATTCCTGCCACTTTGCAAGGGCGGTGTTTTTATGGCGGTAATGCGCCTGCATATTGTTCGCCTTTGGTGTGCATACGCTCACGGGCTTGCCGTCCTTAACGGGTCTTACCGCGTAAATTCTGTCCACGGGGTTTTCCATTCTGAAATAACGCAGTGTGCCGTTTACGGGATATCTGACCGTCAGCTTTCTGCCCTTTAAATCATAGAGCGTGTGCACGGTGAATTTTACAACTCTTGCGGTATAATCCTGCTGTGCGGTGAATTCAACCTGCTTTGTGCGCTCCCATTCGGCAAGATTGCGGGAATACTCGCCCGTGAGCGGAATATTCTGAATCTCAACCTCTCTTGTGGGATTATCTGCCGCGAAAAATTCAATTTCCACGCCGTCGCACTCCACCTCTTCACCGAAATCCACACGCAGACAGCCGTTTTTGATGCGCAGATTATTATCGCAGTAGGTCTTGCTCTGGGAATCGAAGAAGCTTTCGGGATTGCCGTCAAACATATTAGCCGCCTCACAGCCCCTTAGCTTGTAGCACTCCTGCGAGAAAAAGGCATCCCTTGCCGCCTTCACCTGAGGGATTGCCGTTTCGCCCGAGCGGCGCAGGCTCTTAATCTCAAGCGAATCGTTATTTATGGCAAACATTGCGCTTTCATACAAAAGCTCGCCGTTTTCGGGATTTGCAATTTCATTCTCAAGCGCGCCGAGATATTCGGGCGCACGCTCGGCTATATCCGTTTTTTCGCCCTTCATAAAGAAGCTTTCCTTGCCTGCGCTGAGCAGGAGGATATCCTCACCCTCGCAGGTGAGAATTTTAACCTGCTCAGGGATTGCGTTTTCATCCTCTTTTATGATTTCATACTCGCAGTTTTTGAGCATAGGCTCAGCCTCACTCACCGCCGCAAGCTCAATAAGCGCTGCGCGGAAAGGCATAAGCTCAATCTCAACCGAATCGCCGCAGTTAAAAATACCTACGTGCTTTTCAAAGGGATGGTGAATATTGACACACACGGGCTCCGGCGTATCAATGCCCGTTTCTTCGCCTATATTTACTGTGATTTTCTGAGTCTGCCACGAGTTGTTGCCTGTGGAAATAAACCGCTTGGTTGCGCTTCCCCTCGAGCAGGCATTTGCGCCGTAGCTTTCGGGCAGAAGGATGCCGTTTACGAGAATTGCGCTGTTGCGTGCATGGAGATTGTAAATCCTCGCAAGGCGCGGAAGCTCATCATCGCGCATAAACCAGGGGTTGCCGTAAATTTCGGGGGCAAGGATAAGCGAGCGGTTAAACGCCTGATAAATCAGCTCATCCTCAAAATAATCAATGTGTGAGGAAATGCACACTCCGTGGTCCTCGGCAAGACGCTCAAGGTTATCGGTATGTCCCCTTGTGAACATAAAGCCCCTGTGATGCATACAGGTTTCCTTGTTGCAGGAGAGCACGTCCACGTAGGTTTCGTCGCCGTTCCACAGATAGGTGGTTACGTGTTTTTCCGCTTCGTAAAAATCAAGGCGGTGATTGAGCACCACAAGGTCGGGCGAATACTTACGGCATTCCCTTAGCATTTCGGCAAAGACTCCTGCCTTTTCGGGGCGCAGTCTGCCGCAGACACCGTCAAGCTTGAAGAGGGAGAAATTGTAATCCCTGCAAAGGTGAACAAAGAATTCAAAGCGCTCCTTTTCCTCCTCGGGAGTATCGCCGAAGCCGTCGGGGCTGCCCCACAAACCGAAGCGTATGCCCGATTTTGCCGCCTCCTCAACCACCTTTTTGTAGCCCTCGGGGTACTGCGAGCGGAATTTTTTGCCGTTCGGGTTGCCGTAGCCCTCACTCGCGCCGTCAAAGTTGCCTGCATCCCAGGCATATATTTTTATGCTCATACCGTAGGTTTCCTTGAGATACCTGAAAAAATCAAGGTTTATAAGGGTGTGCTCCTCGGTCGAGCCCTCGTTTGTATTGTTAATCCAGGAAAAATACTGCGGTATGCTGGGGGTGAGATTATCCGCTCCCGCATCCCTTGCCGTTTTATTCATAAGCATCCTCCTTTTTAAAGGTATATTTACAGTATAAATTAACACAGACCTCAAGTCAATAATCAGAGTAGCCGAAATCACGCTGAAAAGAAACATAAAAGCAAATCTTGAATTTCTGATACTGCAACAAAATTGGCTTGTGCAGGATTTTACTCCCGTACAAGCCAATTACTATTTTATATTTGTTTCTTTTGGTCTTCGCTTAGTGAGGCAGCCCCCCGAGCTTTCTGTGGGGTTACTTATCTTTCATATACATTAAGCATTCTGAACAGCTTGAGGAAGAATGCGATAATCTTATGGAAGAAGCCTGCCTTTGAGGTCATCTCCTGAGTGTCGGAAGCAAGCTCTTCGCCGTTTGCATCGTAAACGGTTACGGTGATTACGCAATTGCCGTTTGCCGCCGCGGTGATGAGGCACTTGAAACTGTCCTCTGAAACCTCAGTTACGGTGAAGTTGCCGTTGCTCAGGGTCCATTCGATTTTTGCATCTGAAGGAATCTCGCCCTCGGTTGTGTTGAGGTGGAGCCAGATAGCATCGTTATATCTGATTTCGGTTACTGTGGGTTCGCCGATTTCAACCTTGATTGCCTTGCGCTCGAAGCCTGCGGTGAAGGTGAGGTCGTTTTCAGGCATTGCCGAGGGAATTGCAGGGCTCCAGCCTGTGAATTCGTAGCCTTCCTTAACGGGGTCAGCAGGCTTTGCGATTGAATCGCCGACCTTTACGGGAACGGTTGAAGTTTCGCCGTCAACTACCCAGTTTACGTTGTATACGTTCTTCTTGAATACAGCGGTAAATGAAAGCTCGTTATCGGGCATTACGTCGGGAACCTCGGGAGTCCAGCCAAGGAAGATATGATTCTCCTTAACGGGGTCGGCAGGCTTTGCGATTGCATCGCCGACCTTTACGGAAACGGTTGAGGTCTCACCGTCAACGTTCCAGATTACGTTGTGCCTGGGGATGTATGCCGTGATTACGCAGTCTGCGGTAAATCCGCCGTCAACGGTAACTGCAGTGATTGTTGCGGTGCCTTCGGAAACGGCTGTTACAAGGCCGTTATCGTCAACAGTTGCAACCGAGCTGTCGCTCGATACCCAGGTTACCTGCTTATCTGTTGCAAAATCGGGAGCAACGGTGGCATAAATACGGAAATCTTCGCCTACAACAACGTTCTTACTGCTGTCGGAAAGTGAGATGCCCGTTACCTCTGAGGTGGATGCCATGGAAACGGTTACCGCGGTTTCCTCGGTAAGAGCAGTGCCGTCAAGATTAAAGGTGATCTTAACCTCGCCGGGTCTTGTGGGAACAACTGCGATTTCAGCCCTGCCGTTTTCATCAAGAGTAACGGCGCTGATGCCTTCAACGTAATTGCTGTTGCTAAGAACAACGTTTACCTTCTTGTTTGCCGCGGCAATGGTGCCGTCAACGGTAATAACGTTTTCCTTGGAGTTGCTGTAATCCTTCATATACTCAAGCTCAAGAGTCTTGGGTACGTTGAGGGTTCTGATTCTTGATGCTACAGAGAACGTTTCGGTGTGGTGAGATGCGAGGGTCTTGCCTGCATAGTTTGCTGCACCGCTGCCGAGAACCTTGATGCCGTACTCGCCGCTGAGTTCGGAATCGGCAACAAAGGTGAACGTTTTTGCAAGATACTTGCTGCCGTCGCCGCTCTTTTCAGCGTCAACTGCCCTCCAGCTGCCTGTGATAACGTTATCCTCTGCATCGGTAATAATTACCGTTTCACTGTTGACAGTGGAAGCATCCATATACTGGCTGAAGGTAATGTCGATACCGTCTGTGTAGCCGTTGACATACTTGACTGCGGGTGAATCCTTTGCAACGAGGCCGATGTAAACCTCAAGCTGCTCGGGAGGTACGGGAAGCCAATCGGTAAAGGCTGATTCATAGCCTTCCTTTTCAACCTTTACCTGCCAGTTGCCGCTGGGAACGTTCCACTTGAACACGCCGTCAGCGCCTGTAATTATGGTGCTCAGCTGGCCGAAGAGAGGAGCGTCAGCCCAGAGCTGGGCAAGGCCGTTTTCATCCTGATAGAAGATTGAAGCGGATGCGCCTTCGATTCTGTTGGAATGTACGCCCTCATAAACGAAGCCTGAGGGGTCAATTATGAAGGGGAAGCTGAACCCTTTGCCTGAAAGAGTGCGCCCGTCAAGCTCTACGGTTACGTATCCGGGGATGTAATTAAAATCGTCTGTAAAGTAGCCGCTTGCAACGTAAACGTCGTTGCGTGCATCGTAAACTGCAGGCATCTTATAATTTCCGCTTACTACGTAAAGAGTCTTTGTGCCGTCATAGGCTGAAAGCTTGATTTCGTAGGTGTAGGGAGCGCCTGAATTGTAGGTGATGCTCTCAGACGTTGCATTCTTTGTTTCAAGAGTGACGGTGCGTGCCTGATGAGCGTGGTAGAGAGTGATGCTCTCAAGAGTGGGAACGCCGCGTGAGTAAAGAACCTCTACGGGTGAGGAGCAAACCTCATCCTCTGTGCCTGCGTTAATCTTTGCGGTGAGGGTGTGGGTTGAGCCTTCAGCGGGATTTGCAAGCTCAACAACAATGCTCCAGTAGCCTGTTTTGCCTGAGAGGGTTTCGGCAATCTTTGTTTCACCGTCATAAATCTCAACTGCGGTATCCGCAAGGGTGTGACCGTAAACGGCAACCTTTTCGGATGCAACCGCCGTGGGAGCGGTGATGGAAACGAAGGCCTCGCCGTCAAGAGTTTCAAAGGGAATTTCATTATCGTATGCATATTTGTGCGCCGCGGTATCAGCGTAACCTGCGATTGTTACGTTGGGGCAAAGCATAAATGCATCGTCGGTGATTTCGGTAACTGTGGGAAGAATTTCAACCCTTTCAAGGTTGTAGGACAGACCGAAAACGTTATCAAGCTCGGTTAAGCCAGCGCCGATTGAAGCCTTTTCAAGATTGGGGCACAGCGCAAATGCGCCGCTGCCGATGAACGTTACACTGTCGGGAACGATAATCTCGGTTACGTTTGTGAATGCAAATGCACCTTCAGCCACTGCAGTTACGGTTGAGGGGATTTCATAAACGCCGCTGAGGCTTTCATCTGCGTGAATAACGGTTGTTTTATCTGCGTTGTAAACGATACCGTCCTCACAAACAAAGCTCTTGTTTCTTTCGTCAATTGTAACGGTTGAGCCTGAACTGAACCAGGAAGCCGCGTTATCAAGAGCGGAGTTTGCTTTTTCGTAATCAATTACTATGCCTGCTTTTTCGATATCCTCTTTGTAATCCTCCATAAGTGACTTGAGGACTTCTGCACCGAGGGAAACTGCGCCGCCCACTGAGGGCTTGAACGCAAGCAGACCGATTTCATTTACGGCGGCAGGAACGTAGAATTCGCTTACCTGAGTGCCGAGGAATGCACCTTCGCCGATTTTTTCAAGCTCGCTGTTTGAGGAAACGTTAACTTTTTCAAGCTGAACGCAGGCAGCAAACGCGCCTGAGCTGATTTCCTTTACGGAATCGGGAACGGTGATTTCCTCAAGGCAGAACGAGCCGAAGAATGCGCCTTGACCTATTGTTTTTACCTTTTCGGGGATTTTTATGCTCTTTATTCCGCTGAGTGTAAACATACCGTCGGGAATCACTGTTGCCGAAGAGGGAAGAACAAACTCATCTATCATAGCAAGAGTGAAGACGTATTCTAAGTTATCCATTTCCTCAAAAACGCTCATACTCTCAACCTCAAGAGTGCCGATTGATGAAAGGATGAAGCTAAGCGAAGGAGCTGTGCCGAAATACTCAACAGTCTTGGGAATAACGATTTTATCCGCCTTGCAAAGCGCAAGTCCCATTTCGGGGATTTCGTTTATACCCTTGGGGATAACGATTTCGCCAAGGTCGCAGAAAGCAAACGCGGCGGGCAGAATAACCGTAACGTTTTCGTTTATCTTAAGGTCGCCCGTTTTGCTTGCAGGCACGCTTACAAGGTACTCTTCACCGTATGCATCAGCGTAAAGAACGCCGTCCTCGGCATAGAGCCAGGGGTTGCCCTCAGCAACGGTAAAGCTCTTGAGCGCGGTATTATCTATGGTATCAATAAGACCTGAAACAAAGGTTGAAATTTCCTGATAAAGCTCATCCTTGCTTTCAATGCCGTTTGCATAATCGAGAACAAACTCAATAACGGTGTTAAGAATCTCAACAGTTTTACTGCCGGCAGTGCCGTCCTCGATGCTCGTAATAATGGAAACAAGGGGCTCAATATAATCCTTGATTGCCGCTACAACGGAGTTGAGGTCAACCTTCATAAATATTGTTGAAATCATAAACATCTCCGCGTCTGAAGAGTCCGCGCCAAGCGATGCGGGGATGTGAAGATTTTCAAGATTCAAGGTTGAAACGAAGGGCATAAACGTTGTTGTTACACCCTCGGGGATTGCGTAAGAGGTTGCGGGAGAAGCGGCGGGATATTCGTAAAGCACGGTCATATCCTTG
>JAZNUP010000044.1:0-4930 GCA_045592385.1 Acutalibacteraceae bacterium
CCTGAGGCTGATGCGTTGCATTGATGCACTGAAAAAATTATAAAACATAAAAACACCGTTTGACAGCATGAACTGTGCCAAACGGTGTTCTTTTTCAGTAATTTTCTCTGTACTTTCTTACGAGCATTTTATGAATCATAACCGCCACGCAGATAATAAAGAAAATGCCCAGATAAATTGCGTATTTATTGCTTTCAATAGTAAGCTTCTGATTGGGCTGATAGTTCTTTATTTCATCCCAGAGCGTGTTCATCATACTCAGTGTTTCATCAGAAAGATTAATAAAAATCTGCGTGGGCACAGAGGTTTCGGGGTAAAGAATTTCGTTTCCGTAGAACGTGTATTCGGGGTTGTTTATAACCTGAGTGTTGGGGCTTGCATAGCAGATATATTCGGCATTTGCAAGTGCCACGTCGGATTCAAGCATAAAGTTAATGTAAAGCTCAGCCGCCGCTTTGTTTTCACAGCCCTTGAGTACGCACATTGCATCAACGAAGAAGTTAACACCTTCCTCGGGATAAACAAATCCGAGGTCAGGGTTTATATCCAGCATTGAAAGATAGTCGCCCGCATAGTAGGGAGCAAGTGCGGCTTCGCCTGTTTCCATCTTGTTGAAAACTTCGTCGTTTACGTAGGACTGAATTACGGTTTTCTGCTTCTTGAGCTCTTCGGCAGCCGCTCTCCAGTCGCCGGGATACTCAGAGTTGTAATCAAGCCCGAGTACGCTCTGTGCAATCGCAAAAGCATCGCGGGGATTGTTGAACATAAGAATCTGACCCTTGTACTGCTCATCCCAGAGGGCGGTCCAGCTTGTGGGAGGAACGCTTACAAGCTTTTTGTTGTAAATAAGACCTACCATACCGACGTTGTAGGGGACGGTATACTCATTATCAGGGTCATAATCAAGATTCTTGTACTTTTCATCAATGTATTTGAAATTAGGAATATTTGAATAATCAAGCTTTTCAAGCATTCCTTCGTTGAGCATACGTTCAACCATATAATCCGAAGGGATTACAACGTCGTATGAAACACCGCCGCTTTTAAGCTTGGCATACATTGATTCGTTATTGTCGAAGGTGTTGTAAACAACCTCAATGCCGTATCTTTTTTCAAATTCGGCATTTACATCAAGGCTTCCGTCTTCACCGTCAGAAATGTATTCGCCCCAGTTGTAAACGTAAAGCTTCGTGCCTCTGAGGGCTTCAATTTCGCTATCGCTGAGTGCAAATGCAGGCATAGCGCAGAAAACAACAGAAATCACGCAAAGCAGGAGAGCAAGAAATTTTTTCATCACTTAATCTCCTTTCAGTCCGATGTTTTATTCTGCTTTTTCTCATTGAGATACTGAATGAGATTAGTAAGAATGAGAAGCAGAAGAATGCTGAAGAAAATAAGCGTGGAAAGCGAATAGATAACGGGGGTAACACGCTTTTTTGTCATACTGTAAATTATGGTGGGAAGAGTCTGAAACTCTCTGCCGTTGGTGAAATAACTGATAATGAAATCATCAAGCGACAGAGTGAAGGCCATAATCATACCTGTAATTATGCCGGGTTTTATGGACGGAAGAACTACCTTGAAGAAAGCCTGAACGGGTCTGCAGCCGAGGTCCTGCGCCGCTTCAGCGAGGTTTCTGTCAGTCTGGCGGAGTTTCGGCAGTACGTTGAGAATTACGTAAGGTAATTCAAAAGTAATGTGGGCAATCATAAGAGTGCCGAAGCCCATAGAATCGCTTATGCCGAGAAGCTTTGATGCAAAAACAAAAAGGAGCATCATTGAAAAGCCCGTAACGATTTCGGGGTTCATCATCGGGATGTTTGTAACGCCCATTGTGGCAGAGCGCAGCCAGCCTTTTTTCAGACTGTCAATTCCCACCGCCGCAGCAGTGCCGAAAACCGTTGAGATAACCGAAGAGCCTACCGCAAGAATAAGGGTTGTTTTAAGAGCGTTGAGAATATCCTCCTGCTCAAGTAAAGCGAGGTACCAGTCAAAGGAAAATCCCGTGAAAACGCTTGTGCTTTTTGATTCGTTAAAAGAGAAGATGATAAGCACGAAAATCGGGATATACAGGAAGAAGAAAACAAGGAATGTGTAAATCTTTGAGAGTATTTTCATATTACCATTCCCTCCTCGCTACTGTTTGAGAACTTATTCATTATTGCCATGCAGATAAGAATAAGAATCATAAGGAACATTGACAGCGCTGCGCCGACATTGTTCTGATTGGGGGTAAGGTAAAGCCTTTCAATAACGTCACCAATAAGCTCAAATGAGCCGCCGCCAAGCTTTTGGGAAATATAGAAAGTACTTACCGAGGGAACAAAAACCATTGTTATGCCTGAAATAACTCCGGGCATACTCAGAGGAATAACGCATTTTCTTAAAACTGCAAAGCGGTTGCATCCGAGGTCCTGAGCCGCTTCTACTATGCTCGGGTCGAGCTTTGTCATAACGGAGTAAATGGGCAGAATCATAAAGGGCAGAAAATCGTAAACCATACCGAGGATAACTGCGCCGGGAGTGTTGATCATATGAACGGGTGAAATTCCGAGCTTGCCGAGGAAGGTGTTTATGATTCCGGTATCCTGAAGCAGAACCATCCAGCAGTAAGTTCTTATAAGGAAGTTCATCCACATGGGGAGCATTACCATTATCATCATGGTGCGCTGCGATGCTGCCTTGCTGTGAGCCATTATGTAAGCAATAGGGTAGGCGATGATAAGGCAGATTATTGTTGAAACCACGCCGAACCATACCGAGCGAATAATTGTATCCGTATATGCGGTAAGGCTCATAACGTTTTCAAAAGTAAAGTCACCGTTAATATCTGTAAAGGAATAATAAACAACGAAAATAAGCGGAGCAATTACAAACAAAGCGGACCATACGATGTAAGGGGAGTTGAGAAGCTTAGTCTTTAAGGAGGTTGATTTGTTCATATTCTCAGCCCTCCTCACCATCTGCTTCTTCGGGCTCCTCTGCGTTGGAAAGCTCGTCGTATTCTTCGCTGAAGGAGCTGTAATCGCCGAACATTCCGGAGTATTCCGACTTTTTCATTATGTGTATAGCGTCAGGTTCAATATAAAGACCGATTTTGTCGCCTTCCTGCTGTTCATCGGTGGACTGAATCATCCACTTGAAGCCGCCGATGTCAACAATCATCTCGTAATGAACGCCTTTGAAAACTACCGAAGTAACGGTACCTTTGAGCATTCCTTTTTCAAGAGGTACAACGTCAACGTCCTCAGGGCGTACAACAACGTCAACCGCTTCGTCTTTGGCAAAGCCTTTGTCGAGGCAGTCGAACCTGTGGCCTGAAAAATCAACTACGAAATCGTCACGCATTACACCGTCAACGATATTACTCTCGCCGATGAAATCTGCTACAAAAGCGTTCTTGGGCTCGTTGTAAATATCCTTTGGGGTGCCTATCTGCTGAATGATACCGTTGTTCATAACAACGATTGTGTCAGACATTGAGAGCGCTTCCTCCTGGTCGTGCGTAACGTATATAAACGTAATTCCGAGACGCTGCTGGATGTTCTTGAGTTCGTTCTGCATATCCTTACGAAGCTTGAGGTCAAGAGCACCGAGAGGCTCGTCAAGCAAAAGCACACGGGGATTTACGGCAAGCGCTCTTGCGATTGCAACACGCTGCTGCTGACCGCCTGAAAGGGAGTTTATGTGGCGCCTTTCAAATCCTTTAAGGTTTACAAGTTCAAGCATCTGTTTTACGATTTCTCTTATCTCTTTTTCTTTCATTCGCTTGTTACGAAGGCCGAAAGCTACGTTTTCATAAACGTTAAGATGAGAGAATAAAGCGTATCTCTGGAATACTGTGTTTACGTGCCTTTTGTAAGGGGGAACGTTATTGATGAGTTTTCCCTCAAAGTAAACCTGACCTTCATCGGGGTCTGTGAAGCCTGCAATGATTCGCAGGGTAGTGGTTTTACCGCAGCCTGAAGGGCCAAGAAGAGTTATGAACTCACCGTCACGAATATAAAGGTTAAGATTCTTTAATACCTGATTATCTCCAAAGGCAACAGAGATGTTTTTGAGATCAATAATAATATTGTTTTCCAATTATGCAGCCCCTTCCTTTATACCGTAAAAAACGGAAACTTAATTATTAAACAACAGACCCGGAGCGGTTGAGCACCGAAGTCTGCAATTTTTAGTAAAGAAAAAACATATATTATTGTGATTATAATATAGTGCTAAAGTCCGCAAATGTCAACATTTTTTTTAGAAAAGTCGCAATAAAATCAAGCCGATTTAAGAATACCGATTAAAAATCTTTGATTTGCTCTCGAAAACTCTGTTTTTCTCTGTTTTGCTCGATTTTTATGGCAACGAAATGCTTGAGGAAAAATTGTCAAAACCGCAAAAAAATATAGCAAAAAAAGAAAAATAAAAAAAATTTAAAAAAAGTTGAAAAAAGGCTTGCAAAATCAAAAAAACTGTGATATTATACTAAGCGTTCCGTATCCGGGTGTGGCGCAGTTGGGAGCGCGCTTGACTGGGGGTCAAGAGGCCGTGAGTTCAAGTCTCGCCACTCGGACCATCTTAAAAAAGCTGAAATCGTTGATATACAACGGTTTCAGCTTTTTTCTTTACCTCTGTTTTTATCACTTGGACATTATTTGGACATTATCGCTGAAAATGCCGATTTTTGATGATTTTAAGAACAAAAAAGGACATTGCTCAGAGCAGTTTTTACTGCCCGGCAATGTCCTTGATTATTTTAACTGTTGTGTTTGACAAATTGGAATTTGACGGTATTACAACAGCTGTATCTCATTGGCAAGCATAGCCACGTTTTTGGCGTTGGTATCAATTTTAATGGTATTGAGTGCTTGATACATCGGTATTCTTGCTATGCTTCGCTCAATTATATCTTCAGAACGGATACCTCTTTCTACATCCA
>JAZNUP010000045.1:0-2986 GCA_045592385.1 Acutalibacteraceae bacterium
ACAATATGCGCAAAGCTTTCCTTGATAATACCGATATTCACACAGTGACCGCTTCCGAAGTTTTCAAAATGCCTGTGAATATGGTTACATCTCTGATGCGAAGCCGTGCAAAGGCGGTTAACTTTGGCATAGTTTACGGCATAGGTGCTTTCTCTCTTGCAAAGGATATAGGTGTAAGCAGAGCAGAAGCTGACAGTTATATCAAAGGCTATCTTGCCCATTACCACGGTGTGGCGGATTATATGAGCAGCATTGTGGATAAAGCCAAGGAGCAGGGCTACGTTGAAACCGTTTTTGCAAGAAGAAGATATCTGCCCGAGCTTTCCTCCTCCAACGGAATGCTCAGAGCCTTCGGTGAAAGAGTGGCGCTCAATATGCCTATTCAGGGTACGGCGGCGGATATAATCAAAATTGCAATGGTAAGGGTTTATGAGAGCCTTAAAAGTCAGGGAATGAAGGCAAGGCTTATTATGCAGGTGCACGATGAGCTGATTGTTGAAGCGCCTGAGGACGAGGCTGCTCTTGCTTGCGAGATAGTTAAAAGAGAAATGGAAAGTGCGGTTAAAATGCGCGTTTCGCTCCTTGCCGACGTAGGCACGGGCAAAACGTGGTATGATGCAAAGGGATAAGGATATGAAAATACTGTTTGTATGCACGGGCAATACCTGCCGCAGTCCTATGGCGGAGGGCATTTTCAGAAAGATGCTCAAAGATAAGGGGATAGACGGCGTGGAATGCTCAAGCGCAGGTCTTTTTGCCTGCACGGGCTCGCCTGCAAGTGAGAATGCCGTCAGTGCGGCTGCGTGCTTCGGGGCGGATATTTCTTCCCACAGAGCAAGAAGAATTACTGCATACCTGCTGGAAGAAACGGATTTGTTCGTCTGTATGACGAGGGAGCACGCGTATTCGCTTACTCTCTACGTGGATGAAAGTAAAATCCGTGTGCTCGGCAGCGGGATATCGGACCCGTTTTCGGGCGATACCGAGCGATATATGAAGTGCGCAAATGAGATAAAAACGGCGCTTGAAGAGCAGTTTGATGAAATTATCGGTGGCAAAAATGAAAATTGAAATACTCAATATGAGTGAAAACCATATAGACGGCGTGGAAAAGCTTGAAAAGGAATGCTTTTCAAGACCGTGGAGCAGGCAAGGCATAGAAGAAGAGCTTTCAAACGAAAACGCCCATTTCCTTGTAGCGTGCGTTGACGGCGAGACGGTGGGATATATAGGGATTCTTGAATTCTTTGAAAGCTGTGAGATTACCAACGTTGCCGTTACCCCTGCAATGCGCCGCAGAGGTATTGCCAAAGCTCTTATAGAAGCGGCTCAAAACGGTGCGAAAGAGCGCGGCAGGGAGTTTATCACTCTTGAAGTGCGTCCGTCGAATACGGGAGCGCTTAGCCTTTATGAAAAACTCGGCTTCACTCAGCAGGGCAGGCGTAAAAATTTTTACAGTGACCCCGTTGAAGATGCGCTGATTATGACCAAATATTTTGAGGAATGATAATTTATGAGAATACTTGCAATTGAATCTTCCTGCGATGAAACTGCGGCAGCTGTTGTCGAGGACGGCCGTAAGGTTTTATCAAGCGTTATAGCAACTCAGATAAAAGAGCATATAATATACGGCGGAGTTGTGCCGGAGATCGCTTCAAGAATGCATACCCAGGCAATAAGCGAAGTTGTTGACCGCGCTGTAAGCGAGGCGGGGCTCGGCTATTCCGACCTTGATGCCATTGCCGTAACCTATGCGCCCGGTCTTATCGGCGCGCTTTTAGTCGGAGTCAATTTTGCAAAAGGGCTTTCAATGTCAACGGGGCTTCCGCTTATCCCCGTGCATCATCTGCGCTCTCACATAGCCTCCAACTATATCACTCACCCCGACCTTGAGCCTCCGTTTTTGTGCCTTGTGGTTTCGGGCGGTCACAGCCATATAGTGGAAGTTAAAAGCTATACGGATTTTTCAGTAATCGGCAGAACGAGGGATGATGCCGCGGGCGAATGTATGGATAAAGCGGCAAGAGCAATGGGTCTGCCTTACCCCGGCGGAGTAAACCTTGATAAGATTTCCGTTTCAGGTAATCCCGAGGCTTACGTTCTCCCCAGACCCAGAGTTGATTCGAGCGAATATGATTTCAGCTTTTCGGGTCTCAAAACGGCGGTTATAAATATTATACATAAGGCATCCCAGAAGGGTGAGGAAATCAACGTACCTGACCTCGGAGCATCCTATATTTCGGCGGTTGTAAGGTGCCTTTGCGATAATACTTTCAAGGCGGCGGAAACCTTCGGATATAAAAAGATTGTACTTGCGGGCGGCGTAAGCGCAAACTCGGTATTAAGACGCAGGATGCAGGAAATGTGTGCCGAGCGCTCAATGCAGCTGTATATGCCGGAGCTTTCCCTTTGCGGTGACAATGCCGCAATGGTGGGTGCGCAGGCTTATTATGAATTTTTGAACGGCAATATTGCAGGATTGAATCTTAATGCTTGCGCAACGATGCCGATTGAAGATTGAAAATGTACAAATTATGCATAATTTTGCTTTTAAACTTGCAAAATATATAAATAAATACACATTGACATTTTATTAAAAAAATGTATAATACTAAATACATACTTTGATTTGGTTTTAATTTAGTCACTTTTCATATAAAGAGAGGAGTAAAACAATGGAAAAAATGACTGAGAACAAAAGTGTTATCTCCTGGATTGAAGACAAAATCGCCCTCGTCAAGCCTGAAAAGATAGTATGGATTGACGGCAGCGAGGAGCAGATTGAAGCTCTTCGTGCAGAGGCTTGCAGCACCGGCGAAATGGTAAAGCTCAATCAGGAAAAGCTCCCCGGCTGCTACCTTCACCGCACAGCTGTAAATGACGTTGCAAGAGTTGAAGGCAGAACCTTTATCTGCACAAAGACCAAGGCTCAGGCAGGCCCCACCAACAACTGGATGGATCCCGATGAAGCTTATAAAATGCTCTA
>JAZNUP010000046.1:0-19490 GCA_045592385.1 Acutalibacteraceae bacterium
AAAATGAGGGTAGCTATTCAAAAACTACCCTCATTTTTCATTTTATAAACCGTTCAGAAAAAGAACAAATCCGAACCCTTCGCCGATTGGCATAAGGTTCGGATTTATACTGTATGGTGCGGGTAGCAGGACTTGAACCTGTACCGAGTTGCCCCGACTAGAACCTGAATCTAGCGCGTCTGCCAATTCCGCCATACCCGCAAATTTTGCCTCCGATTTTTACACGGTGAGGCTGCCGAGGTGGAGCTTACTTTCAGTTAAAAACTTACTTTCAGCTTAGTCCACTTAGTAAAAAGAGGATTCCTTGCGGAATCCTCAATGGTGCGAGAGACGGGACTTGAACCCGTACGGGATTACCACACGCCCCTCA
This sequence comes from Acutalibacteraceae bacterium, assembly GCA_045592385.1. GTDB lineage: Bacteria > Bacillota > Clostridia > Oscillospirales > Acutalibacteraceae > CAG-177. Next base: position 371 of record JAZNUP010000046.1, read on the forward strand.
AACGTGCGCGTCTGCCGATTCCGCCACTCTCGCTCGGAACGTTTGCTATTATAGCAAAGCGATACCGGAATGTCAAGGGTTTTTTCAAATTTTTTCAAAATTTTTTAAAGATTTTTTCATTGTGCTAAATCAGAAAAATCGCACCTTTATTCAAAATAGCAGAAAGTGTTGACAGACATAGGATTAACGGCAATATCATCGCCTTTTATCACTGTTTGCGTTAAATCATTATTTTTATCCGTAACCGCACAAATCACATCTCCTTTTGCGGGAAGAGTGACTTTTTTCACCTCAGATGAAAGATTAATTATTATTACAACAATCTCACTGTCTTTCCTGAAAGCAAGGGTAAGCAAATCCTTGCAACCGCTCTGCGCATCTATGCGCACGCTGCCGGGTTGAATATACTTTGAAAAGTTACCCGTTACGTAAAGTCTTTTTGTAACCTCAAAAGTTTTATCCTCAAGGTTAATATAAATCAGACCGTCGCAGTAATCAACCTCAGAAACGGCAATCCAGTGCTGCCAGGAAACGGCATTGAGCAACGTAAAGTCCTCATATATTGTTTTTGCCGCCACAAGTGCAGAAGCCATTCCCTTATCTCTGCCGCCCTTCATATGAGTCCACTCACTCATTTTAACGGGGATACCGGGATATTTTCTGTTCATCCATCTTCGGAAGCGTTTAACGTAGGCTATGCGATTATTAAGAAAAGGTACGTTAAACGGTAACGGAACAGGTAGACAGTATGAATGAATATCAACTGCATCAAGATATTTTCTCACCTGTGCATCTTTAAGCAGAGCCCTTGTGTATGATTTGTTGAACCAACGTATATCTCCGGATTCAGCGCCCGAGAGTTTTAAGTATTTAAGATTCGGTCTTTTTGAAAGCTCCTGTGCAAAGACCTTGAAAACTTTCGCAACGCTTTTGGGTTTATAGTGGCAGCCCTCCTGACCTCCGTTCCATATCCAGAGCGGTTCGTTTACGGGAGACAGATATTTTACAGGCAGCCCTTTTTCAACAAAATGCTCGGTTACGTCACAGCAGTAACGGGCAAAATCATTATAGTTCTCACTTGAAATGTTTTCCCTGAAAAGCTTGCCTTTGTCCACGTGCGCCATATGATTCTTCGTAAGGCGCTCGATAGGCGAATTCACAAAAAGTATAACCTCATCCGCTCCGTCTTTAACAGCCTGCTCCATCATATAAACAGCGTTTGCATCTCTGTTCCAGTCATATTCATAAGGTGCCGTTTCAAAGCACTCCGTACTCCTTGCAGGCTGGCTGTATTCTCCCCTGCCCGAATGTTTTGACCCTGCACCGATATTGTAACGGTAAACCTGCATACCGATTCCCTTATCTTTACTGTAAAGGAGCTGAGAAATTCTGTCCCTTACCTCAAGACCGCTCTGAGCGTCAATATGATCCCATCCGCCGACAATCTGAGCCCACCAGGCACCGCTTGCACCCATGCTTTCATAAGTCTGATAAGTGACGTCGGGATTGATCTTAATTAACATAATCTTACCTCCGATGCAGGATATTGAAATTATATCATAAATGTATTAAAACAGCAAATAATAATTCATATTAAAAAGTTTGACTGAAAAATCGAATTATTCCACAAAAAAATTCTTGACTTTTTGTACAGTTGTGATAATATAATTGTATTAAAAGCAATGATGGAGCGAGTAAACGGGACCAATGCTTTTCCAGAGAGCTGTTGACGGTGAAAATACAGCAGCATCCCCGCTGAAAAACACTCCGGAGCCTGCGGAAGAAAGCCTTGGGCAATTAGAACCGCACGTCACATCGCGTTAAGATGAAGAGAGGATTGCAACGCAATCAATATGGGTGGTACCGCGGAAGCTGTCTTTCGTCCCATGCAGAGGGATGAAGGCGGCATTTTTTGTTTTATCCGCCCCTGAAAACGTATAATAATCTTAAAGGAGATATCACTATGAACAGAACACACACTTGTAATCAGCTTCGCGAAAACAACATAGGCGAGCAGGTAATCCTTGAAGGCTGGGTTGACACTATCCGTGACCATGGCGGAGTTATCTTCATCGACCTTCGCGACCATTACGGTCTTACTCAGGTTGTTTTCAACGATGACTCCGTTCTTAAGGGCGTCACCAAGGAAACCGTTATTTCCGTTAAAGGTACCATCACCAAGCGTGATGAAGAAACAGTTAACACAAAGCTTGAAACAGGTCTTATTGAAGTTAAGGCAACCGAGCTTACCGTTCTCGGTCCCTGCCTCAACACCCTCCCCTTTGAGATTACCAACTCCACTCAGACCCGTGAGGAAGTAAGACTCAAGTACCGTTACCTTGATTTGAGAAATCCCAAAATTCATCAGAATATCGTTCTTCGTTCCAAGGTTATCAGCTACCTCAGAAAGCAGATGGAAGAACTCGGATTTATGGAAATCAATACTCCCATCCTTACCGCTTCTTCACCTGAAGGCGCAAGAGACTATCTTGTTCCCAGCAGAAAGCATAAGGGCAAGTTCTACGCCCTTCCCCAGGCTCCTCAGCAGTTCAAGCAGCTGCTTATGACTTCCGGCTTTGACAGATACTTCCAGATAGCTCCCTGCTTCCGTGACGAGGATGCAAGGCAGGACCGTTCACCCGGTGAATTCTATCAGCTTGACTTTGAAATGGCTTTCGCTTCTCAGGAAGATGTTTTTGAAGTTGCAGAAACAGTTATCTACAACACCTTCTCAAAGTTCTCCGACAAGCCCGTTTCAAAACCTCCCTTCAAGCGTATCACTTTTGCAGACTCAATGCTCAAGTACGGCAGCGATAAGCCCGACCTTCGCAACCCTCTTATCATTCAGGATCTTACAGAGTTCTTCTCAAAGGTTGAATTCCCGCTCTTCAAGGGCAAACCTGTAAGAGGTATTGTTGCCAACTGCCAGGGCAAATCCAAGAAGTTCTTTGAGGATTCACTCAAGTTTGCTATGAGCATCGGCATGAAGGGCCTCGGCTATCTCACTTATACAGACGGCACCTACAAAGGACCCATTGAGAAGTTCCTCTCCCCCGAGCAGAAGGCTGAGCTTACTGAAATGGTTGGCATCAAAGACGGCGAAACACTCTTCTTCATCTGCGATGCTATCAAGGTTGTTAACCGCCTTGCAGGCGAAATCAGAACATGGCTCGGTCAGAATCTTGACGTAATCAATAAGGATGCTTATGAATTCTGCTTCATCGTTGATTTCCCCATGTACGAGCTCAACTCCGAAACCAACAAGATCGACTTCACTCACAATCCCTTCTCAATGCCTCAGGGCGGCCTTGAAGCTCTCAACACCAAGGATCCCCTTGAAATATTCGCTTATCAGTACGATATCGTATGCAACGGCGTAGAGCTTTCCTCCGGTGCTGTAAGAAACCACAACCCCGAAATTATGAAGAAAGCTTTCGACATTGCAGGCTACAGCGAAGAAGACCTCAAGGCTAAATTCGGCGCTCTTTACACCGCATTCAACTTCGGTGCTCCTCCCCACGCAGGTATGGCACCCGGCATCGACAGAATGATTATGCTTATTGCCGGCGAAGAAACCATCCGTGACGTTATCGCATTCCCGCTCAACGGTAATGCACAGGATCTTATGATGGGCGCACCCGGTGAAGTTACCGAGCAGCAGCTCAGAGAAGCTAACATCAGAGTAAGGGACTAATTTTCTCTCACAGAAAGAAGGCATATATATGGATAAAAAGACATTAATCCGCCTTGAAAAGCTCAACCAGCTCAGCTTGACAGAATCCGAAGAAGCTGCAGCTCTTGATTTCTTTGCACGCCGCGGCAATCAGGCGGAAGCATTAAACGGCATCAACACCGACGATACCGAAAGAATGGTACACGTTATGCCTATGACCAACGTAATAAGGGAAGACAAGCAGTCCAAGGTTTTCACCCGTGACCAGCTGCTTGAAGGCGCTCCCGAAAGTATGGACGGTTATTGGCAGGTACCCCGCCTTGTTGATTAACACTCTTTCTGCAAAGGATGATTGACTTATGAACAAATATATTACAAAAGCTGCTGAGTCTTCCGCAAAAGCGGTAGTGCTTGACGATATGATTCTTACCGTTGGTATGCCCACCACAGCGGGTTCAAAAATGCTTGACGGTTATAACAGTCTTTTTGAAAGCGAGGCCGTAACCAAGCTTAAGAATGCTGGATACGGAATTGCAGGCAAGGCAAACACAGGCGAATTCGGCCTTGATTTCCTTGGCGAAACCTCTTACTTCGGCGCTTGCGCTGATGAAAGCGGCAACCTTATTTCCGGCTGTGCCGCCGCAATAAACGACGGTGATGCTTTTGCTGCCGTTTCACTCGACACCAACGGTACTCCCAGAAGAGCCGCTGCTCTTGCAGGTCTTACCTGCCTTAAGCCCACTTACGGCACTGTTTCAAGATACGGCATTATTCCTGCCGCTTGCTCAGGCGAGGCAGTAAGCGTTACTGCAAAATGCGCCGCTGACGTTGCTGAAGTTGCTGACCGCATCATCGCTCACGATTGCAAGGACGGCACAAGCCTCCCCGAAGAAGTATGCAACAGTGTTAAAGGCAATATTAAACAGGGTGAATTCAAAAAGGTTGCAGTTATCAAAAATCTTGTTGACAGTGCTGACAGTGACACTCAGGCAAAAATCGCATCCGCTTGCGCCGCTCTCAACAATTCAGGCATTGCAACGGAGGAAATTAGCGATGAAATCCTTCCTCTTTCTCAGAGTGCATGGTTTATTCTTATGTCAGCTGAAGCCTGCAATAACATTTCAAGATATGACGGCATAAAGTTCGGATACCGTTCACCAAACTACAAAAACATTGATGAGCTTTACACCAACAGCAGAACAGAAGCTTTCGGTCTGCTTACAAAGCTTACAGTGCTTTACGGTTCCGAGTGCCTCTCTGACGATAACTATATGCCCGTTTATGACAAGGCAATGAGAATCCGCAGAGTTATCAGCGAGCATCTCAATTCACTTTTTGAAAAGTATGACGCTCTTCTTCTTCCTGCCTGCTCCAAAACAGCATACAGTGAAGATGAAGTTAAATCCGATATTGATACCGCTTACAATGAGAGCCTTTATACTGCCCCCGCTTCAATTTCAGGTGTTCCCGCAGTTGCTTGCGCAGGTGTTCAGTTTATTGGCAAAGCACTCAGTGATAAAGTGCTTCTCGGTCTGGCTCAGATTTGTGAAAAGGAGGCTTAAGGCATAATGAAATTTGAAACTGTTATAGGTCTTGAAGTTCACGTTGAACTTGCAACCGATTCAAAAATATTCTGCTCCTGCAGCGCAAAATACGGCGCTGAGCAAAACGAAAGCGTATGCCCTGCCTGCTGCGGTATGCCCGGTATGCTTCCCATTGTCAACAAGCACGTTGTTGACCTTGGTATGACCGCAGGTATGATGCTCAACTGCGACATCAACCGCACCACTACTTTTGACAAAAAGAGCTACTACTACCCCGACCTTCCCTGCTCGTATCAGACCACTCAGTGGTTTGCTCCAATCTGCGTAAACGGTAAAGTAAGAATCGAAACCGAAAACGGCGAAAAATTCATCCGTATCAAGCAGATTCATATGGAAGAGGATGCGGGAAAGCTTGTTCACGACGATTGGACCGATACTTCACTCGTTGACTTCAACCGTACCAGCGTTCCGCTTATCGAAATCGTAAGCCAGCCCGATCTTTCAAGCGCAAAGGAAGTTCTTGCTTACCTTGAAAGACTCAGAAATCTCCTTCGCTTTGCAAGGGTTTCAGATTGCCGTTGGGAGCAGGGATCCATGCGTTGCGACGTTAACCTTTCGGTAAGACCCGAGGGCAGCGATAGGCTCGGTGTAAGAACCGAAATGAAGAATATGAACTCCCTTTCTGCTATTGAAAGAGCTATCGAATATGAAGTTGCACGCCACATAGATGCCATTGCAAACGGCACGGAAGAGCTTGTTCAGGAAACCCGCCGTTGGGACGACGTAAAGGGTAAGAGCTATCCTATGCGAAACAAGGAAACTGCAGGCGATTACAGATATTTCCCCGACCCCAACATTATGCCCGTAGTTATTGACGACGAGTGGTTTGACAAAATCAAATCCACCCTCCCCGAATTCCCCGAAATCAAAGAAAAGCGCTTTATCGAAGAATATGAGCTTGATGAAAAAGTTGCTTCTCAGATAGCTTCCAGCAGAGCTTTCTGCGACGTTTTTGAAGGCGCATACGAACGCTACCCCAAGGCTGTTGAAATTGCAAACTGGCTGATTTCCGACTGTTCCAAAATCCTTAACAGAAAGAAAATGACCGCTGATATGCTCAGCATCAACGGTGCATCCCTCGGTGAGCTTATTAAGCTTGTTAACGAAGGTATTGTAAACCGCGCAGGTGCAGCAAAAATTCTCGACGCTATGTTTGATGCCGATATCGACCCCAAGGCTTACGCTGAGGAAAACGGTTTTATCATCAGCAACGATACAGGCAAAATCGAAGAAGTTATCAAAGAGGTTGTTGCAAACGATATGAAGTCTGTTAACGACTACAAGAGCGGCAAGGAAAAGGCTATTATGGCACTCTTCGGTCAGGCTATGAAGAAGCTCAACAAAAACTGCGACCCCAAAACTCTCAGAGAGCTTCTTATTAAATACGTTGATTCAATCTGATAAACATTAAAAATACCGCCCGGTTAAAGCCGGGCGGTTCCTATTACATTATGTAATATTTATCATTCTTTGCATAAAGATTTTTAAAATACGCTAAACGCATCAAACTCTCTTCTTTAACATATTGACAAAAATTACCGTAATATGATACATTAAAAATTACAAAGGAGGAATCTTATGGCAAATCTTATTCTTCAAAGACTTGTACCGATAATCACAGTATTTGTGATTTTACTCAACAGCATCGGCGGCATTTTCGGCGTTGTTGTTATACCTTATAATCCTGACCGTGTTGAAGTTTCTCTCGGCAGCAAAGTTATAAGTGACGTTGATGAGGTGCTTGAACATTACAATTCAGCGGTTAAAAAAACCGGATTTGTTCTCGGCTCATCAGGTTATGAAATCATCGGTACACCGGTTGTTACTATTAAAGGGTCCGATAATCCGGCAATAAATATGGATGCTTACTGGCAGAGTTTTGAAGAAAACCCAATATATGTTTTTGGAATTCCCGGCGAAGGTAAGCTCACTGCCTCAGACGTTAAAAGCGCAAAAATGTCTGTGGAAAACGGCAAACGAGTTATCCTTATAAGTGTCAAAGACTATAAGCATGGTTTGAAGGACAAAAACACCGATAATCCTTATTCAAACGCCTACGGAAGTTCAACAACGGACTTTGAAGAAAGTCTCACTTCACTCGGAATGACCTTTAGCAGCGGTCAGTGTGAATTTTCGTATACCAACTGCGTTATTTCATGTGTAATTGACGATAACAGCGGTAAAATAATTTACGGTGACTGGGACTCTGATTACACATTCAATGCCAAAGATTTAACTATGAAAGTATTCGATACTGAATTAATTTTTGAAGAATTCAGTTATAAAATGGGATACAATATTGATATTTAAACCCAAAACCCTATATAACAATTTTTTAATTAAGTGTCAAACCGGCTCCGTTTTTCTGACGGAACCGGTTTTAACATAAATAAAAACACGAGAAATGAATCAAAACTTCAATTTCTCGTGTTCTGTTTTTTTCGCTATATTAAATAGATATAATAACAATGCTATTCAAATATGACGGTTAATTATTTTTCGCTGAGGAGCTTTGCAAGCTCATCCATAAAGGTATTAATATCCTTAAACTGCCTGTAAACGGATGCAAAGCGAACGTAAGCAACCTCATCAATATCCTTAAGCTTATCCATAGCAAGCTCACCGATATGAACGGAGGTTACCTCACGGTCAAGCGAATTCTGAAGCACAGCTTCAATATCCGAAACCGCTTTTTCTATTGTTTCAATAGATACGGGGCGTTTTTCACACGCTCTGAGCATACCGTTAAAGAGCTTTGCTCTGTCAAAAACTTCCCTTGATTTATCCTTTTTTACAACAATTACGGGAACACTTTCAATAATTTCATAAGTAGTAAATCTCTTGCCGCAGCTTATGCATTCCCTGCGGCGGCGTATACGCTCGCCTTCATCGGTGGGACGGGAATCAATAACCTTACTCTCTTCGTAGTTGCAAAACGGACACTTCATCAGGAGCACTCCTTTTATTGATTTTATCAATACTTTGCGTTTGTATTATTATCATTATACCATATTTATTGCCATTTGCAAGAATAATTTTTCTACAGCTTTCGCAGGTAACATTTGTTCATTGAGATATTACAGTAACGGTGTTAGAATTAATAAGCAAAATTTATTAACGGAGAGATTAATTTGAAAAACATACACGGTAAAATTACAAAAAGAATTGCTATTGCAGGTTTAAGCACGGTTATTACTATGCTGATATGTGCTGTTGCGCTGCACGTAGGCGCAGGCGTATGCTTTGATTTCTTTACCGCCAACAGTATTTCCGCCGATTTGATAGAAGCGGTCAGACCTTTTTCGGTAATATGTGCGGCTGGCTGCCTTTCAATTGAATATACTCACAGAAAATGCACATAAAATTCTCGACAATTAATATTTAGTGTGATATCATTATTTCAACGGATTTTCCATTTAAATACAGGGAGGGGTTTATTTGTCAAATAAAAAAATCGGCACTACCTCAGCTGATGCGTATTTCACCCGCAACAAATGGATTTACAGCATCGGCGGCATAGGACGTGATATGTCCTACGCTCTGTTCACCCAGTTTTTGCTCACCTATATACTTTTCACACGCACTGTAACCGAAGCACAGTTTGCCGTAATAAGCACAGTGCTTATAGTATGCCGTATATGGGACGGTCTTAACGACCCGATTATGGGCGGAGTTGTTGAAAACACACGCACCCGTTTCGGCAAATTCAAACCGTGGATTATGATCGGATGCATTACAAACGGCGCTGCTGTTGTTGCAATGTTCTCTAACCGTCTCGAGGGTTGGAATTTTGTTTACCTGTTTATTGCTCTGTATCTAATCTGGGACATCACTTACACGATGAACGATATCGGCTACTGGTCAATGATGCCTTCGCTCACAAGCAAAGCTGATAAACGTGACAAAATCGTATCCCTAGCCACTCTTTTCAGCGGACTCGGTTCTCTCGCCGCAACAGGACTTGTTCCCATACTTACGGCAGGTAAATTCGCCATTGGCGGCAACTCCATTACCGCTTATTCCGCCGTTTCCGTTATTGCTGTTTTCGCCTTCATTTTCTGCCAGACTCTGTGCTGCGCAGGTGTTAAGGAAAACAGAAATTACAAAGCGGAAAAAGAAGAACGAATCGGATTAAAAAAGATGTTTAAAGTAATCTTTTCAAACGATCAGCTGCTTTGGTCAACGCTTGTTACGCTCCTATCAAACCTCAGCGCCGCAATGCTTACCGCATTTGCCGCAAATTACATTTACCTTGAATTCGGATATAACGGTACAAACGTTACCCTTTTTACCGCTTTCTACGCAGGCTCATCCGGAATTCTCCTTATTCTTTTCCCGAAGCTTTCTTCTGTTTTCAAGCGCAAAAAAGCCCTTGCCATATCCGTTTGTGTTTCTGTAATAGGATACCTTTGCTTTATAATCGGCGGAATTTTTATTCCTGTTTCAATCCGTCTGTGGTTCCTTTGCGGCGCCGCACTTATAGTCGGCTTCGGTCAGAACTGGTTCGGTATGATTATAATGGTAATATTCACTAACACTATCGAATACAACGAGTACAAAACAGGTTCCCGTGATGAAGCTCTTATATTCTCGCTGCGTCCGCTTATGGCGAAAATGTCCAGCGCCCTTCAGCAGGTAATTGTAACCCTTGTTTATCTTGCAATCGGTATGACAGTTATAACAAATCAGATTTCCTATTATGAGCAACAGGCAAATCTCAAGCTTATAACCGAAGAAGCCAAGCTTTCGGGCATTGAAACAGTTCTCAGCAGTGCTGATGAATATATGGCTTTGAAGCTTGCATTATGTATGGCGGCGGTTCCCATAGTTCTCCTTATTGCAGGTTATTTTATAATCCGCAAAAAGAACAGAATTGATGAGGATGAATATAACAGAATGATTGCAGAAATTGCTCAGAGAAATTCAAAAACGGAGGAAGTATAAATGAAAATCAACAACCATCTTCATAACTATGATATTTATCCCAAGGTGTTCCCTGAAAACAAAGAAATTGAAATCTGCATAAAACCCCTGGGAAAGCACGTTGAATTTTCCAAGGATGCCGATTACAGAATAGTTGTATGTCCGTTTTTCACGGGAGTCCCCCACAACTATCCCGAGCTTGAGAACTTTGTTGAAATTAAACCTGCTCTCGGCGATGACGGTATCCTGCGCTTCACTCACGCTTTCAAAGATGAGCAGGAGCATTATATCCGACTTTATGATGACAATGAGGATGATCCGGAGAAGATTTTCCAGCTTTCCGTTTACTCTCTTAAAGAGGACCTTGTGGGAAGATATCCCTTCAAAGGTGATCTTCATATGCACACCTGCCGCTCTGACGGCAAGCAGTCCCCCGCTATTGTAAGCTCATACTACAGAAAATACGGATATGACTTTTTTGCCATAACCGACCACCGCAGATATTATCCCGCTCTTGAAGCAATGGATGCATTCAAGGACGTACCGATTGAATTCAGAATTCTTCCCGGTGAAGAAGTGCATCTTCCCCGTGTAGGCTGCTATAACAACGACGTTCATATCGTAAATTTCGGCGGCAAGTATTCCGTTAATGCACTCATTTCCGATTCTGCGCATAATTTAGAAGTAGGAACATCCGAAAGCTTAAGAAGTTATGAAGGCAAGGAATGCCCAGAAATTATCACACCCGAGCAGTATAAGGACGAAGTACTTGCTCTTGCTGAAACTCTTGATATCCCCGACGGTGTTCCGAAGTTCTCTTACGCATCCTGCGTATGGATTTTCAACCACATCAAAAATGCTGAAGGTCTCGGAATTTTTGCTCACCCCTACTGGATTTCAAACGTTATTCAGGTGCCCGAAGTGCTTACAGATTACTTACTTGAGACCAAGCCTTTTGATGCATTTGAGGTGCTCGGCGGCGAGCTTAACTATGAGCAGAACGGTTTCCAGACTCAGAAATATTACGAAGACAGAGCAAAGGGCAGAAATTATCCCATAGTAGGAAGCACTGACAGTCACTCCTGCTTCAACAACGATAAAGCTCTGTGCGCATCAACCATAATCTTCTCCCCCGAAAATGAAAGAGAAGCTCTTATAGATTCTGTTAAAAAGTTCTATTCTGTTGCAATTGACTCCATAAGCACGGAATTCAGGATTGTCGGCGACTTCCGCCTTTCAAAATACGCCTGCTTCCTTATGCAGAATTACTTCCCTCTTCACGACGACCTTTGCTATGAAGAAGGCAGACTTATGAAGGATTACGCTTGCGGAGATGCAGATGCAGGCGAAACACTTAAGTTTATAAGCGGAAGAATGGCAAAACAGCGCCGTAAATACTTTGCATTTTGACGGTAAGTTGTACAAAATCTGCGTTATTTAACCAATAAATATAGTAAAATTCAAGAATCTTGCAAGATTTCAAAAAAAGACTTGCAAGATTCTTATTTTTATTGTAATATTAATAACAATTCGCAACGATTTTGGAGGAAGGCTTAAACAATTATGCAAAATTCAGCTGAAAGAAATCTCAAATCACGACTCTCGGAATTAAAAAGCAAGTATGAAAGCTACAAAGCTATGAATCTCAGCCTTGATATGTCCAGAGGCAAGCCAGATTCAGAGCAGCTTGCACTTTCCGAGGATATTTTTGAATATAAATATATCGGCTCTTTCCAGAGCAAAAGCGGCATTGATTGCCGTAACTACGGTCTGCTTGACGGTATTGACGAATGCAAGTCCATCTTTTCCGAAATTCTTGAGGTTGAAAAGAAAAACCTCATTATCTTCGGCAACTCAAGTCTGAGCGTTATGTACGATTACATTTCCCAGTGTATGGTTTTCGGTGCAGGCTCAACTCCCTGGGCAAAGCTTGACAAGGTTAAGTTCATCTGCCCTGTGCCCGGTTATGACCGTCACTTCGGTATCTGCCAGCACTTCGGCATTGAGATGATAAACGTACCTATGCTTGAAAGCGGACCTGATATGGATATGATTGAAGAGCTTGTAAAAGATGAAAGCGTTAAGGGTGTTTTCTGCGTACCCAAGTATTCAAACCCCGACGGCGTAACCTTCTCTGATGAAACCGTTCGCCGTTTCGCCGCTCTCAGACCTGCTGCAAGCGACTTCAGAGTAATCTGGGATAACGCTTACTGCGTTCACCACCTCTACGAGGACAGGCAGGATAAGCTCCTCAACATCTTTGAAGCTTGTGATGAATTCGGAACTCACGATAATTTCATCGAAGTTATTTCCACATCGAAGATCACCTTCCCCGGTTCAGGTGTTGCCGCTCTTGCTGCGTCCGATGCAAATATTGAGGCTATCAAAAAGCGTATGACAGTTCAGACTATCGGTCACGATAAAATAAATATGCTCCGCCATGCTCTCTACTTCAAAGATGCAGAAGGCATCCGCAAGCATATGAAGCTCCACGCTGATATCTTAAGACCCAAGTTCAAGGTTGTTCTTGACGCTTTTGAGAAAAACCTTGCAGGCAAAGGTATTGCAAGCTGGACCAACCCCAACGGCGGCTACTTTATCAGCCTTGACGTAAGCAAGGGCTGCGCCAAGAAAATAGTTAAGCTCTGCGCTGAGGCAGGCGTAACTCTTACAGGTGCAGGCGCAACTTTCCCCTACGGAATTGACCCGCTTGACAGAAATATAAGAATCGCACCCACTTATCCTCCCTTAAAAGAGCTTGAGCTTGCAGTTGAAATTCTTTGCGTATGCGTTGAAATAGCCTGCATTGAAAAAGCGCTTCTTGCAAAAGCTGCTTAAACTAAATACCGACTCTGTCGAAGAATATTGCGGTACTTGCCGCACCGTACCTTTTAAATCTGCCGATTTCGAGCAATCGCCCGAAGTCGGCATTATTTATAATGTTGAGCTTTTCTTCATTTGTGAAGGCGATATCAACTCCTGCCTTTTGCACGGCTTCAACAGTTTGAGCCGAATACAAACCGAACGGATAAGCCAACGCAACCGGGTTTACACCCGTATTAAGCGCTATTTTATTAAGAGATGCCGTTACGTCGTCATATACTGTTTTTTCATATTCCTCTACACTTTCCCTCTCGTTTCTGAGCATAGCCTTCCTACGGTAATTTATACTGTTCATATTATGGCTTGCGCTTTCAATGCTGAATATTCCGCTTTCTGCAAGTTCATTGAGCATCTTCCAATCCATATATTCTCCGCTGCCGTCCGAAGAATCAACAACACCGGTTGTTACGAATATGCTCGCTTTCATACCATACTTTTCAAGCAATGGGCGCACAATTTCTGAAATACCCGTATAAGCTTCATCGAAAGTAAGCATTACGGGCTTTGCCGGAAGCGCTTCCTCCCCCGAAGCAAAACGCACCACATCAATCGGCAGCACAGTCTCGTAACCCATATCGGAAAGATAATCGAGATCTTTTTCAAAATCGTCTGCTGTAAGATATTCATCAACGGATAAATCATTTTCAGTAACTTTGCCGTATGCTATCACAGGCAGAGTTTTTTCTTTTTTTACCGTGCTTATTACCGCGATAGAATCCGTACAAATGCCCACAATAAACCCGACAGCAAGCACTGCAAGAATAAGAACGGTAACGTGGAATCTGCAAAACTTTATAATCATTTTACCACCTCGGAAACAGTTGTTAAATTATATTCACGTCACCCGCTATAAATGACCGCGGGATTGCAAATGATAAGGCTGAGGTGAAAAATATGAGAAAAAAAGCTGCGGTTGTTTGCAGTGTTATGTTTGTGTTTTTTGCGGTTGTGGCAGTACGTATAGTAAGTCTGAATTACGGCAGCTACACCTCGGTTTCTCTTTCCAATTCATATAAAACAATAGAAATTTCAAAAGTCAGAGGAACGGTTTTCGACCGCAGCCTGAAGCCTTTTACAAATTGCTCTCCCTTGTTCACCGCAGCAGCCAAGCCTACCGCAAGCGCTCTGCAGCAGTTAAAAACCGTGCTTGATACAAGCACACTCAACACCGTTTATGAACAGATGCAAAAAGGAAACCCGGTTACAGTTGAAATCCCGTGTATGATTGATGAATCGGATTCAATTAGAGTGATTGAGCATTATTCATCGAGGAGTGAAGATTTACTCGCTCAGCATGTTATTGGATACACCGACTCTTCAGGAAACGGAGTAAGCGGAATTGAAAAAGCCTTCAACACTCTGCTGGAGAGCTCGAGTAAAAGCGTAGGAGTACGTTTCAGCGTTGATGCAACGGGTAAAATTATGCTCGGCAGAGAAATGCAGATATATAACAACAAGTTTACACAAAAAAGCGGAATTGTTCTTACTCTTGATAAAGGCATACAAAAAATCGCCGAGAAAGCCGCTGATGAGCTTTCAATAGACAAGGGCGCAATTGTAGTTTCTGAAGTAAAAAACGGCGCTGTAAGAGCCTGTGTGAGCCGTCCGCTGTATAACCCCGACAGACTGTCAGACGGAATCAATTCCCCTGATTCCCCTTTTATCAACAGAGCGTTTATGGCTTACAGCGTAGGTTCTGCATTCAAACCCGTTGTTGCCGCCGCCGCGCTTGAGCAGGGTCAAAAAATAACCGGAGTCAGCAATTGCACGGGTTCTGCTGCAATAAACGGAGTAACGTTCCGTTGCCACGAGGAAAACGGGCACGGTTATATAAATATGTCACAGGCAATAACTTACTCCTGTAACACGTTTTTTATAAATCTTGCGCTCAAGTGTGAAAAAAATAAGCTTATTAAAACTGCTGAAAGCTTCGGCTTCGGGCGCTCAGTGCAATTCGCGCCTTCGCTTTTTGCATCCGGCGGTAATCTTCCGTCGGCAGAGGAGCTGGATTCCAAAGCCGCCGTTGCCAATCTCTCTTTCGGTCAGGGTGCTCTTCTCGCAACTCCCGTACAATTAGCAGCGGTTATGGCTTGCTTTGCAAACGGAGGGATTTACAACGAGCCCTATCTTATTGAAGGAACAATAAACGGCGATATAGGCTTCACGCCATATCTGAATGAACACATTCAAAATAGAGCAATCAGCAAAAAAACAGCAGACGCAATATGCGCCTGCCTGGAAAACGTAGTTATAAACGGAACCGGCAAAAGAGCAAAAAGCGACCTTGTCACCTGCGCAGGAAAAACAGCAACCGCCCAAACCGGCAAAAGCGATTCGGGCGGCGAAATATACAATTCGTGGTTTGTGGGATATTTCCCTGCAGAAAATCCTCAATATGCCGTAGCCGTACTCAAAGAAAACGGCGGTGAGGGCGCAGTCAGCTGCGCACCTGTTTTCAAGAAAATTTGCGAAGAAATGTACAAAGAAGGTTTTATTGAATAACTGATAATCGGTCAGCGTTTAACAGCGCAGACCTGATACATATATTCATCGGAAACAGTAAAGGTAATTTCAAAAAACTCGGCCATAATTTCCGCCAGTTCACCAATCTCCGGCAAATCAAAAGATACTCTGCCTGCACGGTCCTTGTGTAAATCCGTAAGCGCTTTACGGCTCATAGAGTGGGCAACCGTTATCCTGCCGCCTGTTTTAAGATGCTTCGAGAGCGATTCAAACAGCAAACGCGGCTCGGTAAAATGCGGAAAAGCATCATAAATAACAATAACGTCAAATTCTTTTCCGAACTCATATTCCTGAGCATTGCCGCAGATTACCTGTATATTTTCATATTTATTACGTGCAATCTCCGCCATTGCCGGAGAAATATCAATGCCCGTAACGCTGCCGATTTTTCTTTGCAGGTAATCACCGAAAAGCACACCGGTACCGCAGGCAACGTCAAGCACATCGTCTCCCTGCGAAATACAGACGTTATCAAGAATTTTTTTGATGATATCTTCTTTTCTCACAGTCTGTGCATCCCAGCCTTCGGCCCGTGAATCAAAGAAGGCTTTTACATCTTCAACCTTAAACATATTATTTAACACCGTTATAGAACTCAAGCAGCGTAGGATTAAGGAGTGTTTCAGTCTGGTCAAAGCATGAACCGTGACCGCCACCTATAACCATAAGCTCCTGAGCACCCTCAATGGAGGCGGTGATACGTTTTGAATGCGAACGCTTTATCATATCATCCTCGCCGTATATATTGAGAACAGGAACCTTAATCTGAGCAATATCATCAAAGGTAAGAGTGGGCTGGCGCACCATCATACCCTGAATATCACGTCTGAGTTCATCGGCGGGGTCCTTTGTTATTGCCGCTTTAATCCAGAATCCGAGATAGCGCCATACAATAGAAATCTGATTGAACGTTTTTGTACCCATAGTGTTTATATTGGAACCCATAACCGCAAGAGATTTTACTCTTTCGGGATGTGCAACGGTAAAAACAAAGCCGAGGTTTCCGCCGTCACTGAATCCGAAAATATTGACCTTATCAGCCTTTAAATAATCAAGCACGTACACGAGATCATCACTCATAACCTCGAAAGTAAGCCTACCCTCACCTCGGTCAGAATTACCGCATCCTCTGGGCGAAACCGCAATAACCTTAAAATGCTTTGACATTTCAGGCAGAATATTACCGTCAAAAGAATGCATATCTCCGCCGTTGGGAGGCAGAAGAAGCAAGGGCTCTCCCTGCATATCGCCGTAAATACCATACTCAATCTTTACGCCGTTGCAATCAACAAAACCGTATTCCTTTACTTCGGGCATTTGAGCCGCAGAGGGTAAAACGCAGAATACGCCTGCAAACACGAAACAAAGCGCAAGAATGATGCTTAAACATTTTTTCATAAAAAACATCTCCCAAAACTTGATGTAAGTATTATACAACTTCTAAAGTTCATTTTCAATAAACATATTAAAATTATACACCGTATCCTTTACAAAACAGAAAAAATTTGCTATCATATCTAAATATTAATAATACTTGCTCAGGAGGCAATTATGAAAAACTTTACCATCGTACTTCTGTGTATCTCTCTTATTATCACCTGTTGCATCCCTGCTTTTGCAGCATTCAAAGCTCCAAAACTAACACGTGAAGATTGGAACGCTCTTTATGAATCTTTTTTCGGCAACAACACCCTGCCCACCCTTAACGTTGGTGCGGACGAAACTCAGGTAAGCCTTTGCTGGCACGCTGATTCTGAAAAAGCAAAAGCCGAGGTACTTGTTTCAAAGAATCCCGATATGACCGATGCTACAACTTTCAACGGAAGAACAACTCCTGCCGAAACAGATAAACAGGTTGTTTGCCGCGTTACAATCACGGGCCTTGAAGAAAACACAACATATTATTACCAGTGGAATACAGGCGCCGGACTCAGCGAAATCTGCGAATATCAGACCAAAGGATTCACAAATCACAAAGTTCTTGTTGTTGGTGACATTCAGATTCCCGAAGTCTGGAGAACTGATGCAAACACCCAGTCCGACATCGGCTTTAACTGGAACAACGTACTTGCAGAGGCGCTTGAAAAGAATCCCGACGTAAGCTATCTTGTTTCCCCCGGGGATAACACATCAGTAGGCACTACCGCAGAAGAATGGCAGACCCTTCTTACCCCTTCAGCCCTAAGAGGTCTCCCCATTGCACTCGCAATAGGCAACCACGACAAAAAGGGAATGAGCTATAATTATTACACCAATATGCCCAACGAATACTACGGCAGATATTTCACAGGGCTTGACAGAGACTTCTGGTTCCGCTACGGTGATGTTCTTTATCTCTTCTACGATTCAACCTCCGGCAACGCACCCGACCATATGGCTATGACAAAGGAAGCCGTAAGTCTTAACAAAGATGCAAAGTGGAGAATAGGTGTTGTTCACCACGGCATCTACGGCGCAGGTGATTCCATCGGCGACCTTGAAACCGAAATTCTTCTGCTCAACATATTTGCTCCCATTTTTGAAAGCTACGACCTTGACCTTGTCATTACGGGTCACACCCATTCACAGGGACGTTCGCACTTTATGAACAATCACAAAATCGCAGGCCTTGCAGAAAGCGGCAAAACCTACACTAACCCCGAAGGCATTATTTACCTCAATTCAAATTCCGTTTGTGAAAAGGTAATAATGGATTTTGAGGCTGAACATCTCGCTTACGGATTTATAGAAAACGACGTTACAACCTACACCACCCTCGTTTTTGAAGGCGACAAGCTGATGCTTGAAACAAGAAGAGGCGACAACAGTGAACTTCTTGACAGTATCACAATTATAAGAACCGAAGAACACGATGAGAACTCCTCCGCCAACGTTTTTAAGCGAATAGCTTATCTGCCCATCAAATTCCTCGGTTTTGTTTACACAATGGTTGATAATCTTGTAAAATTATTTGCATAAAAAACACACCGCTCGGCTGAGATTTGCTGAGCGGTGTGTTTTATCAGAACATAAGCTTAATGAAGAGTCCGCCCTGTACAGTACGGTGCTGGAAGCCTCTCATATGCGAAGTATCGCAGAAATACCAGTCCGTCATAGGAACTCTGGTTCTCATTGTGTTATATGCCATCCAGAGGGAATCGACAAGGCAGTTGAAATCATCCTTGCTTTCACTCAGGCACGCAGCCCATACAAGCCAGTCAGACTTCGTATACTTCTCACGTGAATCAAGCGGTACACCGTAAGGAAGCATTTCCTTCTTATATCTTGCAAGCTCACCCTCATAGAATTCCTTGGGGAAGAGCTCCGTTTTCCAGATTTTATCCCATACGGAATTATACTTAAGGCTGAAGGTACCGGGCTTATCATAAGCAAGACGGTAGCTTCCGTCAGCATTAGCTGCGTTCCATTTAACCTGAACTCGATTTCCATCATAGGTACTCAATGTAATGTTTTCTATTGCTGCAACACTACAATTCACACTTTGTATAGTCGAATACTTTCCGTAAGTTATGAT
>JAZNUP010000047.1:0-5569 GCA_045592385.1 Acutalibacteraceae bacterium
GATGCCGCGCGGGGAAATCTTATTAATTGATTGATTTTAATACTGATCGTAAATCTCGGTTAAGCCGAAGAGCTTCTTGAAGAACGCGATAATCTTATCAAAGAAGCCTGCCTTTGAGGTCATTGCCTGCTTATCGGCTGAAACAACGTTGCCCTCGGCATCGTAAACGATAGCGGTAACGGTTGTATCGCCGCTCTTTGCGGGGGTGATTGTGCAGGTGGTGCCGTCTGATGATACGGTGTGGCTGAAATTGCCGTTGCTCAGGTACCACTGAACTTTTCCGCCCTCGGGAATCTTTGCAGAGTCAACGTGAAGAACGATTGAATCGCCGTAGCTGATTTTTGCCTGTGAAGGCTCCGCAACAAGAGCGGCATCAGTAACGGATGAATCGTAAGTGGGAGTATTGTCAGGTACTTCCGTTGAGCCGCCGCTTAAGGAAGAGCCTATGGAATTATAATGCATTTTCGCCGATGAAAAGCTTCCGTTATCTCCGCCTACCACAACCTGCTCCCATTCGGATTTTGAGCCTGCGTAATAAACGTTTTTGATATTGTTGCAATCGTTAAACGCACTTGCCTTTATGAGGTCAACGCTTCTGGGAATTGATACGTTTTTCAGCGCCGCGCACAGATAGAACGTATTCGGCTCAAGAGTTGTTATTCCTTCCTTGATGATTACGTTTACAAGAAGAAGATTGCCTGCAAACGCATAATCACCGAGTTCCTTTACACCGCTGCCGATTTTAATCTCTGAAAGTCTGGTGCAGGCAAAGAAAGCAGAATCGCCTATGGTTGTTACACTGTCGGGAATATCAAGCAGAGCAAGATCGCGGCAGCAATAGAAAGCGTCATCCTCAATGGTTGTTACGCTGTTGGGAATCGTAATATAGGTAAGGCTATAGGTGTTGATGGTGGAATCCGCAGCGCCCGCGAACGCATCGGCGGCTATGGTTTTTACGCCGTTGGGAATATTATAGCTTTTTGTTGAGCTTCCCATAGGATACTTTAAGAGCACGGTTTTGTCCTTGTTGAAAAGAACACCGTTGTTATCGCTCACGTAAGCCGTGTTGGCGGCATCAACCGTTATGCTTTTTACGCCGTAGCAGCCTGAAAACGCACTACTTCCAATGCTTGTTACACCTTTGCCGATTGTTATTTTGTCAGCATTTCTGCAACCGTAAAACGCAGAATTGCCTATGCTTGTCACGCTGTCAGGGATTGCGATAACCGCCAGACTTGTGCATCCGCTGAAGGCTCGGTTGCCTACGGTTGTTACACCGTCGGGAATTGTTGCGGTTTTGAGGTTGGGGCAACAGTAAAACGCGCCGATACCGATGTTTGTAACACTGCTGCCGATTGTTGCTTTTATAAGATTTTCAAAATCATAAAACGCAAAATTGCCTATGCTTGTTACACCGTCGGAAATTGTTACCGTTTTTACGGAAGAACGGTGCCTATACCAGGGTGTCGTATCTATATACGTTGAGTTTGATTTCTCTTCGCCGTAATGGTTCATCTCGCCCGTACCGCTGATTATGAGCTCCGTGCTGCCGACGTATATTCTCCATGTGAGGTTTTCGCCGCATATGCCGCCGTAATAGGGCTTATCGGAATCACACTCGTAAATAAGGCTTCTTGTCAGGCTGCCGTTATTGGTGCCGACGGAAACTTTTGCCCACTGCTCAACCGTTTCCTTATAGTACGCTTTCGCAAGGCTGTCGCAATCAGAAAACGCATAATTGCCTATACTTGTTACGCTGACGGGGATTCTTACGCTTACAAGGCTGTTGCAACCGGAAAACGCAGAAAAGCCTATGGTTGTTACGCCCTCAGGGATTGTTACGCTTGTAAGGCTGTCGCAATAGCTAAACGCATAATTGCCTATGGTTGTTACACCCTCAGGGATTACAAGGTCTTTAACCAAAGCCCCGTTGATATAAAGGTTTTCTGCATAATACATCGGGTTTGAATAACAATCATCGAAATCTATTGCACACCAGCCCGCAACGTCACCTGTGTAATAAACATTTTCAAGGCTTGTGCAACCGTAAAAAGCATCATAACCTATGCTTGTTACCCTCGCAGGGATTGTTACGCTTGTAAAACCGTCGCAACCGCTAAACGCGTAACCGCCTATGGTTGTTACACTCTCAGGGATTGTTACCGATTTTATGGAAGAACGGCGGTTGTACCAGGGAACGTATGAGGAGTTGCTCCATTCTGTCATCGCGCCCGTGCCGCTGATGATAAGCTCCGTGCTGCCAACGTGCATTTTCCAGGTAAGATTTTCACCGCACTTGCCGCCGTAATAGGGCTTATCGGAATCACACTCAAAAACAAGGCTTCCGGTTAAGCTGCCGTTATCGGAACCGACAGAAACTCCTGCCCACTGCTCAGGTGTTCCCTTGTAGTATGCGTTTTCAAGGCTTATGCAGTCATAGAACGCAGAATTGCCTATGCTTGTTGCGCTGACGGGGATTGTAATCTCTTCAAGGCTTGTGCAATTGTAAAACGCACTGCCGCCTATGCTTGTTACACTGTCGGGAATTGTTACGCTTGTAAGACCGTTACAATTATAAAACGCATATTTGCCTATACTTGTTACTCCGTCAGGAATTACAAGGTCGCCCTCAAGCAAAGACCCGTTAATATAAAGATTTTTTTCATAAAGTGCAGGGTTGGACCCCGAATCGCCAAATTCTGTTGCACACCAGCCCGCAACATCGCCTGTGTAATAAGCTTTTTCAAGTCTTTTGCAACCGTAAAACGCATCATAACCTATGCTTGTTACACTTTCAGGGATTGTTACGCTTGTAAGACCGTTGCAACCGGAAAACGCATAATTGCCTATACTTGTTACGCCGTCAGAAATTGTTACCGATTCTATTGATGAATGGCGGCTGTACCAGGGAACGTACGAGGAGGAACTCCAGACTGCCATTGCGCCCGTGCCGCTAATGATAAGCTCCGTACTGCCGACACATATTTTCCATGTAAGATTTTCGCCGCACTTGCCGCCGTAATAGGGCTTATCAGAATCACACTCGTAAATAAGGCTTCCGGTTAAGCTGCCGTTATCGGAACCGACAGAAACACCTGCCCACTGCTCAGGTGTTCCCTTATAGTATGCGTTCGTAAGGCTTTTGCATAAGTAAAACGCATAATTTTCTATGGTTGTTACGCTGACGGGGATTGTTACGCTTGTAAGACTTGTGCAGGAGTTAAACGTAAAAGAGCCTATGCTTGTTACACTATCGCCGATTGTTACGCTTGTAAGGCTTGTGCATCCGGAAAACGCAGAAGAGCCAATGCTTGTTACACTGTCAGGAATTGTTACGCTTGCAAGGCTTGTGCAACCGGAAAACGCATGAGAGCCTATGGTTGTTACGCCGTTGCCGATTGTTACGCTTGCAAGGCTTGTGCAATTGTAAAACGCTTTATAGCTTATGCTTGTTACACCGTCAGGAATTGTTACGCTTGCAAGGCTTGTGCAATTGTAAAACGCAGCATAGCCGATGCTTGTTACATCCTCAGGGATTACAAGGTCGCCCTCAAGCAAAGACCCGTTGATGTAAAGATTTTCTGCATAATACATCGGGTTGGATGTTAAACCATAGAAATCTATTGCACACCAGCCTGCAACGTCACCTGTGTAATAAACGTTTTCAAGGCTGTCACAACCGTAAAACGCATCAGAGCCTATGGTTGTTAAGCCTTTGCCGATTGTTATGCTTGTAAAGCCATCACAATTGTAAAACGCATAAGAGCCTATGCTTGTTACTCCGTCAGAAATTGTTACTGATTTTATGGATGAAGCATATGTTTCCCAGGGTGCGGTTGTAACGTAGGTTCCGTTTTTGTAGGTGTCTTCATAATTTGTCATTGCACCCGTGCCGCTGATTATGAGCTCCGTGCTGCCGACGTAAATTTTCCAGGTAAGATTTTCGCCGCACTTGCCGCCGTAATAGGGCTTAGCGGAATCGCACTCACAAATAATATTTTCGGTTAAGCTGTCGTTGTAGTAATCTTCTACAGAAACTCTTGCCCACTGCTCAGCCGTTCCTCTATAGTATGCGTTTTTAAGGCTTGTGCAATAGGCAAACGCAGAAGAGCCTATTGTTGTTACGCCGTTGCCGATTGTCACGCTTACAAGACCGTTACAACCGGAAAACGCAGAATCGCCTATGCTTATTACTCTGTCAGGAATCGTTACGCTTGTAAGGTTGTAGCAACAGTAAAACGCATAATCGCCTATGCTTGTTAAACCGTTGCCGATTGTTACGCTTGCAAGGCTGTCGCAATAGGAAAACGCATTATCGCCTATACTTGTTACACTCGCGGGGATTGTTATGCTTGTAAGACTGTTACAGTCAGAAAACGCATAATCGCCTATGCTTGTTACACCCTCAGGGATTACAAGGTTGCCCTCAAGCAAAGACCCGTTGATATAAAGGTTTTCTGCTTGATCCATCGGGTTGGAGCCTGAATTATAGCTTACTGATGATTCCTTGAATTCTATAGCACACCAGCCTGCAACGTCGCCTGTGTAATAAACGTCTTCGAGGACCCCGCAGTAGTAAAACGCATCCTCGCCTATGCTTGTTACACTCGCAGGAATTGTTATGCTTGTAAAGCCGCCGCAGTTGTAAAACGCATATTTGCCTATACTTGTTACTCCGTCAGAAATCGTTACTGATTTTATGGATGAAGTGTACTTCTGCCAAGGCGCGGCTGTAACATAGCTTCCGTTTGTTTTGGTTTTGTAATAATCTTTCATTGCGCCCGTACCGCTGATGGCAAGCTCGCCTGTTGCTTCATCAAATAACCATTTAAGATTTGTACCGCAGGTGCCGCCGTCAGCACCGCAATCAAAGCACTTGCCGCCGGATGAAGGGATATTATGAATGCCCGTTGCGGCAGTTTCCCTTGTAAGGGCCGGATCCTCACCGTCAAAGACTTTTGCAGTAATTGAATCAAACTTGAATCCGTAATAAACAGATGAGCCGTCCGAAGTAAGAGCTATCTTAAAGCTGCTGCCTTCAAGCTCAAGCTCTTTGCCCGAAAGCTGAGCGCCGCTGTATTTGCCCACCTGAGCGCCGCTTGCATCGTAAATATAGATATGGTCGTAACCGCTTTCCGTTCTTGTTGAGCTTGAAAACTTCAGCACAAGCTTATTCGCACCTTCATAGCCGAAGCGCCAGGTGTGGTTTGTGTTGTTTGCGTAACCGTGCGCAGATTCGGGATAGGTAGAACTGTCGCAAAGAATCTCACGCTCAGATTTTCCGCTTGCCCCGCAGGCTCCGCAAACTGCAAAGTCAATACCGGGAACGCAGGAGGGAGCAGCGTAAGTTTCCCAAGTCAGCTTGTCTTCGGGATGCGTACATTCTTCGCCTGCCGCCTCGGCTTCTGTGCTCAGAAAATTGAGCTCGGGTAAATCAAGACCCACAAAGCCTGCAAGCGGCGAAGTGCCGAAAAGCATTACCGCCGCCAGCAGAACTGAAATTGCCCTTTTAAGTGCGTTTTTCATAGCATAACCTCCGTTTTGTGCCAAAATGCCCATAAATAACCAT
>JAZNUP010000048.1:0-21400 GCA_045592385.1 Acutalibacteraceae bacterium
ACGGAAGAGTCAACACCGCCCGAAAGAGCAAGGAGAACTTTGCCGTCGCCAACCTGCTTGCGGATGCGTTCTACCTGATCGTCAATGAAATTCTGGGTGTTCCAGGTTTTTGCGCTTGAGCACTTATCAAAAACAAAGGAGGAAAGAACAGCTTCACGCTCATCACCGTCAACAGGCCATGCGCTGATGCATTCGCCGCTTTTTGCCTTGTGGTCAACAGCAAGTACGGGAACGCCTGCGTTATAAAGATCATCCGAAGCGTCGATTTCAACGCCGTTTACAACACGGTTTTTGCCACCGTTGAGGATGATACCGCGAATGTTGGGAATCTGAGAAAGCTCTTTTGCCGTTATATCGTGAGGATGAATTTCGCTGTAAACTCCGAGCGCACGGATTTCACGGGCGATTTTAGGGTTTTCCTCACTGCCGAGATCGATAACAAGAATAACATCCTGCTGCATAAAATTACCTCCTTAAAAGTTGAAAATCCGTAAGATTTAAAAATTGATTAATTATAACACGCTTGAAATTAAAAATCAATAAATTCACAACAAAAAATTATTAATGAAATCAAGATTACAAATCGGCTTGACATTGCAATCCGATTATTTTATTATATAATGGAACGTTTATGTTGATAAAATTTTGAGAAGGGTGTGTTTTTAATGAATCAACAGTACGAAGCGTTGTTTACCCCCTGGAAAATCGGTAATGTTGAAATCAAGAACAGAATAGTTATGTGCCCTATGGGCGGTACATCGCTTTTCGGTTGGTTTGAACTCGGCGGCTGCCACTTTGATAAAGAAGCGGCAAAGCTTTTCCTTGAGAGAGCAAAAAACAACGTAGGTCTTATCATCCCCGGTATCGCACCTTTGCGTGACACTTTCTGGGGCAAATGGCTCTGGCAGAATCCCAAGATGTTTGAAGAACTCAAAGAGTTTATGGATGAAATCCATAAGACAGGAGCAAAGCTTTTCGTTCAGCTTACAGCAGGTATGGGCCGTTCATGGGCTATCACCGAGCTTGTTGCTCCCCTCCACAAGAATAAATTCACACGTGCTCTTGTAAAGCCCATTCTTGACACTTCACACGAGCTCGCTTCCCCCAGCCCCCAGCCCTCACGCTGGGCTCACGATATCATCTGCCCCGAAATGACTGTTGAGCAGATTCACGAAATCATTGAAGCGTTTGCAAAGACCGCAAAGCTCTGCCGTGACGCAGGCGTTGACGGTGTTGAGGTTCACGCTGTTCACGAAGGCTACCTTCTTGACCAGTTTGCAATCGAATTCTTCAACAAGCGTACCGACGAATACGGCGGAAGCTTTGAGAACAGATACCGCTTTGCTGCTGAAGTTGTAAAGGCTATCAAGGCATCCTGCGGCGAGGATTATCCCGTTTCCCTTCGTTATTCCGTTGAATCCAAGATGAAGGGCTTCTGCGAAGGCGCAATGCCCGGCGAGGATTATAAGGAAGTCGGCCGTAATATGGCTGAATCCGAAAAGGCTGCCAAGTATCTTCAGGATATGGGCTACGATATGCTCAACGCCGATAACGGTACATACGACTCCTGGTACTGGGCTCATCCTCCCATGTATATGCCTCAGAACTGCAACCTTGAAGACGTTGCTCACATCAAGAAGTTTGTTGATATCCCCGTTGTCTGCGCAGGCCGTATGGAGCCCGACGTCGGTGCCAAGGCTGTTGCTGAAGGCAAGATTGACGGTGTTGGTGTTGCACGCCAGTTCCTCACCGACCCCGAGTGGATCACCAAGCTTATCGAAGACAGAATTGAGGATATCAAGCCCTGCATCTGCTGCCACAGCGGCTGCTTCAACTTCTCATCCTCCAAGGGCCACGCAAACACTCAGGACCTCCTTGACACAATGGGTCTTGCACGCTGCGCTCTCAACCCCGAAACCATGCAGTCCAAGAAGTACAGCATCAAGCCTGCCAAGAAGGCAAAGAAGATTGCTGTTATCGGCGGCGGCATCGGCGGTATGGAAGCAGCAATCGTATGCGCAAAGCGCGGCCACAAGGTAACCCTTTACGAGAAGAGTGACAAGCTCGGCGGCGTATTCATCGCAGCTGCAGCTCCCTCCTTCAAGGAAAAGGACCGTGACCTTATCGCCTGGTATATCCGCGAAGTTGCAAAGCATCCCATCGAAGTTAAGATGAACACAGAGGTTAAGGATATAGCTTCCCTCGGCGCTGACGAAGTTATCGTTGCAACCGGCTCAAAGGCAAAGAAAATCCCCGTTAAGGGCGCTGACACTGCTATTGAAGCAGTTGATTTCCTCCTCGGCAAGGCAGAGGTTGGCGAAAACGTAACAGTTATCGGCGGTGGTCTCACCGGCTGCGAAATCGCTTACGAGCTTTACCTCAACGGCAAAAAGCCCACAATCGTTGAAATGCAGGATGACCTTGTTACAACTCCCGGTGTTGCTCTTGCAAACACCAGCTATCTCAGAGACTTCTTCAAGACCAACAAGGTTCCCGTTTATCTTGAAACTGCACTTTGCGAAATCGGCAACGGCAGCGTAACCGTTAAGGGCAAGGACGGCAAGACCTTTGATATCCCTGCTGATTCGGTTATTATGTCAGTAGGCTACAATCCCACTCCCCTCGCTCCCAAGAGCAAGCACGTTCACGTTATCGGTGACGCAGCTAAGGTCGGCAATCTCCGCACCGTTATCTGGGGCGCATGGGACGTTGCAATGAAGCTGTAATCTATTAAAAGAACCGGCTCACTAAGCAAAAGTAACAAATATAAATGATAATTGGCTTGTACGGGAACCCCCCGCACAAGCCAATTTTATTATTGTGTAAAGCTTCAGCTTTTTAATTTATGTTTCTTTTCAGCCGGTTCTCCGGAGTATGATTATCCTTCTTTAAAATTCTCTGCATATCCGATAACGTTGAGCTGACGGCGCTCTGCAAGCTCCTCATACATCCACTCACGCTTCTGACGGGAGATGGGCCAGAGGAACTTGGGCACTATGCGCAGTATGCCCGTAAGGGTGGGCACTATGGTGCAAAGCGCAAACTCCCAGAACTTCGTTCTGTCATTCTGAGTGCCGATTTCAAGACCCTGAACGTATCCGATTTTTTTCATTATAAGGCTTGTAACGGAGCCAAGCACAGCGCTCTGCATCTTGAGGATAAGACCCTTTGCAACGCCCGTTGTGGCCTCCATTCTGTAACCGTTTTTCCACTCACAGTAATCCATAGCTTCATTCCACAAATCCGCCGTGATAACCTTTGAAATACCCCACGACCATTTTGCAAACCACTCTTTCATACCGAACGCAATACACATCGGCACGGTCTGATAGAACATAGTTTTCTTTTTGGTCATACCGAAGAGGAAAACTGCCGTTGAAAGAACACTGTTATAAATATCGTTGAATATCCACAGCGATTTTGATGAAAAACGCTTCCTGAGCGGCTCAACAAGACCGTAGCTTATGCTGCCGTTGAGGCTTGAGGGGATATTCAGAATTGTTATAAGCGAATAACTGCCCAGAACGTCAATGAAATAGTTTGTTTCGCTCTTGCTTATTGAGAAATTGCCGAGGAATTCTGACAGACACATCAGCAAAACGGGATAGTTTGTGACGATAGCCCTCATACCCTCTTTTACCTTAGGCTTTTCAAGCGACTGCGGAACTCTTTCCTTAGACTGAATGAAGAACCAGAAAGTACAAAGCGATGAAATAAGAGCCGTTCCGCCGCCCATTATCATAAATACGGAGCTGAGCTTCCAGCTTACGACCTTATTGTTTACAAGGTCAATAAGCACGCCCATTATGTAGCGCGGCAAATCCTCGCCCATAAATCCGGTCAGCAATTCGGCAAGAGTTATAAGCCTTATACGCTCCGACGGATTCGGCGTAATGGTTGACATATATCCGCTTTTGGCAACGTTTGTAAAAGTGCCTGCGGTTTCGTTGATTATAAGGAAAAAGTAATAATAAATAAGCTTCGGCAGATTTGTGCCGTCAGTGCCTGAGAAGAACAGCGGCAACAGCCAGGTGAAGATTCCGATTATCGTCAGCGGAAGCTGCAGGCCTACGAGAAACGGTCTGAATTTTCCTATTCTTGTACGGGTAGAATCAACGATAACGGAAATAAAAGTATCGTTCACTATATCCCACGCGGTTGTTGCAAGATTCATAACCGCACTTACGGTAAAATCAATGTTTACAACGTCCCAGATATATCGCTCTGAAAAAGAGTTTATGTTGAATGAATTTGACCAGTCGTTGAACAGGTAGGAGGCAGTTTCCTTGATGCCCACGTAGTTGCGCCCTTTGTAGTATGAAACTTCGCCGCTTTCCTGCACGTTTTTTTCGTTATTCTGAGCCAAAGTGAGCACCTCCTTATCCTGCAATTATATTTTCCGCTTTCGTTACGCTTACGGTGCAGGTATCCTCAAACACTTCATCAAGATACCTGAGCGTTACGGTAACGGTAACGGGATTGTCGCTTTGTGCAATTCCTTTTACGTAACCCATTTCGTCCACCGTTGCAACCGACGTATCGGACGATGAGAAAGAAACGGAATACTCACTGTCATTCTCAATAACGGCGTTTACGGAAAGCGCAACCTCGCCGTCAGGCTCAACGGTAACGGAATGCTCTGAAAACCTGATGCCGGCATAGCGGTATTCAAATCTTTCTGACGCCTTGTATTCAAACCCCACGTGACGCGCGCCGAAAACCTCAAGCTCATTTATAAACGTTACGTCTGCTTTTACGGTGTAAACCTTTTCAAAGGTTACGTATTCAAGCTCGTCCGTAAGTCTGTTTATTTTAGCGCTTATAACAAGATTTTTAACCGCAAGCTCCGCGTCTTCCACAGTGCAGACCTGAGCAACACCGTCAGCAAAAAGCTTGCTTACCGTTTCTTTTTCATTAAGTGAAAAAAGCTTCCGGGCCTCTGCGGCGGCAGGGTCAATATTAAGATTTATAAAATAATAATCGCCGTCGATAAGCTCACCGCTGTTATTGTCATACACGGGATTGCCCTGCTCATCAGCCTGACCTACGGAAAAACGGCTGTCAACAATACTCTGCACACCGAGGTCAACCAACGGCATATCCTGATAAACCGTGCCGAAAATGCCCGTATAATCCTCACCGTAGTATCCGTCAACGGCGGACATCATCTTGTTCTTTGCGTATATCAGGAGGCTTTTATCTTTTTGCAGTTCGTTCCCCTGTAAATCATAAACAGCTACGGTGGAATCATCCACGCTTACGTCTGTATATGAATTAACCTTGATGAAACGGTTGTTCTGCGTTTTTTCAGTAAGATTCTTCAGATATTGCGCAAGGGCTGCGGTTTCGCCCGTAATTTCGGTTTTGCTCTCAGTATCATACTCAACAACACTCGAATTATTGGCATCCACCGAACGTACAGTGACCACAAGCACCGCAAAGCACACTGCAAGAGCAATAAGGCTGCAAAGACCAAACATCAGATACTGCATTTTTCTGCCCTTATTTTTATCAGCCATTATGCTCACCGCCTCTCGCTTTTTCTGCAAGCTGTCTGGAAGCAGACTCTTTTTCAAGCCGTTTTTTCCTCTCCTCTTCCGATTCGAGAACAGGCAACGGCAAATCCTCAAGCTTGATTTCGCCCGCCTTAACCTTTTTACGTATTGCCACGCGTTCAAGGTCTGTTTCGCTTACAACAGGCATTATGTTCTTTTTCACAACAAGAAGGTTGAGAACAAAAATAAATACAAATACCGCCGCGCACGCAAAAGCTCCCGCGCCCGGACGCGCACTTATAAACGAGCCCTCAACTATACGGGGCAAAGCAATGCCGAGCCCTGCCGCACCTATGCACAGCGCAAATCCGACCGCCGCAAACGCACAGCTTGCCTTTGCGGTTTTTTTCATATTTACAAACGATAAAACCAGAAGCACAAATACGCCCAATCCCATAAGGAAAATAAGCACGAACAACGCGCACATCGCCGCCGAGGCGGCAAAAGCATCAGGCACGTATTCTCTCAGGTTAAGCATAACCTCAAGCTCTCCGCCTGAGAAAGCCTGGTATGCACCGAATGCACCGAAGCTGATTTTTGAAGAAAACAGCGGCATCACCGCCTCAACCGTTGCAAACGGTATAAAAATAAACCCTATCGCCATTACCATTGCAACAATCCGCAGAATCTGAACGGGTCCGCCGATAAATGCGGATTTAAGCTTTGTGGCAAGAATCCTGAAGGACGCAAATTCGAGCTCACATTTTTTTGCATCCTCCGCCAGCAGGCGCTCCTGCTGACTGTAAAAAATATTCACCCCACAGTGCTTACACTCCGGTGCAAGTTCAAACCTGCCGATTTCTCCGCCGCAATTAGGACATTTCATATTATCACCCCATTAACACGGTATATTTTAATTTTAACATACGCGCGTGATTATTGCAACAGAGCAAAAAGTGTTTTGCTGCACCAAGGCGCAAAAACAATACATCATCTCCCACCTTTTAAAACTAACAACAAAATATTTCGCTGTCACCTTATTCAACTTTATTCTTCTGAAGCCAGGCCTCGGATATCTTTTTAATTCCGTATCCACTGAACTCCACTTCCAAAATGTTTGAGTTGCCAAACGCGTTGATTTTTACAATCGTTCCCTCTCCGAACTGAGGATGCTCAATTTTCTCGCCCGTTTTAAGTGCATCAAATGTCAGAGCGGGGGTGTCAACACTCTCTTCCTTTATGTATGTCCAGTACTCGCCTATTTTTCTTGACGTACAGTCCCACGTATCCTGAATACTGTATGTGTAAGTGCCGTCTTCTTGCCTGACGGGTAAAATCGCGGCACAATGCCCTGAACCTACGTAAGCAAAAATCCTTTCTCCTTTAAAATAAGTGTGAGACATAAGCTCGCAAAACTCTTTTCCCGTAAGCCTTTTGTTGTTCATTTTAATCGGATTGTGACGTTCAAAGCCGAGCTTTATCAAAGTGAGATTAATATTGGAGAAAGTATTTAAAAACGCAGTGCAATAGTCAGAAGCCTGAGCAAGATAGTCCATAGCCTCATCCCAGGAGCAGTCCGGATAAGCGGCACCCAGTGCCCTGACCGAACAATCGCCTATAAACCTGCCCTTAGGATTAATATTCTTAGAATGAAGGCTTTTTTGGTCTTTAGGCATTGAACGTTCGGATACCTCTCTGTAAATCCCCGTTCTGTTGTCGGTTCCGGGATAAAGCTCCCAGATCTCTTCAATTAATCTTTGCAGAAGCAGCGGATTGAAGCCCTTAATACCCTTTACCGTGTACGAACCGTCTTCGTCAGGAACTATCGCCAGATATTCCTCGTGTCTTATTTTAATAATGTATTTTTTGATTTCACCTGTATCGGCTGCCCTCTCGCCGGAGTCACTGTCAAACTCAGCCGCAGTAATTTTTTTAAATCCGTATGACCTTATCATATCAGTTATACATGTCGGATGATGCGGCATATATGAACGTATATGCGCCTGTTCTACCAGCCTCTTCACAATCTCGCGCCAATCGGTATCGGTAGCTATTGCAACCGCATTTATCGCAGTATATACAGCGGAGTTTTTTCTTTCTCCTGTGGGGTTGAGATTGGTTTCTTCAAAAACTAATTCTTTCATAGCAAAGCGCCTCCTTAATTTTGTAGCTTTATTATCCAACTGCCTGTAAAGAACAAATTAAGGGGGAGAAACAGCAACATAACTAAAAGTAACAAAATTTGTTGAAATCCAAGGCTTTTTCTTATATAATTTAATTAATGTATCTTCGGTGTTCAACCGATGATGTAAAACATCCCCTATTTTTCCCCCAAAAAACTTAATGCTACTATTTTGGAGCAGACAGATTTGACGGACAAAAATAGGGACGAAAATTAAGGAGTTGTTAATATGTCAGAATTTTCATCCACCGCTTTTACAGATATTTTAGGCAACGTTAAAAATTCATTGGACAGTTTCTTCCGCATTCCTTTGAAAGAGGAAGCAGAAGAAATTATTGACAATATGACAAACTTAAATAAAAACGACTCAACCAGAAGTGCTATTGCCGACGAACAGGTAAAACTTCTTAAAATTTTAGAAAACGACAGTACTTACATTAATGACCATCACACGGAAATTGCCGGCGGCTATTTAACCGCAGTCCCTTTGCTGGAGGATTTCAAAAACAAGGATAAAAACTCCGAGCAAATAACTGTATACAAAAAATATGTTGAAAATTTAAAGGGAACAGATGAATTAGACGATTTGTTTCTGGAAAAATTGAACGCAAAATTTTGCGAATACAAATCCTCATCTGATTATATCAGCCGAACCGTAAAAAGGCTGCTTTCCGAATTCAACAAAAAAAATGACGATAAAAACGTTTACAAATATGATTTGAATGAACCCACCAGAGTTTTAATCTTAAAACATTTTATAAGACAGTTTGATTGGTTTAAGGGCGTAAATTTGTTTGACGTTAAAGATATAAAAGCTGTTGTTAAAGAAAAATACGAGGACAACTACGCGTTAATTGACGACGGTATTTTTTCTTATTGTCTTGGCCAGACTCCTTCTTGGCACAGGAGGAAAGTTACGGAAGGTTTTTTAAATACGTTTGATAAAATTCAGGGCATCATAAAGCATAAGGCTCCTTTTATTCATATGACTCCATCAGCTTTAGAGTTGATGAAAAAAATCATCGTTGAAGATAAGTTGGCAGAAAAAAGTGTCCTTGAAGCAGCAAAAGTTCTTTCTGACTGTTTTAAAGAGTTTCACTATGACATAAATGCCGACTGGTTCAAAGGGCCTGTGGAAATTGGTGTAACTGCAGATTTGTGTAACGTTTTATGCCGCGTTGTTAAACCTGAATTTTTAACTCTGAAGGCAAAAAAAGGGACGGCCGAAACACTCGCTGAGTGCTTCAAGAATGGCCGGATTCCTGTAAAGACAGATTGTTTTAAAGCTTTTGATAAAATTGAAATGACTCCGGAGTTATGCGCTGATTTTTACAAAATTCTCCGCAAGGAAACAAATGAGGATGACCTGCGTTCTGAAGCTGCAAAAAACGGAACAGCCGCTACGTTAGCAGAGTGTTTTGCCGCATATAATCCTGATATGCAGATAACAAGCATAAACAGTATAATAATGTATTTTTACAGAAAAATTTATGCCGAACTGGACGATCTTGTCAAAAACTGTACAGTCAAAAAATCCACTTTTAACGATTCCACAAAAAAAGGCGGCGATTTGTACGACAAAAACCGCACCGTGTTGAATTTTCATGATTACTCTCTTCTGCAAGTTGTTGATGACCTGGCGAATGCAAAATTCAGCAACAAAGGCAAAACACGTGAATATCTCTACGTTTTCGCGATTGCTTTTGATATGACGTCATCAGGATATACGGAATACTCATACCATACAGATTCAGACACACACAACCTTAATGATAAAGAAGATCCCCGAAAAATAACGGATATTCAGAAGAATCTGTTTTATGATTATTATGCAGATAATATTGTAAATAACATCTCAAAAATATCGGGACTGGATTCAAAAAGCTCGGCGGGTTCAATGATAGACGGATACGGTATTAACCGCAAAAACTTTGCAGAAGTAGCTTTCCTGTGGAGCCTTAACCAAAAAGGCACTCCTCATGAAAAACTTAAAATGGCTTATGACGTTATCAGCCACTGCAAATCTAAAGGCTCGGAAAAAGGGAAAATCGAGGCGGAGGCAGAAAAGAAAAAAGAGCTTGCTTCTACCCAAAAATATGCCGACGTTCTTGACGGATTTATCAGTTTAAGCCAATCAGGTATTGAAGAGCTTTTAACTGAAAATTATTCGTGTAAATCAAATCAAGCCAACGTCAATATTTTAAACGAGGCAAGAAATGCAAAAAAAATATGCGAAAACATAATAGAGCAAAATATAAAAAAGCATAACGAATCCATTATGTCTCTTCTTTTTGACAAGGATGTGCTTGATCTTCAACTCGATTCAATTAAATTCACGTTATCTCCGCCTTATATCTCTACGCTTGAGCGAAACGAGATGTTTGATTTCTATAAAGAACAGTATTATCTGAATCAAAACAGATGCAACAATTGCCCGAGAAAAGACGGCGGCAATTATCCGGATTGTTCGGCTTACAACAACACATGCAAGCAAAATTATCTTAAGTTCATTAAAAAAAAGGATGAAAGAGAAGTAGAGGATTTTGAAGAGGATGTCTTGAATTGGCTTGCCGGTACAGGTGTCAACCTGCAGAACTCTTTCACGCACAGTTTTTATTCTTTGAGTGACAAATGTGGAGATGCCAATAAAGAACTGAAAGCGCTTCTGATAAGGGTGGAAAAACGAATCGCAGAGACCTGGAAAATCATAAAGAAAGAAGAAGGCGTAAAACCCAGCCGCGCCACACTGCTTTCGTTGTGTTACATTGAATACGTTCTTTTAAACTGGCATCAGCGGATTTTGGGTAACTACGCTATGGTGCATAACTTCTCTGATTTCTACGAAGATTTCTGTAACGGAAAAATTTTCATATATAACGAAAAGTCTGATTTGGATGAAATCGGAGAACTCAAAGAAGTCCGTTTTGAGGGAGCAGACGTCCTTCTGAAAGAGGCAGGATACCAAACCGTAAATTCCAAGAATGTTTTCGACGTATGTTTAATCTTTATGGCATACCGTGATAACTACAAACAATTCTTTGAATACCCCGGAGATAAAGTGATTGAAAACTATAAAAATGCAATACGAAAAATTAAATCTAAAAAAGGAGATTGAAGTAAATAAAACAAACAAAAACAATTTATCAAAAAACAGGTGAATACCACATAATTAACGGCATTGATAATCAGGATGCCGTTTACAAAGCGGAAAGTGTTACGGCCAAGATTATTGTAATTGCCGACGGCGTTTCTTCCTGCGCCAACAGCAAACGCGGCGCAGAAATAGCCTGCAAAGCGGTAAGCGATATTATGCTTAACGAAACGGAATACTTTTTTGCTGCCGAAAAAAAGAAAATCGCAGGTCTGCTTTCGGATTACGTATATACAAAACTACTTGCCGAAGCAAATGCCAACAACAGCTCTGTTGAATCATATTCTTCAACTTTAAGCTTTGTTTGCTACAATAAAATCAACGGCAAAATTATGACTTTTATTATAGGAGACAGCCTGGTTTATACGATTTCGCAAGGTAACCTATCACTTGCCTGCACACCAAAAGTGTTTGACAATTCAAAAACTTACACCACCACAACCAAAGGTGTTGCAGATGTAACGGAAATAAACGTTATTCCAAATGCCGAAAACGTCCGTTATCTTCTCGCAACAGACGGCGCGTGGAAAACATTTTATTCCTGCGGAGCATTATCGGACGAAGCAGAGCTCGCCGTAAAAGATGAAAATATTATCAGTTTTCTGGAAAATCAACAGTGTATGGACGATTGCAGCATTGTAATGATGGACATACCGAAAGGAGCTTGAAATGGCGGAAATTTTAAAGGGTCAGGATCTTGAAAATGAATTAAAAGGCAGAGAGCCTCTTACGGGAAGCATAAAGCTCAGGGAAAGAGAGTCCGAAGCTCAAGATGTTTTGGACGATTTTGAAATAGAGGGTGTTTTACATGCCGGCGGCAGTTGCATATGCTATAAAGCTGTCCGCTCTTTTGAAAACTCTGATATGTCTGAGGCGGGAATTCTTAAAGAATTTTACCCGGTTGATTCTGAACACGACTCCTCTCTGTCATATAATCTTAAGAGATACGATATTGATGCCGGCAATATGGCAAAGCAACTTTTTTCGGAGGAATCGACGCTTAACAATTTCATCAATGCAAAAAACGATTTCTATTCGTGCTATAAAAAGATCTCAGACGTCAAAAAAACCAACGACAACAACATCAACTTTTTTGCGCCCATACGTATTTACAGAGGTATCGCTAACAAAACCCAAAACGATAATTATACCATATATATCTGGAGCCCCGGTGACAACATCTTAAAAAGCTTTGATGATCACCTGAATGAAATGCAAAAGCGCATCAAAGCTGAAATTGATTCACCTCAGGAAGATCTCAACCTGTCACTGGCATATGAGCTTCATACGGTTTTGCAATCAATCCAGGCTCTCGCTATGGCAATTGAGAACCTTCACTTTGAAAACCTGCTGCACCTTGATATAAAGCCGTCAAACTTCGGAATAAAAAACCTTGGTAAAAATACCGGTGATAATATTTCCGTTTCCCTTTTTGACGTAAACACAATTTATTCAAGGTCAAATTCGCTTGCACGAACAGGCGGAACACCGGGTTTCAGAGCTCCCGAAATGACAGGTGACGTTTTCAATAATTACAATCATATTCCAGTTGGTTGTATGAGTGATATATACTCTCTCGGTGCAACCTTGTATAACTCTATAATTGTCGGTTCTGATTCCAGAGGTATTTATGAACTTTCCAAATTCTCGGAAATAGATACCGAATTAAGCCATTCATTGCTTTTCGAATATTCGGAATATAATGCCAAATCGGATTTGTTCGACTGTCTCGTAAATATTTTAAAGCGTTCTTTGGCAAGAACAGCATCCGATTATTATAAGCACGGCATTAAGAATTATATAAGCGTTGGCGAATTCATCAATGACATAGCCGAGGCTGATAAAAAAATCAAACTGGAAATTGATACAGCCGTCGAAGCAGGAAAAAACAACAAAGCAACGCTTCAGCTTGTTGATAAAGAAGATTACTATGACAGCAAAATTGACGGCGGTGCCGTCAGCAGTATGCAGTGCCTTCTTTATGACCATCCTCTTTATGATTACGTTGACAGCGACGGAACGCTTAACGTTCTTGTTTTGGGTTCAGGTGTGTTTGGCCAAAAGTTTATTGATATAGCTTTTGAGCTTTCACAGATAAAGAATTGTTACCTGAACGTTACCGTAGTTTCAAAAGATAAGGAAAACGATCAGGCACGATACCTGAATTCACGCCCCGAGTTAAAAAACTTCTTTGCGGTTAACGGGGAAAAACCGAAATACGATTCATACGGCACTAACGGCAGCGGCGGTTACGGCAGCATTGACTTTATTGACGTTGATTCACGTTTTGGTGACAGTTTTTCCGCCAAATCCAAGCATAATGTGGAAATATTAAAAAACACTCTGAAGGATGACAGCCGAAAGTTCGGTTATGTTTTCATAAGCCTTACAGACGAACTTTTAAACAAAAAGCTCGCAAGTGATCTGGCTAAATCGGACTCTATTTTAAGCGACAAAGCCATTATCAATTTCGTTTCTTACAAAGATTTGACAAGCGAAGAAACAAAAAAGAAGGAATTACAAGAGAAAGGGGAAGTATACAGACTCTTCGACGCAGCCTTTGACGAGGAGGCACAAGCTGCCCTGCTCAAAAACATTGAACTCAATCCCGTTTTTGTAAAGAACACTCTGGTAAATCACGCGGATTACAAATTCTTATCAAGAATGGCGTTCAACTGTCACCTTCTCTGGGGAGACGGCCTTAACGTGGATATCAATAAATCGTACAGAAAGTTCAGAGCGCTTTATAATTACACAGGTTCATTTGCAAACGCACTCTCCATCAAGTATAAATTACACAGCATCAAAAAAGATGAAAACGAGCTCGAGTTAAAGGACGTAACTGCCGAAAGAGACGTAAAGGCAAGAACAGAAAAAGCAAGATTGCTTTCTCTTCAATTCAGAAACAAGATAGGCTCAGGTTTATCGGAAGAGGAAAAAACCAAGGAACAGAAGGACACCCTTAACGAACTGACTATGTTTGAGCATCGCAGATGGGTTGTTAATATGATTTGCAGCTCTTCCTATTCTTTGATTCCCGAAAAGGAATACAAAGACCTTGCAACCTCCAATAAAGATACACGCAATCGCAGGCACACGTGTATTGTTCCGTCTAAAGGGAACTGGGCTTTGAATGAACCGGCTTGGCAAAACCTTTCCAAATGGGACAAAGCTGAGATTGAAAAGAATTCCGAGTTTAAAAGCCTTGATCCGCTTGACAAGATGTCCGTCCTCCTTCACAGACACTTCTTCGGATTGGCGAAAAAATTCAACAGAGAAACCGTTGAAAACGATGCAACCGTCATAAGAAGATACCTGTATGATTCTCCCGAAGCGCTTGCGGCATTTAATATGTATATGATTTCATTGCGAACAATGACGTCAATTATAGATTCCGCTACAAAAGGCGAAAACATCAAGCGCTCGGCAACTGATATTCAGCAAGAAACAATCACACGTAACTTAAACAATTTCAAAAAGTATTTAACAGAAAATTTCCCTAACGTTAAAGATATCAACAAACGTTTAGACAGCATTGTCAGTACATTTGAACCAGTCAGAATTGCCTGTTCGTTTACTGATTACAAATCCAAGGACCAGCGTCTGGTTTATAACATTCCGTTCATCCTCAATTACAGCACTTCGGAAAGACTGTGCATTCCTTTTGTTAAAACTCAGGATAATAACGGATGGTTTGACAACGTTGCCTCTTCAATTGTAATCAATCCGTCTATGGTTACTTATCTGATTGACATTGAGGACAGTCAGAAAATCCTCTCAACCGTTAAGGACACCCTTGCAAACATCACTAAAGTAATGGACGGTCACAGCCTTCAGACAAAAATTGCTCTTATTCTGTACGTTAAAGTAACGCAAGGAATAATTGAAGCAGGTAAAAAGGATGAGGTCGAAAAGGTGCTTAAGGATATTTCTCCCCGCATTTACAGTATTGATATTGTTGAAATCAAAAACCAGAAAAATCTGGCTTCAAGAATAAAGAACACTTTGGAAACCAACCAGAAATCCGCCTCCAGATTTTCAGCAATAGAGATAAACAACGGATTCATCAGCGGCATAATCTATTCACTTGCAGACCTCTCCATACCGACTTATGAATTCAATTCAATGAAAAAATCTTTCTGCACCGAAGACAATGATGATGCCTATATCTGGTATAAGGATATTCCTTTCGACGTACATCTTAACGTAGAAGATATGTTCTTCTCTCAGGGCAAGCTGAGCGTTTATCAGGAACCCGAATTGCACCGTGATTACGAAAAAATCTGGAAGCATTGCTACTTTGATGAAAAATCTCAGCTGAGGTCCTCAAAAACACAGGCCTGGAAGGCTCTTTGCGCTGCTATCAGAAAGAAATCAGAAAAAGAAAATCTCCTGGCAGAAATCGTTATCAAGGAAAACAACTCAAACAAAACGGCAGTTACCGCTATGTTTATGCCATCTTTCTGCAGAACGAGCATAGAAAAACTGTTTGACTTCTTATCGTCCTCAAGAATACAGCTGATTGATAATGCAAGCATCCGTGAACATAATTCCTCTATGCTTGCCATATCATTCAAGTCAACTGAAGAAGTAAAAAAAGCGTTTTTAAAGCTTTTCAGCAATCCGTATGCCCTGATTGACGATTCAAAGTTAAAGCTGATTTCAACCGGCAGATTCTTCCGTATTGTGTTTGATTCTCTGGTTGTCAATAATTTCTCTTGGAATATGGTAAGGGCCGAGCTCAAAAACAACGGTAAATCGTACGAAGATGAGCTCAAAGACAGTGAAGATTTCGAAAACGCACAAAAAGCCTTCAATTATCTTGTTCAGAAAGGATACGTAATAAAGTTCGATAATCACACTGAGGATAGTCCCGATGAAGGTGACAGTATAAGCTTTTGCTTTGCTTCTTCTCAGATTAAAAAGCTGTTGAGCAATGAAGGGCAGTTGCTGGAGCTCTACACATATTATCAGACAATAGAAAACGGATACTTTGATGAAGTAAAAACCGG
This sequence comes from Acutalibacteraceae bacterium, assembly GCA_045592385.1. Lineage (GTDB taxonomy): Bacteria > Bacillota > Clostridia > Oscillospirales > Acutalibacteraceae > CAG-177. The sequence continues at coordinate 15,841 of JAZNUP010000048.1, forward strand.
CTTGGAAGTCCAGTACAAAAAAGATAATAATGAATATGCTTCCAGTCAGGAGTTTGACCTTGTGGCAGTTAAGGGCTTCCGTTCACAAATCGTAGAAATAAAAGCCAGAAAAAATATCCAGCAAGAATTTTATCAGAAATTAAAATCCAACGGAGACAAATTCGGAATCAATAAAGAGCTTCTGCTTGTTTCGGATTTTGGCAGGAATTTCGTTTTCCCTGAAGATGAGGAATTCATTAACCGCGGCAAGGAAGATTATAACGTTGACACTGTTACGGATATAGAAAACATAGGCGAAAAGCTAACGGATAAGATGAAAAAAGGCGACAGATGAAACAAAATCCACGGGAGCAGCGGTTTTTAATCTCCCCTGCTCCCGTTACCGCTCTTGCTGAATGTTGTTTTCCCCCCTAAGTTTCTGTATTTATGTTTGGTGTAAGATATCATCAAACAAATAAAAAGGAGTTGCTATTATGAACAGCATTAATTTCAAAAGCATCGAAAACATCAAAGAATATCTTACCGAAGGTCTGAACAGCGGCAAACTGAAGGCAAGCTCTTATCAGAAATCAGGCGAGATTACTGCAAGAAGCGGCAAAATGGCGGGCGAAGAAATCATAACCGTTATGTCCAACGGATTGCAGGAAACAAAAAACACTGTAAAGGCAGATGAAAACGGTAATCTTGACTGGGTTGTTACCAATTCAACCGGCGAGCAATATATCGTTTCGGATTCTGTTTTCAGAAAAAAATACGAAAAAATTGACGGCACTCAGGATAAATTCAAGCCCGTTTGGAACCCAATTACCGCTGCGCAGATTAGCGAGGATATATGCTTCACCGCTCCCTGGGGAGAACTGCAAAAGCTTGTTGCAGGCGGTTATCTCGTTTTCAATAAGGATTTTAATGATATTTACGGTGTGCAGGAAGAAGAGTTTGCGGCAACGTATGAGATGGTGTGAAGTTAATAAAACAGCTTCGCAACAACACCTTTGCTGCGCAATCATAAAAGAGGTGGCACTATGAAATCAGACAATCAGACCTGGATTTTTCTGTCTCATTCCAGTAAGGATATTGAAAAAGTTCGAATGATAAGGAATGAATTTGAAAAATACAATAAAAACCCATTAGCTTTTCACTTGAAGTGTCTGAGCACAGATTCGGAAGAAGAAAAGCAAGAGCTTTTGAGTTTAATTCACAGAGAAATAGAAGCTCGGGACTGGTTTGTTTATTGTAATAGTGCTAATGCAAAGACTTCAGAATTTGTTATTGATGAGCGTACTTATGTCAACAATTTAAACAAGAAGAATTTAAAGATTTTTGATATTAATCTTGATGATGACAAAAAAAATATTGAAAAAGCAGTTTTTAAAATAGTAAAGTCGTCGAATATAGTAATATCGTACTCAGCAAAGGATATCGACTTTGTTAAAGAACTAACAATTCAACTTCAAAATCGAGATTACAGTGTTTATCTTTTAGGAGATACCCTTGAAAATTATGACGTTTATACTTCTGTTGTCAAAAAAATTGCTGAGTGTGATTATTTTTTGCAAATAATTTCCAAAAACGCTCTGAGGTATCTAAGAAAAGAACTTGAAGCAGCTATAATCAATGGAAAGAAAATCATACCTATAATCATTGATGATACACAAATAAAAGAAATATTAAATACCGCTTTGTTTGATAACAAATATTATAGAATCAACAAAAATCATTTAGAAGAAATTGATTTGATCTGTGATTTGATTGATTTCCATATTATTTCTGAAAAATCAATATTTAATAATTCGAAAGAAGCGAAAGAACAATATAAAAAACTTGTTGCACGATTAACAGAATAGAAATTCGTTGCTGTATTTAAGGTTGGGCATTTGCCCAACCTTTTTTATTTGCCCCTTTTATTCAGCTTTTTCAGCCTGTGGTTTAATTAAGACAAGATAATTTAGGAGGTTTTTCTATGAAAAAGAAACTTTTTGAGAAGCTTATGCAGACTAAACCTCATTTGTCTGTTTTCAGTGCCAATGAGGTTTTGCAAAAACTGATTACAGCTGACGAAAGGCTGCTGATTAATCTGTATGAATGGTTAAACGGCGAGCCTTTGAGTGACGTGTGGATTCACGGCAAATACTGTATCGGCGCAGTAATGAAGATTCGTGATGACGACGATTTTGTATCGGCTTTCCTTGCTCTTGATGAATATGCAAAAGACATCAGTAAAGAGCATTTGTTGTGGCAGGCGAGGAAATAAGATATGAAAAATTTAAACACACCTCCTCAGGAAGCACCCGAAAACCTCTATTCCAAGCTTTCTGAGCCTGAATTATACTCTCAGTTTTGCCGAAACAACTGGGTAAATCTCAACGAATCAGAAAGGCTTCTTCTGCTCAGCGAGGTCGTTAACAGAGAGAACGTTAAATACGGAGTTGATTATTCCGTAAAGCTTGAGTTTGAAGATATGCAGAGCAATGTTGCCGGATATCAGCAGGCAGACTGCATTTTTCTTAACAGAGAAATGTACGTAAACGACCGCGCGGTTGAAGAATACGCAGGCAGAACAATTGAATTTAAGCTTGATGACAGTAACTGGCAAGCTTTGGAAACCGTTCTTCACGAAAACAGACACGTTTTCCAGGACAAAGCTGTTGAAGGTGCTGCCAAATGTGATGAGCACTCTAAAAATCTGTTTGCGGCAAACGGCTTCACCGTTTCAGAGGTAGACGGCAAAAGAGCTTCACAGTATATGCTCGGAGAAAACAACTACGCTCTTTATTATCTTAACCCCACCGAACTCGACGCATTCAAAACGTCGCAGGAAAGAACTCAGCAAATCATTGCTTCCCTTTCCGAGTTGGGTATGAACGATGCTTCTGCCGAAAAATACATATCCGCTCTTCAGGAAAAAGGATATCAGCCTATGCTGGAAAAGTTCAGGGCGGAATTCAATAATGCCAACGTTGAAAAAGACGTTGCACAGGTATTGCAAAACACCTATTTCAACACGAACCTACCGGTAAACAAAGCAACCGAATCAGCCGTGAAGCAAGAAATGATAAAGTCCCAGGAGGTAATTGATAATCAAAATAAAGCGGAGGCATTTACCAGCCACGACCCAATCAACGAGAGTATGGCTACACAAGAACACACCGCTTTGATGAGAGAAACAGAGGCATCCGCGCCCGGCATAAAAGACGAGTTTTCTTTGGACAATTATTCGCAGACGAATTGCATATCGGAAACAAGTGAGCAAAGCGAAGCTTACACGGGCGGCACACAGTCCGCAGTTCAGGAAACAGGAACAGATACAGGCAGTAGTTACGGCACCGGTGCTGATGCCGGATGCGACATAGAAATGTAAGGAGGATTTAAAAATGACAGATGAAGAAAGATTACTCAGAGAATGGCCGAATTTCTTCTGGGAAGTTGAAACAGAGCAAAACACCGATGCTCAGGCTCTTGACTCAGCCCAGAACTCCGTAAACACCACCTCAGTTGACTCAGCCGCCGTAAGCGAAGGAGGCGAATCAGTTTCAGCAGGAGAAAGCGCCGGAATAAGCGGTGATGCCGGCGGAGCCGCAGCAGGCAACTCAGCCTCTGCGGGAGTTGGTTCAAGCGCAAGCGCGGGGGTAAGCGCAGGCGCAGGAGTGTCGGCTTCAGGCGGATTAGGAATGTAAGGAGGATACACTATGGGATATCAGGATCTTGAAATCAGAAGACAAAACGTAAACACTAACGGGGGTTCAAAACCTCGCAGAATGATTTTGCAGGGGAATGAAGTTTCCTCTTCAATTCCCGACGCGCCGGCTATGAGAAGAAACGGAATACGCATACCCTGCGAAAGAGGAGATTTTTATTTGACTAATAAAGATCTTGAAACAGGCTTGCTCTGTATCGGTGCAACAGGCAACGGAAAAACAACGTTTTTATTCAAACTGTTTGACGGCATTATTCCCTATCTCGGTGAAAACGACGTTTTCATCATCTTCGACACCAAGGGAGATTACAGAAAAAGGTACTACTCCCCCGACAATCCCAACCACATAATCATCTCTCTCAATCCTGATGACTTTTCCCGTGCAAAACACTGGAACATTTTCGGCGAACTGATTGATTCAAACGGAATGTTCGGTCCCGAAACGGAGATTATTGCGGCGGAAATCTCAAAAGCGTTATTCAAAAGTTTGGAATCTGAAAGCCAGCCTTTCTTCCACATAACTGCCTCGGATTTGTACTGCAAAATACTCTTAGCCTTTGTCCGTGAAGCAGTAGAGACAAGGAATTTTTCAAAGCTCAATAACGAATATCTTTCCACCTATATTTCATCAGTCAATAATCAGGATTTGATTGCCAGACTGTGCAGACACAAAGATTTCTCCTACATACAAAGCTATGTAGGCAACGGTCAGAGCAATCAGGCTCTCGGCATCTACGGCTATCTTATGAGCGCACAAAACAAGAATATGATATCCACCCTTCGCCGCAAAACACCTTCAGGCGATTTTTCAATCCGAAGGCTTATCAGAAACAAGGGCAAAAAAATCATTTTTCTTGAATACGACGTCAAGTATGCAGAAGTGCTTGCCGATATCTATTCCCTCTTCTTTGACCTTGCAATAAAAGAAGCTCTTTCCTGCGCAAACGGAAACACATATTTCGTTTGCGATGAATTAAACTTGCTGCCTCACGTATCACGCTTTGAACAGCTGCTCAATTACGGAAGAGCCAGAGGCTGCAAGACGATTGCGGGATTACAGTCCGTTTCTCAGCTTCGTAAAAACTACGGCGAAGATGAGGCAAATTCAATTCTCGCAGGCTTTCTTACTTCAGTCTGCTTCAACTGCGTTGACTATCCTACCCGTAAATACGTAAAAGAACGCTTCGGCGAAACCTTTGAAGCATACAATTTCGGCGCAAGCAATATTACCCGCGACGGCTTTACTGTTACTGACTCCGACATAATAAACCTCGGAGTTGGCGAAGCCTTTATAGACATGAAGGGAGTTCCCCCTTTCAGCGTCCGTTTCCGCAATAACATATGATGTTTGTTGAGAGGTGATAAAAATGAATAAAACAGCACGTCAGGCAAAAAACCACAACAATAAAATGCGCAACGTAACTCACTCGTACACTTATTCGTTCGGAAGATTTCTCGACCGGTCGGACGGAAATCTCCTCATCAACGGAGGACTTAAATCCAAACGCCGTGAATGCCTTACAGATTTTATCGTTGACACAAAAACCAAAAGCCGACAGGCCGTTATTGTTTTCAGCGAGGACCGCGCACTTGAAGAAGCACTGATTGACTGTGCAACAAACGCGCGTATAGGCCAGCTTTTTGTTTGCAATGATCAGTATCCGAACTATGACTTTTTCTTCGGTATGAGCTCCAACAGAATATGCGAATACTTTAATCTCATTGCCGCGGAGAAAGGAATTCAGGACACGGTTGAACTAAACAGCTTTACGGATGCTTTTCTTTCCATACTATCCGACCGTGCGCCGATAAGACTTGCATCTATGCGATATATGGCAAGAAACGACAATGCCATACTTGCAAACA
>JAZNUP010000049.1:0-23614 GCA_045592385.1 Acutalibacteraceae bacterium
TTGTATGCGCCGTATGGATGATTAAGATAAGGGGCTTTGAGCGAATTACCGGAAGCGTCAGCGCAGGCAAAAAACAGGCAGTTGAAGCAAAGGAAAACGCACCTGTTTTCAATAAAAAGTATCTTCTTGCATCGGGGATTATTCCGATTGCAATATGCATTGTTCTTCAGGGCACTTTGCGCGACGGCGTTACCACGTGGATGCCCACAATTGTAACCGAAGTATTCAGCCTTGATACCTCTGTTTCAATTCTGTCAACAGTAGCTCTGCCGTTGCTCGGAATTTTCAGCTCGGCAATTGCTCAGTCAATCGAGAAAAAAATCGGCAATGAGGTTTCAAGCTCTGCCGTATTCTTCACAGTTTCGCTTGTGTGCTGCGCATTGCTCGTTTTCACAAACTCAGTCGTCATCATAAGCGTGCTTCTTATGGCGATAATCACTGCGTGTATGCACGGCATAAACCTTATGCTTGTTTGTGAGGTACCCAATTACTTTGCAAAATTCAACAAGGTTTCAACCGTTTCGGGTATTCTTAATTCATTTACGTATCTCGGAAGTGCCGTTTCAATTTACGGAATTGCCGTTGTTGCCGAAAAGTTCAACGACTGGAACGTCAACTTCAAATTATGGGCGGCAATTTCTGCTTTAGGTATTCTTTTCTGCATGATTGCTTTAGGCAAGTGGAAAAAATTCCGCCGCGCCGCCAATGAAAACTAAGGAGGAAAATATGAACAAGGAATCCTGGGTACAAACGTGGGGTCAATCCCATTCAGCGCTCTCTTTTTTCTATTATCCCTCTTGCAAAAAAACTTACAGACTTATTGTAAATACAGCCGTTTCGGGCAGAAAACTCAGAGTTTCTTTCTCCAACGCATACGGTAAAAACGACGTAGAGATTGGTGCTGTTACTGCCGCACCCTGCACGTCCTTCGGCAGTGTTGCGGGTAAAAACTTCACCGACCTCACGTTTAACGGTAAAAACAGCCTCACTTTAAGGAAAAACGAACGTCTTACAAGCGACCCGATTGATTTCAGCATATCAGACGGTGAATACTTTTGCATAAGCGTTTACGTTACCAAAGGCGACCTTACAAGCGGTAATCTTATGAGCAATGCCGAGCTTATCACAGCAAAAGGCAACCGTACCCGTGATACATACTGCGCAAACGAAGCACGTCCCAGAGATACAGTAAGAAGCGGTGCAAGCAAGCTTCTCGGTATGCCTTTCCCGAAGCCTATACCTCTTTTTGACAGTATTGAGCTTTTCAACACGGAAGGCGCAAAATCAATAGTTGTACTCGGTGACTCCATAAGCCAGCAGGGCTACTGGACCAATCCTTTTGAAAAAAGACTTCGTGAAGCTTTTCCCGGGAAATATTCGCTTATCAATAAATCCGTTATGGGTAACCGCCTTTTGTACGATTGCTCCCCTCTTTTCCCTGCAAAGGGTCTTTTCGGCAAGCGTGCAATACAGCGCCTTCACAGCGATATCCTCAATTACAACGGCACGGAATACGTTATAATATGTATAGGTATAAACGACGTATTTCAGCACGGCACAATAAACGCTCCCGCTTTTGAAAAGCCTGACCCTGACGACGTATTCAAAGCTATATGCGATATTGTTGAGCAGCTTCACTCCCGTTCAATAAAAGCGGTTGTATTTAATTTAATTGCCTTTGGTGCTGCACCCGATGCCACAAAGGAAAAAGACGAAATGAGGCGCAGGGTAAACAATCTGCTTGCTGAAAATGCTGATTTGTTTGACGGATTTTTCGATTTCAATTCAGCCGGTGTTGATCCCGATAACGATTACTTTACAAGAGTTGACTATCTCGGACCTGACAAACTCCATCCAAACACCGTGGGCGGCGAAGCGTTTGCAAATGCAATAGATATTGATTTATTCAAGTAATGCGAAGCATTTGCAACATACCAAAGAAAAAAATCACAAAATTATAAAAAATCTTCTCTTTTGTTGCAATTATCACAGAAAATGTGATATAATTCCGTTATAATAAAGCCACAAAAACAACAGAGGAGTTGAGAAGATGAACGGACTTTCAATATTTTCCTCAATCAGCTCCGAGTCCAGAGCAAGGATGTATGACTGCTTCGGAATGACGCGAAAAAAATTCAAAAAAGGGCAGACCGTTCTTACCTACTGCAACTCTTTCAAAAGTGTTTGTGTAATGATAACAGGCAGCGCAACTCTCTCCTGTATCGACGAGGACGGCAACAACTCATTCCTTGAAAAAATCTATCCCAACGACGTTTTCGGTGAGCTCTTCTGCCTTCCGCTTGCGAAGCTTGAATACGTACTTTGCGCAGACGAAGACTGCGAGGTACTGTTTATCGACTATAACCACATCATCACCCCCTGTTCAAACACCTGTGAGCATCACTCGAGGCTTATAAACAATCTGTTTCTTGTTTCAGCAAGAAAGCTTCAATCGCTCACGCTAAGAATTAACATTCTCACTCAGAAAAACATCCGCAAAAAACTGCTTGCATATCTTGAATTCAGGCGCAATCTTTCCCCCGATTCAAGAGATTTCACGCTTGATATGTCGCTTACAGACCTTGCGGATTACCTGAGCGTTGACAGAGCAAGTATGATGAGGGAAATCAAGGCTCTTAAAGAAGAGCAGATAATCTGGTCAGAAGGAAGAAAATTCCGCTTTATAAATAATGACTTTTATATCTGAAAGGAGAAACTAAAATGAAAAAATGGAAATGCACAATCTGCGGCGAAATCGTTATGGGTGACACTCCTCCCGAGGCATGCCCCCTTTGCAAAGCTCCCGGCGAAAAATTCGTTGAGGTAGTAGAAGATGAAATGAACTGGGCTTCCGAGCACGAAGTAGGCGTTGGCAAGGCTGCTGAAGTTCCCGAAGAAATTATTGAAGGTCTCAGAGCAAACTTCAACGGCGAATGCATGGAAGTTGGTATGTACCTTGCAATGGCAAGAGTTGCTCACCGTGAAGGTTACCCGGAAATCGGCCTTTACTGGGAAAAGGCTGCTTATGAAGAAGCAGAGCACGCAGCAAAGTTTGCTGAGCTTCTCGGCGAGGTTGTAACCCCCTCCACCAAGGAAAATCTCACCCTCAGAGTAGCTGCTGAAAACGGCGCTTGCGAAGGTAAGTTTGAGCTTGCAAAGCTTGCAAAGAAGCTTAACCTTGATGCAATTCACGATACAGTTCACGAAATGGCAAGAGACGAAGCAAGACACGGCAGAGCATTTGCAGGTCTTCTTGAAAGATATTTCGGTTAATTTAACACACATTTACGGAGCAGGTTTGTGCCTGCTCCTTTTTTGTTTGAAAATTCATAAATAATTTCAAAAAACGTATTGACATTTATCGACTACAAATGTAGAATATATATGACTACAGCTGTAGAAAATAAAAAGGAGGATTTTTATGACTTTTAAAAAACTCAGCATCGGTGATGCTGAACTGGAAATTATGAAAGCTTTATGGGAATCCAACGAGCCCGTCAATACCCAGTACATCAGCGAAGCGGTAGAAAGCAAAGGCTGGAAGCGCACAACAATCTCAACCTTTCTTACAAGGCTTGTGGAAAAAGGGGCTGTTTCATCAGAGAAGCGCGGAAAGCTTTACTATTACGCCCCCCTGATTTCCCAAAAAGATTACCGTAAATCTCAGACAAAAAATCTTATATCAAGCTTATATAACGGCTCTGTTAAGGAATTTGCCGTATCTCTTTTTGAAGAACAGGCTTTGTCTGACGAAGATTTAAAAGAACTGCGCGCCATCTTTGAAGACCCGGAGGAATAAGCAATGCTTCTTTATCTGTTCAAAGCAACGCTTATTACTTCTCTTGCGGGTACGGTACTGACGGTTATTCTTGCGCTTTTTAAGCCTTTAACAAGAAAGCATTTTTCAACCAACTGGCACTATTATATATGGCTTGTTGTTTTGTTTTCCATGCTTTTACCCTTCAGATTCACAACAACTGTGAACACACCTGACAGCAACAAAATCACCTCACCCCATATTTACCTGCAAGAAAGCACCGATTCTGTTTATTACGATTCGTTAACTGTTGAAAACACTACAGCTGAAACTGACGCTCACCCAAGCGGTAATCAGAGTCGGCTTGATTCAATTATGCATTTTGCAGAATCCAAGGCAAGTATTCTCGCAAAAGTCTGGTTATTCGGAATGGTTTTATCTTTTCTTGCAACTTATATTAGCTACATTGTGTTTTTGGCAAAACTGCGAAAAGAAACAAAAGCCGTAGAATGTCCCCAACTAAGGCAATTTACTGACAGAAAAATTTCAACCAAAACAAGCGATAATATTACTTCGCCTTTTATGGTTGGAATTTTTAAACCCACGCTTATTCTTCCCGGAGTAAATCTGAATGACAGCCAACTGAACTGCATTTTAGCCCACGAAACAACTCATTACAAAAGGAAGGATATTCTGTATAAATGGTTTCTCAGTATTGTTAAATGCATTCATTGGTTTAATCCGATTGTTTTCTACATAAGCCGGCAAATAAATAACGAATGTGAGGTTTCGTGTGATTTAGCTGTTGTTAACAAAATGAATAAGGAACAAAAAATCGAGTATATGAACACCATACTCTCATTAATTACCGCCAAGCGTCAAATCACGACAATGGCAGCAAAAATCGTGAGTAACAAAAACAATTTGAAAAGGAGATTTACAATGATTAACAGCAAGTTTATCATCAGCAAAAAAGCAATGCTGATTTCCGTTGCAGTTGCAATAGCGCTCTTGGGCGGAACAATATTTGCAAGCGGTATTATAAACGCAACTGTATTGGATAAGCCCGAAGCATCAGTTTCGCAAACAGCAGCTATCACAACAAAACCTCAATCAGTAACAAGCGCAGACACAACCACGGCATACAACACAGGCATAGAAGAAGTTGTTCAGGCAGTTAACGAGGTTATTGCCAACAGTTCTAAACCGATAACCACCGTGCCTGACAAATGGGATACCCCCTCTGCACCCGAAGCAACCGACACCGCGCCGACTGTTGCTCAGGAAGAAACAGCAGAATTCACTACCGTAAAGACAAGTGCAGGAAATGATGAATTTGTATTTCCTTGTGATGGTCAGATTACGAGAGGATTCGGAAAACGCGAAAATCCCGAAACAAAAGATATTATTGTACATAACGGTATAGATATTATGGCTCCTGAAGGAGCAACGGTTGTAGCTTCAATATCAGGAACCGTTAAAGACACAGGTTTCAACAACAAAGACGGCAACTATATTATCATAGAAAATAACGGCACAGAAGCATTCTATTCACATCTTGCTGACATAAACGTAACCAAGGGTGACAACGTAAAAGCTTCCGAAGCAATAGGCACCGTCGGAACAACAGGTAATTCAACCGGCCCTCATCTTCACTTTGAAGTAACCGTTAATTCGCAATATGTAAATCCTGAAAACTTCTTTTAAAACAAACATCCGCCATTAAAAACCGTAACCCCTTGGAAAATCCAAGGGGTTACTTACGTTTCAGTTATTTTTCCTGTATATTTTCAAGAATAATTCTTCCGCAGTTTTCGCATTTAGCTGCAGGGAGATTGCTTCCTTTTACGTAATTCAAAGGATTAGTGCTTTTTGCAAGCACCTCAGCGCCCTCAAGCGCCGCAGGTCCTTTGAAAAAAGACGTTTTTTCTTCCGCCCAGAAAACCGCGCTTTTGACCGTTGTGCAAACAAATCCGTTTTTCATTTCACCGCCGCAGTACAAGCACCTTTCCGCCTCATCCTTAACCGCAACGAACGTTACAACGTTTGTTGTAAGGTCTGCTGTTTTTTCGCCTCTGGGGATATCGTACTGCTGTTTTCTCAGCGTTTCCTTAACAATCCGCCAGCCGCAAAAAGTTTCCTTTAAAAGCCTCTGAAGCTCTTCTGATGCCATATTAACCTCAAACTGAGCAGTCATCGGCTCTCCCGTTGCCTTATCCTCCTCCGTTACCTCAGAATTGATAACAAGGCAGACTATGCCGCCGTTTCTGATTCCCGCGCTTATCTGCGCAAGCTTATCCTTGAAGGATTCTTCACTGTCAATATGCTCCAGAGCAGATACAGACATAATCAAATCGTATCGGTTTTCTTCAATTTCATAATCTTCAATAGCTTTTACTATTCCGTTTATACATTGCATTACTCCGTGAGTTTCGGCGTTCCTGTTAAGCTTTTCAATCGCAATGCTCAGCAAGTCAACACAATCAACCGTGCATCCTATGCTTTTGTACTCCTTGGCAAAAGCAATGCAGTTTCTGCCCACACCGCAGCCGAGGTCAAGAATACGCAGATTCTTTTTACCCCTGAAATAAGGCAGTAAATCCGTAACGGTTTTTACGGGCTTATGCAGCCAGCTGCCCTCCTCAAAAAGTCCGTTACTGTTATAAGTCTCAACGTGCGAAAGCCTTTCGTTTTCCCTTATCTGCAAAAGTTTATCCATTATGCACCTCTTTGCGTATAATACAATAGCATTATAACTTTCTTCCTCCCTGAAATCAACATAATACATCAAAAATCCATTCATAAAGTATTTACTTGTATTTCTTAATGAATTGTGATATATTAATTTTAAACCTATAATTCAACCATTATCTGTTAAGGAGATTTTGAATATTATGAAGAATAAGCTTAAAAAAGTTGCGGGAATCACAGCTGCTGCAGCAGGCGCTGCCGCTGTTTTCGGAAACGTTGCATATTCTGTTTTTCTTACAAGAAAAGGTGTTGAATTCTGCAACGAGCATATGCCCCCCATTGACGAGGCTACAAGAGACTTCTATGAGAACAACGAAGAGGTCAAGGTAGGCCCCGATTGGTATAAGCAGATTGAAACTCAGAAGCTTGTTATTTCCGCTGACGGCGGAGTTAATCTTCACGCTGTTCTTATTGAGCCTGCAGAGGCTTCAGACGTTTACGTCATCTCCTGCCACGGATACGGCGGCAAGCCCTCAGATATGAGCTACTACGCAAAGCACTTCACCGAAAAGGGCTGGAATGTAATTATGCCCGCCCTCAACGGTCACGGAGAAAACGAAAGCGACGATATTTCTATGGGCTGGCACGACCGCGAAGTAATCCTTGAATGGATTAAATACATCACCGAGCTTTATCCTAAGGCAAAAATCGTTCTTCACGGTGTTTCCATGGGCGCCGCGGCTGTTATGATGACCACAGGTATGCGTCTGCCCGAAAACGTAAGATGCTGCATTGAAGACTGCGGATTTACCGGCGTATGGGATATTTTCAGCATCAAGTTCAGGGATTACCTTCACCTGCCCGTTTTCCCCTTCCTTCATTTTGCTGACCTCGCATCAAGAATAAGAGGAAACTTCAGCTTCAAAGAGGCTTCCGCATTAAAGCAGGTTATGAAATCCGTAACCCCTACCCTTTTTATCCACGGTGATAAAGATACCTTCGTTCCCTTCTGGATGCTTCATCCTCTCTACACTCACGCTGTTTGCCAAAAAGAAAAGCTCGTTGTTCCCGGCGCTATCCACACCGCTTGCGTTTACGTTGATCCCGAGCTTTACTGGAATACAGCTGATGCTTTTATTGAAAAGTATATATAAAAAATTTAAGTGTGCGTTGATTTTTCAACGCACACTTTTTTCATAATCAAAAAAACAAAACCGCAGGTTTAACCTACGGTTTCTTGGAGCTGCTAGGCAGACTCGAACTGCCGACCTCATCCTTACCACGCACGGAAGACCGATTCTCGGTCTTGTTTTTGGGACGGTCCCCCAACAACCCCTTAAAAAACAATAGGTTTTAGGATTTTTAATTATGCAGAGATCTTGTTTTATATTAACTAAGACCTCATCTCTAAATCAATACATAGTATAAAACAATTATATTGTATATTAAAATCAACAGGTATGTAATCAGTTTTCATCAACATTTATGAGCCTTTATAACAACCTAATAACAACTATTTAAGAAGAAAGATACAACTTTTTTTGGAAAGCTTAGAGAACTTATAGTATGATAAAAAGTTATGCAGAAAATCTTCTGCATAACTTTTTAAATATGTAAATTGGAATTTATAGTTTCTTGTTTCTTCTAACTTTATAGAATCCTATTGCAAAAAAGGCGGCACTAATAAACAAAAATGACATTAATATTATGAATTGAACATTTTCGTTTAAGCATTGTTCCCAGTTGTGGAAATCCACCTGATACGAACTGCTTGCAAATGGGTCGTACAATGATGTTATCACATAATCTGTACAATAAAGCGCAGTTCCGCAGATGACGGTGCAGATTCCTGCTTTAAATAATGCATTAAAATGAAAGGCACACACAACTGCACAAACAATAACAGGTATAAAACCGTATGCAGCCACGAGAATTGCATTATTAAGCATGAACGGTCGCCAGATACGGATGTGTATAATCATCAAAACAGTCAATGCAAATGTAACTGTAAATGAAATGACGAACTTATAGCGAGAGTAGTTTGTTTTTGATAACAAGACAGGCACAAACAACAGCACATACCCTATCAAGACTCCGATGCAGGCAGTTAATAACCATGATAAGTTATTGTTGTATACTGCACAAGTGAGCAAAAGCAGACAAACAGACAGATATGTTGAAACAGTAAAAGCAAGCAGTTTCTTCGACTCAAAAAAGTTAGTAACCGTGGGCACAAATGTATAGGCACAAATCAACGCTGACCATACTATAAAGAACCATGACAGCGTGTGGTTTACGGCAAGGTTACAAATGAAACAAGCCAGAAGCACAACGGCATAAGATATTGTCGGAACCCAAAACCATGTGCCGCGAATCACGCGGAATTTCTGTGCTTCATGTTTCATTTTTCTTGTGTCTGTGTCAGTTGAGGCGGTAATCAATTCATGTTCGCTTACACCAAGGACACGGCAAATATCGGAAATCAAAGTAATATCGGGATAGGATACGCCTCGTTCCCACTTACTCACAGCACTTTCCGTAACAAACAGCATTTCCGCCAAATCTTTTTGTGAATAGTTTTTCTCGGTTCGTTTGATTTTTATGAACGAACCTAATGTTTTTTTATCAGTCATATCGGTTCACCTCTGCCCATCATTCTACGGTAATTAAGCAAAACAGTCAATGGACTGTTAAGCCACCCCCAGTTTTTGATATGGCGACACCAAATTCTTATTTATTTTTTAAATTATAACATAAACCTATATTGTATCAATCATACCCAAAACGAAAACTTGCTTTCCATGTATAATGATTAAAAATCAGACCACATCCCATACTTGAAAATTGCGATTCAGGGATGCGGTCTGATGAATTTCATAAACATAAAAAATCCCTTGAACACTTAAGTTTCAAGGGATTGGAGCTGCTAGGCAGACTCGAACTGCCGACCTCATCCTTACCAAGGATGCGCTCTACCACCTGAGCCATAGCAGCGTTGGCGTTCCGGAACGGGCTCGAACCGTCGACCTCCAGCGTGACAGGCTGGCGTTCTAACCAGCTGAACTACCGGACCGTACTAAGAGCTGTCTTCCGAACGCTGATTATATTACCACAATGTTTCACATTTTGCAAGCCTTTTTTTAAAATTTTTTAAAAAATAATATTTTTTATTGATACGTTTAAACAAATTTGGTAATATGTAACAGTAAACATTTTTATAAAATATGAGGTGATTTTATGAAATACGAAAACAACTGGGAATCCCTTAATTTAAGAGAAGTTCCTTCGTGGTTTGAGGATGCAAAGTTCGGCATTTTCATTCACTGGGGCCTTTACAGTGTGCCGGCTTACGCTCCCAAGGGTCACTACTCTGAGTGGTACGGCAAGCATTGTGATGAGCTTTTGGAAGAATCCAAGGGTAAGCCCGAATCCGAATATTACTATTATCATCAGAAAACCTACGGCAAGGATTTCAAGTATGCCGATTTTGTTGATAAATTCAAGGCTGAAAATTTTGATGCCGAGCAATGGGTAAAGCTTTTTGAGGATGCAGGTGCAAAATATATGAACCTTGTATCAAAACACCACGACGGCTTCTGTATGTACAAATCCAAATATGCATGGAACTGGAACAGCGTTGACGTAGGCCCTCACCGTGATTTCTGCCGCGAATTAAAGGATGCCTGCGACAAATCCGACGTAAGATTCGGTGTTTATCATTCCGTTTATGAATGGTTCCATCCCCTTTACCTTGAATGCCCCGAAAAATATGCAACCGAGCATCTTATTCCGATGCTTAAAGAGCTTATTGAAGAATACAAGCCCGCAACCCTCTTCACTGACGGCGAATGGGAGCATCCCAGCAGCGTATGGCACTCAACAGATTTCTTACAGTGGCTCTACAATGAGTCAAGCGTTAAGGACTATATCGTACCCAACGACCGTTGGGGAAGCGAAACAAGAGGCAGACTCGGCGGAAATCTTACCACAGAATACGGCTTTATCGGCTCCGCTGACGGTTCAACTGAGGTTATCGACAGAGTTTCGGAAGAATGCAGAGGAATCGGCGCTTCATTCGGTTGGAACCGTTTTGAGACTGTTGACGATTATCTCTCCCACAAAGAGCTTGTTGAAATGTTCGTTGACCTTGTTTCAAAGGGCAGTAATTTCCTGCTCAATATCGGCCCCACCGATGACGGAAGAATCCCCGTTATTATGGAAGAGCGTCTGCGTCAGCTCGGCAAATGGCTTAAAGTAAACGGCGAAGGTATATATGAAAGCAGAAAGTACACCGCCGTTACTGATGATTCCGAAATCAAATATACTGTCCACAAAGATGGCAAAAAGATCTTTGCGTTTATTCATAAGCACCCCTCAGGCAAAATTGTATTCCCTCAGATTCCTTACAGTGATACAATTAAGGTTTCTCTTCTTGGATGTGAAAAAGAATTGTCCGCTGCTGATGAAAACGGAAATCTCTCGGTTGATTTCGGGTTTATTTCTCCCGAAGAAATTAATTCTGAATACGTTTACACCCTTAAAGCAGAGCTTTAATATTTCTATGTTAAATGTCACAAAAAAGCACCGATATATTTTTAATTTATTACATATTGAAACATTGAAGTAAATTATATATAATTAATGTTACATTAATTTTACAGGAGATGATTTTAGTGAAAACATTCAAAAAAATCCTGTCGTTAGTTCTTGCTGTAATTCTTGCATTCGGAGTTTTCCCTGCTGTTTTTGCTCAGGCTGCTTCCGAGAAAAAAGAATACATCATTGACAATCCTTATGAAGAAATCGACTGGGATTCTTGGGGCGAATACAAAACTCAGCTCCACTGCCATACCAACGCTTCTGACGGTTTCCTTACAATTGAGGAATTTGTTCAGATTCACTATGCGGCAAACTTTGATATCGTTGCCCTTACCGACCACGGCACAATCAACCAGGGTTGGAACAACGTACCCGAAACCGTTCCGCTTATGCGTTTAATCAAAAAAGAACGCACCAATATGGCTGATATCATCCCCATTGAGCAGGACGATTATGAAGCTTATCTCAACGGCACTTATGCCGACAAATCCTATACCACCAAAGACGGTATAACCCTTACCAGAACCCACGAAAACGGTATGCTTGACGTTCCCAAGGGAATCGAGCTCAACATGGCAACACCTGTGGCTGACTGCCACCTTACAGGATATTATTCAGATTACGGTCAGGGCCTTGCAGGCGTTTTCGGCGACTATGAAACTCCTTCAAAGGGCGTTATGGAAGCAGGCGGAATCTCCTACCTTTCACACGTTGGTGAGTACGTTTATACAGATAAGGATTCCGAAAAATACGTAGGCAAGCTCATTGACGATTATTATCCCACCAAGTTTGCCCGCCTTTTCCTTGATTATCAGGGTTCATCACTCGGTATGGGTATCAACAGCGCAACAGACGCTCACACCCGCTGCGACCGTATTCTTTACGACCAGATTCTTCAGAAGACTATCCCCAACGGCGTTGTTCCCTGGAGCAACACTTTTGCTGACTCCCACAATGAAAACGCAGTAAACGATGCTTACACTATGACCTGGATGCCCAAATTCACTCTTGAAGCATTCAAAGAGAGCCAGGAAAAGGGTCATTTCTTCTCCGTTTCCCACTATTCAAACGGCGTTGAACTCAACGGTATGGAAGAAATGCCCGGCTTTGTTGAGCAGAACGTTTACGATACAAAGAGCTTCTGGCTTGACAATACCCCCAACGTTTCAAGAATTACTGTTGATGAAGAGAACGATACCATTACCGTTGAGGCATCCAATGCCAACATCATCACCTGGGTTTCAAACGGTAACGTAATCCTCAGAGAAGAGCTTGTTGTCGGCAAGGCAACCCTTGGCCTTCACTCAGACAAACTCCTTAACGATCCCTACCTTTACGTAAGATTCTACGTTTCAGGTGACAATGGCATCTGCTATGCTCAGCCTATGGTACTCAACGTTAAGGGCGAAACCTTCGCTCCTGTTGACGTTCCTGAGACTCACGATATCTCAACATTCCTTCGCGGACTTGTGACTGTTGTTGTCCTTGCTTTCTTCAGACTTAACCCCATCATCTGGGTATTCAAGTATTTTGCACTCGGTTACAACCCCATCACTCTTGAGCGAATCTTCAACCCCTTCTGATTTAATAAAAACGGTGCAAGACCTTCAAGAATCTGAGGTCTTGCACCTTATTATTTGCTTATTAATACATATCTTCTATAATATCTTTGATGTGACAAACCGACACATCATTTTCAATTAACAGTGCAGATAAAGCTTCAACTTTTTCTATATCCTCAGAAATGGACGGGCAATCTGCCAAAACGTTTCCCGCATTATCAAACGCTTTTATACCAAAGAGTTTCAGCTCTTCACAATCATCTGTAACAAAATCATTTTCCGTTATCTTCAAGCTGTATTCCGGCATTTTTCAAGCCCCTCTTTCCAAACAATCTCATATATATTATATGTGACATTTTGTCACATTGCAACAGTTAATTTATAAATATTTAGAAATTTTATAAAATTCTGTTTTTTGCTGCAATCTTGCATAGTCAGCCGCATATTATTTGTTCGATTTTGACATTAAAAAGGAGATTTCATATGAAAATAAATCTGATGAGTTTTAATACACTCCACTGTGAAAACTATAAAACAAAGAAAATCGACTTTGATTTAATGGCAAAAACTATCAAAGAAAGCGACGCTGACGTTATTGCTCTCAACGAAATAAGAGGCCGTGGCAAGCGTGAGGATTATCAGGAACAGACAGAAACACTTGCAAAGCTACTCGGCTTTCCGCACTTTTACTTTGCGCAGGCAATTCTTGTTGACGGTTGTAACCCTTACGGAAATGCTCTCATTTCCCGCTATCCGATTAAAAACGCTCAGACAATCCGCATCCCCGACCCTTTGATAAAAATCGGTAAGTTTAATTTTGAAGCAAGATGTATATTAAAAGCAGAAATTGATGCCGGCGAAAGCTTTACCGCAATGGTGACACACTTTGGATTAAATAGAAGTGAGCAAAAAAACGCTGTTGAAACCGTTTTAAAAAACTTACCTGATAAAAAATGCGTGCTTATGGGCGATTTCAACGCAACTCCTGAAAATCCTGTTTTAGCACCCATAAAATCAAAGCTTTTTGATACTGCCGAAGTTTTCAGCAACACAAAATTCAGCTTTCCCTCCGATAAGCCTGACAAAAAAATTGATTACATTTTTACAAGCCGTGACGTTAATGTAATAAAAGCAGACCTTATGCAGGTTATCGCCTCTGACCATTTACCGCACACGGCACAAATAGAGATATAAAAAAACCACCGGCTGTGAGCAATCACTCAAAGCCGGTGGTAATTATTTTATTAATCAGCAGTTGTAATACTTATCAAACTCTGCAGGATGAGGAATTGAAGCAAGCTTGCGGCACTCTTCGCGCTTTGTTGAAATGAATTTTTCAATAAGATGCTCAGGGAATACTCCGCCTGCGGTAAGATAGTCGTGGTCAGCCTCAAGAGCATCAAGTGCACCTTCAAGAGTAGTAGGCAAGCTCTTAAGCTTTTTCTTTTCTTCCTCAGGAAGATTGAAAAGGTTAACATCAAAGGGACCCCAACCGTTTTCGTGAGGATCAATCTGATTCTTTATTCCGTCGATACCCGCCATAAGAATTGCCGCATAGCAGAAATAGGGATTGCAGGTAGCGTCAGGTTTACGGATTTCAAAGCGGCGCTCCTCAGGCTGCTTTGCATAAGCAGGAATACGGATAACTGCGCTGCGGTTGGAGGTTGCGTAGCCTACGGTTACGGGAGCCTCAAATCCGGGAACAAGACGCTTGAATGAGTTAGTGCTGGGATTTGTGATAGCGCAAAGAGAATTGATATGCTTAAGAAGTCCGCCGATAAACCAGTGAGCTTCCTTGCTCAGGTGAGAATATCCGTTATCGTCTGAGAATACAGGCTTGCCGTCCTTGAAAAGAAGAATATGAACGTGCATACCGCTGCCTGCTTCACCGTAAACGGGCTTAGGCATAAGAGTTGCGCTCTTTCCGTACTTGGCGGCTGTATTCTGAATGATATACTTAATCATCATAGTACCGTCTGCCATCTTGGACATCTGACCGGGCTTGGGCTCAATCTCAAACTGGCCGGCCGCACCTACCTCAGGATGATGATACTTTACGGGAACGCCTGCTTTTTCAATAAGCATACACATTTCACTGCGGCACTCATAGGAATTATCAAAAGGCTTGGCAATATGATAATTCTTCTGCTTAGGTACTACGTAACCCTGACCCTGAACACCGCTGTTCCAATAGGACTGGTTTGCATCAAGAGTCATACCTATACTGTCAGGGCTTACTTCCCAACCGATATTATCGAAAAGATAAAACTCAAACTCAGGAAGGATATACATCATATCTGCAACGCCACTGTCCTTCATATACTTTTCAGCGGCATTTACAATATTGCGGGGATATTGGGCAAGAGGACGGTTCTCAGGATAATCAATAATCATTGCATTACCGCTCATCGAGAGAGTGGGAACCTCGCAGAAAGGATCGATCATAGCTGTATCAGGATCGGGGATAAACACCATATCGCTCTTTTCAACAACAGCATATCCGTAGTTAGAAGCATCAAAGCCGATACCGTCTCTCATAGTATCTTCCGAAAAGCTCTTTGCAGGGATAGTAACGTGACGGAATCTGCCGTCAATATCAACCATTTTGAAATCGACCATTTCAATACCCTGCTCTTCAATGAGCTTCATAATGTTTTTAATCTTGTTTTCCATAAACTGCTCCTTTGCCTTTTAATATCAACGCAATGATTTCATTACATTTGTTTTATTATAACACACTGTAAGATTTTTTCAACAAGTTTCACTAACTTTTGTATATCAACCTATTTTTACATCACCGAGCAATCCCGAAGCGGGAAGCGGCACAAAAGACGAAAAGTAATCCTTGACTCTGTAAACGGGATTGTTTACAACCTCAACGGTAAGTTTATTTACCCCTTGCAGCACGGCGCGCGAAACATCAAAAATATAGGGGTAAGTCACCTGCGTTCCGCAATCAATTCCGTTTAACTTAACGCTTGCTATTTCGCCAACAATTCCGAGGTCCAGCAGCGCTTCGTTTCCCTTTGCAGCAAACTCGGCTTCATAGCGGATTGTGCCGCAAAACTCAGGCATATTCTCTCTTGTATTGAAGCGGCAAAGATTCTTTGTTAAGCCGTAAAAATCGAACTCCGCACTGTCAACATCTTTAACCGAGATATTCCACAAAGGTCTGATAATTTCAAGCTTACGCGTACCGTAATCATAATCACAAACACTGCAGAAATCTGACAAACCTTCATCAGATAAGCTCTCCGTTTCTCCGCAAACAAGCAACAAAGCCTGCGCTGCAAAAAGCTTCACTCTGACGCAATTACCGTTAATCTGAGGTCTGTAAACACGGTTATTCCATACGTCGTAGAACACTGAGTTTTCATCAGCATTTTCAAACTCTATATGGCAATCAAAATCCTTGCCGCTTTCATTGAACAGACTGTATACCGTTTCGTTTTCTCTATCAATTCGGTAGCAGCGAAGCCCTTCGCATCCGATAAGACTTTTAACGTGATACCACCCGTTTTGGCGGATATAGTCTATAAGATCTTTTTCTTTAATCACCGTCATATCGCCTATAATGCTCTTTGCAAGCTTCTTATCGGCAGTATACTCAGGCAAACCGCGTTCAAAAATCACAGGCAGTCCGTCAGCGTGAAGACGGACAAAAATCTCAAGAATATTCTCAGGAAGGCAAGCACTGTAAGGCACTATCAAAGCGCCGTAGGTTTCTCCGTTGACACAAAGCCTTGATCCTTTTACTTTTGCCGAAAACAAAGTATCCTCGGGTAGAATATCAAAATCAATCTGATTGAGGGTAAGCCTGCGGCAGGTTTTTTCAAAAAGCTGCATTTTTCCGCCTGTCCATTCAGCCTGAGCGTTATAGAAAACAGCAACATCAGCCTTATGAATACCGTCAGAAAGCATATGAGACGTTTTTTGCATATACTCTATAAGCTTCGCAAATGCCGTCTCCTGAGGATTTTTACCCTGCGCATGGAAATGCGGAGGACAATCCTCATCAGGGAACGGAATACTGTAAGCGTGCGGAACAAACTGATTTATACCGCACGAGAGCATATGGTCTGCAATGTATTTCATATACCCAACACCCTCAGCCCATCCGAAAGCGCCGAAAACTTCGCACATTGCTCTGTTTTTTGCCAACGGATTAATATGCGCTCCCGAAGCACCGAGCTTTGCAAGAGCAAAGTTGAAAAACTCAGGGTCGATAATCTTACCGCAAACAGGTGCAGTATGAGTCCCCTCACGGTTGAAAGGCACCATCTGATTAAGCACAATATCAATACCCGACATATCCTGCCCCGCAAGAGAGCGGAAATAGTGACCTGCCCCATGACCAAGACGCTGGTGAGTATTCATATCCTCAATAACGTGACCGATGTACTCCACACCGTGCTCTCTGCACCAATCGCCAAGCATAAAACAGAAGTTTTCACTGTAAAGTCTGGTTATCTGCTCCATATATTCGCATCTTAAGGCGCTCGAAAAACCGGGTAAGGAATGCCATAAAGCAGGAAGCCAACAAAGAATCTTATCAGGGTCTTTGCACAACACGTTTCCAATTAATTCAGGCAAATCATCGCGCCACGGCATATCAAGATCCTCTGTACCGAGAGTGTGATGATAGCTGCCGTTACTGTTGGAAAACGCAGGCTCATCAGAGAAAAATCCCCTGAACGTGTTGCCGAAATACTGCGAAAAATGCTCATAATGCGGCTTATATACAGCCTCAAGCATAGCTTTACACGAATCAGGCGAAAGCATATCTATATAATTCTTACGCGATGATGCGCCAACCGACTCAATCACGTAATAAACACGCCACAAACCCTCAGGAACAGCCCAATCAATAATCCCATTGTCATCGAGAGCATCAGTAAGATTAACGGGCTTACCTTTTACCGTATAAAAATCCTTACCTCTTTTCCAGGCGCTTACGGAAATTATTCTTTCATCATAATCCGGTTCAAGCTCTGCCGCAAGAAGAGACGTTTGCCTGGTAGGGCCGATATAATCCCTGTATTCAATGCGGATAGTCTTCATCCTGAGTTCAGGATGAGAGGCTATATATCCGTTTGCATAACCTGTAGGAAAATGTTTATCGTCAAGCAACCACACTCTCATTTCCTTACTCTTGGCATAATCGAGAATAAATCCGAAAACATCCCACCAACGCTCCTCACAAAAATACGAACAGGGTCGGCTTTCCACACAGAATTCACGGCAGCCATCGTCAAAAATCGCATCAATCTCACGGGCAATCTCCGTTTCATTCTCGTCTCTTATCCACAAAAACGGAAAAACATTGTCTCTCCTCTGTTTTGAGGCAAGGCATTCTTTCAAAAAATTACTCATTTTTCTTTCCTCCTGAAAAATCCCAGCAAAAATAGGGCGTGAAAATCACACCCGATAAAACACGTCAATTATCAGAATCAACAATACAATCAATTATAAAAATTGCAAACAGAGTATTTGCCCAGGCAAACCAACTGCGCGTAAAATCGCAATCATCATCACAGTTGAAGCTCTCGTGCATAAAGCCGGTACCGGCGGTGGTAGAAACCAGAGTATCAAATATACGGTTGATATCCTCACGGTTATCAGTGGTAAGAGCCTCTATAACAAGCGCAATGTGCCATATATTGCCCGACTTTGTGTGAGGACTGCCAACGCCCCTTGCACACTTGCCCTCAAAATAGTAAGGGTTGGAGTTACTGAGAATAAAACGGCGGGTGTTGAGGTAGATTTCATCATCCTTTCCGCAGTAGCCCATATAAGGCATAGAAAGAAGGCTTGGAACATTTGCATCATCCATAAGCAGAGCATTACCGAGCCCGTCTACCTCAAACGCATAGATTCTGCCGAAATCCGCGGTTTCAACAGTTCCGTAATTTTTAATGCCATTCTCAACTTCTTCGCAAAGTTTTTTGGTTATATCAAAATATTTATTAAATATTTTTGCCTCTTCAAGGCTTTTGCAAAGTTCATTCATCACAGCAACAATGAACATATTTGAAGGTACAAGGAAGCTGTACTCACATCTGTCATCACTGGGTCTGAAAGCTGAACGCACCATTCCCGTAAACTTATAATCCGAACCGTAGCCATTATTGGCAAGAGTATCATCGGATCCTTTTCGGCGGAAATAGTAAGAAGAATTCTTTGCATAATCCTGCTCACAGATAAGGGTATCAAGAATAACCTTATACGTTTCAAAAAACTCAGAATCAAAAACCGAAGAATCCTTGCTGTAAAAATAATACTTATTAAGAAGCCAGAGCGGATAAATAAGGGAGTCAATCTCATACTTACGTTCCCAGACCGCAGGATTTTGCTCAGTTTCATCAGTAACGTGACCTCGGGAGTTGGCACACTCATTAAAGGCATTCGCATAAGGGTCAAGCCTTATGTACTTGAACTGCCTTTCAAGAAGGCTTTTAACAAGCTTTCTGCAGGCTTCATCCTCCCCCGCAAGCCTTACGTAATGGCTTACCTGAACGCTGCTGTCACGCAGCCACATAGCCTCAATATCACCTGTAATAATGAAAACCTCACCGTTTTCGTCAAATTTCACGGTTGTCTCAAGGGTATTGAGGTAACATTTTCTGAAAGATTCTTTAAGGGATTCGCTCTCAAGCTTTTCGCACACAGAATCAATATACTCATAAAGTTTTTTATACATACAAAATCACCTTAATTTATATCTGAAAACAAATCTTATACTGCTTTGCCCAACGCAAAACCTGATTTCTGTTCCAGGTTTTAGGCATAACCGCAGTAGCTGCCGCAACTTTTCCGATTCTTATTCCTGTATTGATAATTTTCTTGAGAAGCACGGGATCTTTAACAACCGCCTGAGCTTTTGAAATAAGTTCAGCAGCAGAAGTTCCGCCCAGCATAGATGAAAGACTTACGCTGTTTGCACCTATTGTCATATCCTGAGCGGTAAGAATTCCGTTTGCAAAAATAAAATCGAGCTCTTCAGGCTTAAGCTCAGTAAGCAGAAGCTTTACGCAGGCAAGCACAGCAAGTCCGGCGCCGAGCCTGCGATAGTATCTGACCTGATACTGCCAGAGAGTATCAGCACTGTAAGCTCCGTTTTTGTCTTCAATAACGGTTTCAGCAAGCGCTTTTGCGGCTTTAAGGGAATTTGCAATACCAGAACCGATAATGGGAACGGTCATAAACGCACTGTCGCCTATTGCGGCATATCCGTCACACACCATTATTGAAAGCGGCTGACGAACAGGGATTTTTACAAACTGACCGCCTCTTTTAACCTCTGTGCCGAGTACGGGATTCTCAGCCCTGAGAAATTCGGCTGATGCCTGAGCCTCCTGCTCATCAATCGGTTCAAATCTGCCTATAAGCAAGTCAGTATATTCTTCCTCTGCGGCAACCCATGCAACACCGAGTTTACCCTGAGGAAGGAGACATACCTTGTATTTATCCTTCACTTCATCTTCGCTGCCCTTATTGTAGAAAGCTCTGTAAACGTAAAACTGACCGAAATCACCTACGTTCTTTTCAATAGCGCACATAGAGGGAAGTTTTGTTCTTAAAGGTGAATCAATACCTGCCGCATCAATTACCAGATCCCCGTAAAAATCACCCTTTGAGGTTTTGATGCCAACCACACGGTTGCCGAGAAGAATGGGAGACTCAATAGTGCAATCATACACGAATTTTGCACCGCAGGCAGTTGCGTGCTCAATAAAATGAGAATAGATATCTTTGCGTTCCATTTTAATTTCAAGCTCTTCAGGCTTGACATCCTGACGCAAAGCAGTTTTCATATCCGTGCTGTAAAAAGTCATATTTTCCTTGAAGCAGTATTTATCCTCCGCGGGCATATCCATACCGGCTATACCGAGAGCATTGGGAGCAAAAATATCAGTCCAATCATAGCCGAGGGTGCCCTCTGACCCTCTTTCGTAAACAGTTACGTCAAACCCCTCTTTTGCAAGAAGTCCCGCAACAGCGATTCCTCCGTGACCAGCACCTGCAACAATAATTCTTTTACCCATATGCACATTACCTCCCGTAATATTTACAAAAACATTTTACCATAATATTGCCACCTGTTCAATCCTTATTTTAACTGTAATTTATTGACTTTTTAAATTTTTGTAATATAATAAAATAAGGTAATTTTGGCTCAATATCTTTTACAAGGGTGTGACTATTTTGAAAAAAGGGAAAAAGATATTTTTAAAATGCGTTGGTATTATTCTTGGTGTTGTTGCTTTGGTTTGTGTTCTCGGCGCAATCGCCAACGTAATAACGCTTAAAATCAATATGAATAAAATTCAGAACTTCCCCAACTGCGCAAAAGAAGATGCGCTTGTTCCGGTTCTTGACGAAAACGGGTATTACACTTTTACCACCGACGAGGAATTTAAAATTCTCGACTTTTCCGATACTCATATCGGCGGCGGCTGGCTTTCATTCAAGAAGGACGCTATGGCTCTTAACGCAGTTGCCGCGATGGTTGCAGCCGAAAAGCCCGACCTTGTTATTGTTACCGGTGACGTTGTTTACCCCGTTGGTGTTCAGTCAGGTACTCTCAACAATAAAACCTCGGCAACTCTTTTTGCTCAGCTTATGGAGCAGCTTGGAGTGTATTGGACCGTAAACTTCGGCAACCACGACACTGAGATTTACAGCTACTACTCAAGAAAAGCAATTTCAGAATTCTATGAGAGCGAAGAATTTGAGCACTGTCTTTTCCAGGCCGGTCCCGAAGATATTGACGGCTACGGCAACACCGTAATCAATGTCAAAAACTCAAAAGGCCTTATTACGCAGTCGCTTGTTCTTATGGATTCCCACTCCTACACCGACCACGATTATTTCGGTCTGATGTGGAAATACGATAATATTCACGAAAACCAGATCGAATGGTACAAAAACACCATAAATTCTCTCAACGAGTATAACGGCAAAGTTCTCGCTTCCCTCGGAGATGAAATCAGCGATGCAGATAAAGCAAAGTTTGAAACAGTCAAATCGCTTATGTTCATTCATATTCCTCTCGAAGAATACGGCACAGCCTGGAACGAATACAGAGCAAACGGATACAAGAACACAGAAAACACAGTTTTCCATTACGGCGTTGCAGGCGAACCTGATGAAAAAGTTTACTGCGGTGTAAACCACGACGAAGTGTTTGAAACCGTGCTTGAGCTCGGCAGTACCAAGGGTATTTTCTGCGGTCACGACCACAAGAACAACTACTCAATTGAATATAAAGGTGTCCGCCTCACTTATGCAATGAGCGTTGACTACCTCGCTTACATAGGCATTTCAAAAGAAGGCAGGCAAAGAGGCTGCACAACAATCTCTGTTTCACCTGACACTTCATTTGAGATTCAGCCCCATAACTATTACACAGAAAACTATGAAACCGTCTATCCAAAGGAAGAAGTAACAATGTAAATAAATCCTACATATACGGAGGACTTTTAAAATGAGAAGAACAAAAATCGTCTGCACTCTCGGCCCTGCAAGCAACAGTGAGCCCGTAATCAAGCAAATGCTCCTCAACGGTCTTAACGTTGCAAGGCTCAACTTTTCACACGGCAGCCACGAAGACCACGCAAAAACAATAGAAACATTCAGGAAAGTCAGAGATTCACTTAAGTTACCGGCAGCAGTAATGCTTGACACAAAAGGTCCCGAGGTAAGAATAAAAACCTTCAAGGACGGAGCTGTTGAGATTGAAAACGGCAGCACTTTCACCCTCAGCACTATGGATTTTGAAGGTGATTCAAACAAAGTTTCAATCACTTATAAGGATTTACCGTCTCAGGTTACAAAGGGCAAGAGAATTCTTATTGATGACGGCAAAATTATTCTTGAGGTACAGGAGTGCACGGATACCGATATCATCTGCCGCGTACTTGAAGGCGGTGTTCTTAAAAACAGAAAGAGCATCAACGTACCCAACACTCACCTTGATATGCCCTACATCAGCGAAAAGGACGAGGCTGACCTGATTTTCGGAATTGAGCACGACATTGATTTTGTTGCCGCATCCTTCGTAAGAAACAAGGATGACGTTATAAGACTGCGCAAGTTCCTTGATTATCACGGCGGTCATTCAATCCGTATTATTTCCAAAATAGAGAATATCGAAGGTGTTGAAAACTTCGATGAAATCCTTGAAAATTCCGACGGTATAATGGTCGCCCGCGGCGATATGGGTGTTGAGGTTGAATTTGAGCGTCTGCCCGGTATCCAGAAGATGTTCATTAAGAAATGCTATCAGTCAGGTAAAATGGTTATTACCGCAACCCAGATGCTTGAATCAATGATTACAAGCTATACCCCCACCCGTGCGGAAATTTCCGACGTTGCAAACGCTGTATTTGACGGCACATCGGCAGTTATGCTTTCAGGCGAAACAGCTATGGGTGAGCATCCACCCAGAGTTGTTGAGGTTATGGCAAAAATCGTTGAACAGGCTGAGCACGATGCTTTGGAAATGAACGCTTATTATGGCATTCGCTATGACGTTGATACAACAGACGTAACCAACGCTATCTGCGATGCTGCCTGCACTACCGCAAGAGACCTTAAGTGTAAGGCAATTATTGCTGTTACCACTTCAGGCAAAACTGCAAGACGCGTATCCAAGTTCCGTCCTCACGAGCCTATTGTTGCTTCCACTCCCGAAAAGAAGACTTACCACCAGCTTGCACTCTCCTGGGGCGTTTTCCCCGTACTTGCAATCAACCAGGAGAACGAGGATAAACTCTTCCAGCACGCTGTTGACTGCGCTAAGCAAATCGACCTTGTTTCAAGCGGCGACACAGTAGTTGTTACTGCAGGCGTTCCTCTGAGCGTTGCCGGCACTACAAACACAATTAAGGTACAGATAGTTAACTGACAAACAACAATAATAATTATTTAAGGGGCTGTGTCCGTTTGGACACAGCCCCTTGCTATTTAATGCTTAAGCAAAAGACAACCCCCGGTACAGCCG
>JAZNUP010000050.1:0-6840 GCA_045592385.1 Acutalibacteraceae bacterium
TTAAAATAACCTACGGGGTAAGCCATGTTGCCTGCTGCCTTGATAATAACTTTTCCCTCTGCTTTTTCGCACATGGAAACGAGTTCTTCATCAAGAGGCAATTCGGAGCGGATGCGTGCCCACTCTTCCTCTGAAAGCTGAGTAAGCTCATAAATGTTGCCGCGGCAACGGATATTTTCGGGGCATTTGTCACCGAGAACGTCAGCGTCAAAGCGCTTTACACGGTCAAGAGTGCCGCCCATTTCGTGAGAGATAACGGCGGAGCTTGTGGTAACACCGTCAATAAGTCCTGCATGGATGAGGGTTGCAATAAGAGTTGTAACGCCCTCGTGAAGGTTGGGGCCGCTGCCGATAACTGCAGCTACCTTGCCGCCGCGCTTTTTAGCGTCAACAACAGCCTTGATTGCAGTGCCGAGAAATTCTTTGGTTTCATCAGGGAGAGCCTGATAAAGCTGATCAATAAGAGCAGATGATGCCATAATTTTTCTCCTGTTCATCAAATTTTAAATGAGGATTTTACGAAATTCTTATTTCGTTTTCTTGCCGAAGCAAGCATCGTCGTGGTCAAGAGACAAAAGGGTAAAGCCGCGCTTCTTGTAGAAGTTTACAGCCCTTTCGTTTCTCGGTCCGCAGGTGAGGCAGACGCCGGCAACACCCTTTTCTGCCAGATGGCTGCAGAGTGTGTCAACAAGCTTGCCGCCCATACCCATTCTGTGATATTCGGGAAGAATATCAATGTGTAAATGAGCGGGGTATTCATCCTTGAATTTTTCCTGCGGGATGTATGCGGTAGATGCCCACTCGTATCTGCCTTCACCAAAGGAGTCAGAACGCGGGAGATAGTCTGCATCGAAGATTTTCTTGAATCTGTCAAAATCCTCGGCACACAGAATATAACCCACAGCCTTGCCGTCATCATCGAGAACAAAACAGTTTTCCGGTTCATGCTCTATGTAATAATTGCAGAACGTATTGTGGTAAAACTGCCCTGTAAGAAAATCCGGAACCTCCTCCGGACCTTCACTGTTGTGGCATATAAAATGCACGTCATCACGGTCTTTTTCCTCATATTTTCTGATGGATAACATAAAAAATTCACCACCCTCAATCCGGTATCAAGATAAAAATATCATAAACAGGTAAAAATATCAAGAAAATAATGCTTGAAATTTTTAAAAATATGAGTATAGTAAAGATATACAGTTTTTTGGAGGAATGTTATGAG
The DNA here is from genome assembly GCA_045592385.1 of Acutalibacteraceae bacterium. Taxonomy (GTDB): domain Bacteria; phylum Bacillota; class Clostridia; order Oscillospirales; family Acutalibacteraceae; genus CAG-177. The sequence continues at coordinate 1,226 of JAZNUP010000050.1, forward strand.
TTTTAAGGAAAGTTTCACAAGAAGTTCGGTTAAGGCTCTGACTGATGTTTTGCTTTCAACAATTCCGAAAAAGCACTTCACAACGCAGGAGAAAGCAGACAGTTATATGCTCACGGGCGATGAACGATTCTCTTACGATGCGGGCGAAAAATGGACCTGCGGCTTCGGTAAGGCTGCGTTTACTCCCGCTGATTATAATGAAAAAACATATTATATTGCCGGCTATGATTCCAACAATCCCGTAAAGGGTTTGCTTGACGATTTGTATGCAAGGGCCGTTTTTCTTGATGATAACAGAGGCAGCGGCGGAGTTATCTTCTGCGCTCTGGACTGCGTGGGTATGAGCAGGAAAGATATCAACGAAATCAGAAAAATCGCCCTCGGAAGCGGAAAGCTCGGTAAGCTCAAATCAATCAACATCTCGTCAACCCATACCCATGCAGGTATTGACACGCAGGGCTTGTGGGGAGAAAAGATATATAAGGGCGGCAGAGATGCCGCGTTTATGGCAAATCTTAAAAAGCGGGCTGCCGAGGCAATTGTTTCCGCTTATGAAAGCAGAAAAGACGGCAGGCTGTATATGGGATATGCTGAGGCGCAGGATATGCAGGCGGACGTAAGGACTCCCGAAACCTATGATAAAAACCTTACAAGATTCCGTTTTGCACCCTATGATAATTCGGGCGACGTTTACGTTGTGAATTTTGCTTCACACGCTGAATTGCTGGGCACAACCTCGCTTGTAAGCGCGGATTTCCCTGCATATCTTATAAAAGAGATTGAGGAAAGTGTGCCTGCATCAAACGCAGTTTTCTTCAACGGTGCCATAGGCGGAATGATTTCCGCAAAGGAGATAAAAAAGGTTTACAGGGATTCAATCGACTGTGAAGCGTATATGAAGGGCTTCGGTAAGCAGCTTGGCGAGCTTGCTCTCTCGATTGAAAACGAAAAAGAGCTCAGCCCCATTCTTAATATCAAATCAAAAGGCATAAAAATTCCGGGAGATAATACCGTTCTCATTCTTGCAAGGTATATCGGGGTTCTCAATAACGATATAGGCAGAACTAAAAAAAGGAATAAGGTCGATATTTATTCCGAGGTCGGTTATATGGAAATCGGCAATAAGGATGCCGCGGTATTCCTTATTCCCGGCGAACTTTTCCCTGAGCTTTACAACGGTGAATTCCTTACCGAAAAGGACAGTGCACACCACAGAAAAGCAAGCTACAAAAAGGTGCTTTCAGATATGACCGATTGCAAGCATAAGTTTGTTATAGGCCTTTGCAACGATGAACTCGGTTATATTCTTGCGGAAAACGATTTTATGCTTAACAGTGCTTTACCCTACATAAATAAAGCAACCGACGATATGGACAGAGACCACTACGAGGAAACAAATTCAACGGGTCCCGAAACGGGAAGGATAATTCTTGATGAAACCGAGAGTCTTATAAAATCATCGGTATGACGGTGAGAGTTGCGGCATTTATTAAAATCTAAAAATAAATACGGGAGATGCAAAAAATGAAAAAAAGATTTAAATCGTTTATCGCAGTGCTTCTTGTTTTCGCAATGCTCTTTTCAGTCAATGCATCGGCATTTTCGTTTGACAATCATAACGGTGCAATCCGCGCCGTAACAAACGTTCTCGGCGGAGTGATTGACGGCGCAATTAAGTTCCTGGGATTTATGGCACCTACTCCCGATTATCCCACGGTTGAAGAATACTTTGCATCAGACAGCGAGAATTTTTATGAAGGAACGCAAGTGTTTATTGATTCTGCCGCTGAGGGTGCAAAATGGTCACTTGGCTTCGGGAGTGAAAGTGTTGTTCCTGCAAATCTTGTTGACGGAACAAAAGAATACTACACGGGCGGTTATTTTACCCAGAAGGTAAACGGAGTTCTTGATGACCAGAAGGCAAATGCTGTTGCTCTTAACGACGGCTCAGGCCGAGGCACAACGGTTTTTGCATCCATTGACGGTATCGGTGTTAATAACGCGGATATACGTGCAATCAGGGGCGCTGTTGAAGAAAAGCTTAAAAAGCAGGGTGTTGCAAGCGATATCAACGCAATCAATATCAACGCAACTCATTGCCACACGGTTGTTGATACACAGGGAATAGGACTCGATTTGCTTCTTAAAATATTAAAGAGCTTTTTCAGAGGTGCCGAAAGGTCGATTGACGGCGAATTCCTTGAGGTGATGATTGACCGTGCCTCCGATGCAATAGTTGAAGCGTATCTTAATATGGAAACGGGTACTCTTTACTACTTTGAATCTGTCGGTATGGGTAAGGATGAAGCCAACGGCCTGTTCCTTGATGATGAATATCCGTACGTTGAGAACAAGAGATACCACACTGAGGGCTACCAGAACTTCTTTGCGTGCTTCAAATTTGTTCCCGACAATGAGAAATCAGACGCAACGATTATTGCAAATATCGGTGCACATCCCACGGTTGTTGATGAAGAAACAAAGCTTCTCTCTGCGGATTTCCTTGCTTATATGGGAGAAAAAATCAACGCTGCAGGTATGAATTTTATGTTTATGCAGGGTGCTCAGGCTCCCGTATCCGTCAACAAGTGGATAGAGATGCCTCAGAATATTGTAAGTGAAGCTGATGCTCTTATTGCAGAAAAGCCTGCGGCGGCAGATTACAGAACAGCAATCCAGCTCGGTTATGAGTATGCAGGTATTATTCTTGAAGCGCAGGAAAAAGCAAAAGAGGTTGAGCCCATTCTCAATGTTAAGATGACCGAATATGCAATTAACCTTGAAACGGGACTTCTCGGCTACGGTGCAACCGAAGGCTTTATCGGCACAACAACGGTTGAGGATTCTTCAAGCAAAACAGGCTACTCCGTTATTACCGAGGCAGGTTATATTGAAATTGGCAAGGATATTGTGCTGCTTACTGCACCCGGTGAAATTGTTCCCCAGCTTATTTACGGCAACGTTGTTTCTGCCGAGGATTCATATCTTGGTAAAGAGTGGACCTATGAAGCAACCGCAAGCCTTGTGCCTGAGGGTAAAACTGTACTTGTAATGGGCCTTTGCAACGATGCGATAGGCTATATTCTGCCGGATAACGATTTTGCTCATTTCATTACTGATACAATCTGGGATATGGACGGAGCGGATAAGATTTTCGGTGAGTATCACAGGCATTATGAGGAGCTGCTTTCCACGGGCAGCGTGGCAGGCTCGACGACCGTTGAAGTACTCAACAACCTTGTAAAAAGTGAAAATCCCTGAGTTATAAACCCTGGCTGCCGGTCCGGTACAGTTGACCGGCAGCTTTTTTTACGGAAAAGGAGGCTATTGTATGACCAAGGAAGAAGCCAGACAAAAGGCAAAAAAGCTTGTTGCGAAAATGACGGTTGAGGAAAAAATTTCTCAGCTTTTATATAATTCTCCCGCAATAGAGAGGCTTGGAATAGAAGAATACAACTGGTGGAACGAAAGCTCGCACGGCATCCACGGCGCAGGCACGGCAACTGTTTTTCCGCACGCCATTGCTATGGCATCATCATTTGATACCGAGCTTGTGGGCAAGGTTGCAGATGCGGTTTCTACGGAAGGCAGAGCTAAATACAATAAACATACCGAATACGGCGATCACGATATTTTCAAGGGAATATCCTTCTGGGCGCCCAACATAAATATTTTCCGTGACCCCCGTTGGGGCAGAGGTCAGGAAACCTTCGGCGAAGACCCGTTTCTTACCGCTCAACTGGGCATTTCCTATATCAACGGAATTCAGGGCAACGGCGAATTCCTTAAAGCAGCCGCTTGTTCAAAGCATTTTGCGGTGCATTCGGGTCCCGAAAAAACCAGGCACGGATTCAATGCTGTTGTTGACAGTCACGACCTTTTTGAAACGTATCTGCCTGCATTTGAAAAAACCGTAAAAGCCGGTGTGTCGGGTGTCATGGGTGCCTATAACCGCTTGAACGGCGAGCCCTGCTGTGCTCATTCATATCTTATTGAGCAGTTGCTGCGCAAGCAATGGGGCTTTGACGGCTACGTTGTTTCCGATTGCGGCGCACTCAGGGATATTTATAAATTCCATAAATTTGTTGAAACAAGGGCTCAAGCTGCGGCTGTTGCTCTCAAAAGCTCGTGCGATCTCAATTGCGGCGATACTTACGATGCTCTTGTTGATGCGTATGAGCAGGATCTGATTGATGAAGAGAAGATTACCGCCGCTGCGGAAAATCTTTTCACAATCCGTTACCGTCTGGGCGAATTTGAGGAAACAAGACCGTATTCCGATATAGGCTACGATAAGCTTGACTGTAAGGAGCATAAATTCCTCAACCTGAAAACGGCGGAGCAAAGCATCGTTCTGCTTAAAAATGAGAATAATTTCCTTCCGCTTGATAAAAATACGGAAAAGAAGATTGCGGTTATCGGCCCCAATGCTCTTTCCTTTACCGTGCTTGAGGGTAATTACAACGGCTACGCGTCCGAATATATACCTGTGGCTGACGGTGTACGCAGAGTGTTCAAAAACGCACGTGTAACCGTTGAAAAAGGCTGTAATTATTGCGATGAAGCTCTTAATCATTGGAGCGGATTTCAGAATATGATAAGCGACGGTGCCGCGGCTGCATCTGAGGCGGATATTACAATTCTTGCCCTAGGGCTTGACAGAAGCGTTGAAGGCGAGGATACGGGATTCGACAATGATTACACCGCTTCGGGCGATAAGCGCTCGCTCTTCCTGCCCGAAACTCAGTTAAAGCTTGCGCAGGCTGTGTGCGATGAATGCGAAAACGTGATAGTTGTTCTTCTTTGCGGCAGTTCAATTGACGTAGGTGAAAAAGTGAGAAACCACGCCAAGGCAATTATCCAGGCATGGTATCCGGGTTCACTCGGCGGCCTTGCTATTGCAAATATTCTTTCGGGTGAAGCGAATCCGTGCGCAAAGCTTCCCGTTACGATATACAAGGGCGACCACGATATTCCCGATTTTGAAGATTACGCTATGAAGGGCAGAACCTACAGATATATTGACGGCGATGCACTTTATCCGTTCGGCTTCGGTCTGTCATATACAAGTTATAAGTACTGCAACGCAAAGCTTGTTTCGGCGGATTCCGAAAAAATAACCGTCTGCACAGAAGTCAAAAATGCAGGCGGTGTTGCGGGCAAAGAAATCGTTCAGGTTTATGCGGCTTATACGGACAGCCGTGCCCTGACTCCTCATTGGCAGCTTTGCTCTTTCAAAGCCGTTCCTCTTGAGGCAGGAGAAAAGAAGGAGGTTACTCTCAATATTGACCGTTACTGGATAAAGGCTGTTACCGCGCAGGGTGAAAGAGTTGAACCTGACGGAAAAATCATACTCTACGTCGGCGGCCATCAGCCCGATGCCGTAAGTAACGGGTTGCTTGGAGATTTATGCCTTGAGATTGAGCTGTAACGCAAAACAAAGAAGTTTGTTGTTTTTTCAATATCCACGAAGCGTAGGTTGAGATTTTGCCTGAAACAAATTAAACTGTAACCGAAAAGGAGAAACGGCTATGGATAATTATATAACAGGTGCAACAATCAAACGCTTAAGAGAAGCAAAGGGAATAACGCAGACTCAGCTTGCAGAGCAGATA
>JAZNUP010000051.1:0-5481 GCA_045592385.1 Acutalibacteraceae bacterium
TGGTCTTTGACCACTGCAAGTCACCGCGTTTATTGAACTTCATAATAAGACCGTCAATGGTGTCTGTGCAGGCATATCCGCCTTGAAGCTCGGGCAAATCGGTGGCTGCGGAATATCCGCAGGCTATGATTGAGCCGTTATCAAGTACTTCAACGCATTCGAAAGCAAGCATATTGTTGCCTTTGATTTCGTGAACCCAGTCAATGTTACCCTTTTTGTCAATCTTTGCTATAAGAGCTGCGGGGTCTTCCTCAAGAGTTGCGCCTGCTGCTACGAAGCCGCCGTCCTCAGTTGCAACGCAGTCTGAGAAAGAAGCGGTAATGTTATTTACGTTGACGATGAATTCGGAAGCAACGGATGAAACCTTCTGAGTAGAAAGAGCTGTGGTTGATTTGGTGGTTGCTTCGTGAACCGTGGGCTGTTCCTGAGTGAAAACAGGAGCTTTTTTTGTGGTGGTTGTATTCTTTGCGGTGGTTGTTGTGGTCGCTGCGGCAGCGGTAGTGCTTACCGTGGGAGATTCATCCGAACCGAATACGGATTCCCAGAAGCCTTTTACGTCTTCCTGGTCAGCATTGATGTTGCCGAGCTCACTTGAAAGTTCAGACTGCTTTTCGGGGGGAAGCTCGCCGGTGTTTCCGTTGAATTCGGATACGTTTTCACCGAGAACGTCTTCAACAACCTTGCTGATTTCCTCAGTGGTGGCGGTAGTCTTTTTCTTGATTGAAACAGCGCCGTCTGTGCCGATAACAACGTAGTAACCCTGCTTTTCAGCTTCGGACTTGATTTTTTCAAGCTGTTCCTCGGTAAGGTCTGCAAGATTGCCTGTGAAGTTGGCTATATCGTCACCGAGAACTTTGCCTGCAAGCTCGATTACTTCATCATCCGAGAGGGCAACGAGGGGAACTGCCTTTGAAATGCGGATGGTGCCGTCATCATTTTCGTCAACAGCATAACCCTTGGAGGAAGCAAGGTTTTTAACCTTGGTAATCTGCTCCTCAGAGAGTGTGGAAAGATCACCGCTGAAATCAGCCGCTTCTTCGCCGAGCGCTTCCTTGACGAGAATTATAAGCTCTGTTTTGGTGAGCTCCACCATATCGGTGGGAATGCCCTGACTCCACGAACCGTTACCTGATGCGGTGGAGGAAGTGGACTCCTCTTTGGTTTTGTCACCGTTGCAAGCAACAAGCACAGACGTCATAAGTACAAGGCACATAAGCAGAGCCAAGCCTCTTATTGATTTATTCTTCATATTGTATGTAACCTCCTTACGGGTAATGAGACCATGTAAATATTATCACATTGTATATTTAAAATCAATATTATAAAATTAAAGTTAACAAAATTAACAAAATTTTTATAAAATCATTGTACATAGTTCTTTCTTTGATATATAATTGTATTACTCTTGTGTTACGGAGGTTTTTATGACTGATAAAGAAAGAGCTGCCGCCGCTGTGGAGGCATTGAAAAAAGAATATCCGGATGCAATCTGCTCGCTTGATGCGAAAAATCCTTTGCAGCTTCTTATTGCAACAAGGCTTTCTGCCCAGTGCACAGATGCAAGGGTCAATCTTGTGACCCCGGCGCTTTTTGAGAAATATCCTGACGTGCAGAGCTTTGCCGATGCGGATATTGAGGATGTGGAAAGTATAGTGCGCCCCTGCGGATTTTATCACACCAAGGCATCTGATATAATTGAAATGTGCAAAATGCTTATTAAAGATTACGGCTCCACCGTGCCTGACAGCATTGAGGAGCTTACGAAGCTGCCGGGAGTAGGCAGAAAAACCGCAAATCTTATTGTAGGCGATGTTTACGGTAAGCCTGCCGTGGTTGCGGACACGCACCTTATAAGAATAACAAACCTCCTCGGGCTCGTTGATACCAAAGACCCCAAGAAGGTTGAACTCAGACTCAAGGAATTGCTTGACCCTGCCGAGAGCAACGATTTCTGCCACCGCTGCGTGCTTCACGGCAGAGCGGTTTGCGTAGCGCGCAGACCTGATTGCTCCAGGTGTGTTATGGCTTCATTCTGCGTCAGCGCATCATAAAGAGGCTAAAAGAAAAGCGGCGCTTGCCGTGGCGGCGCCGATTGCGCCTGCGGCTATGGTGCGAAGCCACATATTGATTTTGTTTTTTCTCAGCCTTGCGGCGGGCGGAATTCCTGCGCTCTGGGCGATAACCGTTGCCCTTTCACGCAGATTGCCTTCGCTTACTGCCGAATATTCAGGTTTTATAAAAAACAAAACCTTTTCAAAGTATTCACACTGTGTTTGAGTTACCTCCACTACCTGCCTGTTTACACCCTTGATCATTTATATATTTCCTCCTGTTACATTGCTTCCCGATTATTTTTGGCAGGGCAGGCATTTATTATTCCAAATAGTATAAAGGCAAATATACTCAATGTAATCTTGAGTGAAAATGAGCCTGTGGAAAACTCTGTGGAAAATGTTTAAAACTTTGCCCGAAAGCACTTGAACAGCAAAGTTTTCCGCTTGTGGAAAAGTTTTTTTGAGTAAAAAATCAGAATACTTTGTGTTGTAAAAGCTTTACATTTTGTCGTTTTCAGGCGAAAAACGCAACGAAAATTTATACGGCGGGTGATGATTTTGTCCGAAAATTTTAGAGTTGAATATATAGGCGACGATACGGTGATAACGGGCGCCTGTTTTGATGCGGCACTCTGCCTTGACTGCGGTCAGGCATTCAGATGGAAGTGCGACGAGCAGGGGATATGGCGCGGCGTTGCGCACAAAAAGCTGCTTGAGGTTTATCAGGACGCAGACAGTGTTGTGCTGAAAAATACCGATAAATCCGCATTTGAAGAAATCTGGTACGGTTATTTTGATTTGCACAGAGATTATAAAGCCTTGTGCGAATCATTTTGTGAGGATGAAAGCCTTGGCACTGCGGTGGGCTTCTGCCCGGGTATAAGAGTGCTCAGACAGGAGCCGTGGGAAGCGCTTTGTTCTTTTATTATTTCACAGAACAACAACATTCCCAGAATAAAAGGTATAATAGAGCGTCTTTGCGAATTGCTCGGCGAGGAGATTTGCGACGGTGTTTATTCCTTCCCTGAGCCTCAGGCGATTGTAAAAGCGGGTGTTGAAGGCCTTGCACCCATAAGATCAGGCTTCAGGGCTAAGTATATTTACGATGCCGCGTGCAAGGTTGTCAGCGGAGAAATTGATTTTGAAAAAATCGCCTCGCTTGACCTTGAGCAGGCACAGCAGGAGCTTATGAAAATAAAGGGTGTGGGGCCCAAGGTTGCAAGCTGTGTGCTGCTTTACGGCTTTGCAAGGTCAGATTCTTTCCCTGTGGACGTATGGGTTAAAAGAATTATGCAGGAGCTTTATCCCGACGGTCTGCCGGAGTGTGTAAAGGGCAACGAGGGAATTGCTCAGCAGTATCTTTTCCATTGGCGCAGAACGGCTTTTTGACAAATCGGAAAAATTCTGCTAATATATCAAAAAACATTCGGGAGGGTCAGCGATGCTTCACAATCAGTCGGTTATGAGAATTATAAGCGCAGTTACGGTACTTGTTATGCTTCCCTTTTATCTGCTTACGTACGGAATTGATTTGCTTTCGGCTTCAGGCAGATGCGAGGAGGCAAGCAGCAATATAGTAGGTATAGGTGCATATTTCCGCTCGCAGGGTGTTACGGCGGATGACGATGGCAATCTTTATTTCAGCTCAAAAACAACCCTTGTTAAAACTGAAGCGGATGCAAGGGGCTTTATTGCGGCAAATTATTCGGCTATCCCCGATGAGCTTGCTGAAAATTACGGCATAAAGCACATAGGCGGTCTGAGCTATTATAACGGATATATTTACGCAGGGCTCGAGGACAGCAAGGTGTGGGATCATCCCATAGTCTGTGTTTACGATGCGAAAACTCTTGAAGCGGTTGAGTGGTTTGAGCTTGATGACGAGGTGCATACAAGGGGACTTCCCTGGGTTTGCGTAAATCCCGAAAACGGTATGCTTTACGCTTTTGATCATTCCAAAAATCCTACCGCCATACTTGTTTACGATACGGCGGATTCTATGAAAAACGTTGGCAGAGTAGAGCTTGAAGAGAGTATATACAGCATTCAGGGTGCGGAATTCTGCGGCGGTATTCTGTATGCCGCCACAAATGATGAAACTCAGGCAGTTTACGCTGTTGACGTAAATAACGGTAAGAGCGAAAAGCTTTTTGACCGTAACCTTACCTCAGGCAGCGAGGGCGAGGGTATGACTTTTGTTGAAAAAGACGGTGAAACGTATCTGCTTGCAATGGATATGGGTCCGTTATTTATAAATGCCAACGTCAGGTGGTATGAATTTGAAGGGCAGGGGCTTGAATGAGTAAAAAATTAACCGTTATTCTGGCGGCTGTTGCGGTGGTGCTGGCGGCAGGGGCAGGAGTATCGTTTTTTGTGAATTCGCGCTCGGAGTTGCCCGTTGATGCTCAGCCTGAGCAAAGTGTTACCAAACCTTATAGTCAGCAGTCTCAGGTGCAGACAACCGTACAAATCGACGTTCAGGAGAGTGAAAACTCAGAGCTGACTCTTGCACCCGTACCTGAGGGGACTGTTGAGGTCAGCCAGACCCAAACTTCTGAGCAGGAAACAACCGAGACGGAGAGTACAACTTTGCTGCAGACGGTAACAACGGTTATTGATACTGTTAAGAATACCGTTTGCACGCCTACCGATATAAGCGAGCATTTTGTGCTTCCCAAAGCCAAAAAGTACATTTCCGATTATCCTGATATAGATTTTGCTTCAATTAATCTTGCATCTTATAAATATAGCGATACAGGCAACTATTACTACACGGATGATAAGGATTGCTGGCAGGATAATTTCGGCTATTCTCAGGTCTACGATAAGCTTGCGGTTGTGGGGCATATGTATTACGATACCGTAAGGGTTGAGTTTGTTTATGATGACAGAGAGTGGCTTGTTCAGTTGTGGAAAGGGCAGTACGGTTACGTGTTTGTAGGCGCTGAGGTAGGCGTTTACACCCGTGAGCTCGGCTCAGTCGGCACGGGATATGCCTGCGCGGATAAAGAGGATTGGCTCTATATGGAGATGACCTGCTTCTGGGATGTTTACGACGAGAACAACTACGAGCCCGTTTTCACAAGACCCTATGATAAATACTGGTGGTGCACGGGATTTGTTCTCGGCTGGCTTGAGCACACACGCAAGTGTGACGAGCTTGAGCTTGTGGGCAGAATTACGTTCAAGGATGAAGCAATGGCTCAGGCTTTCTGCGAAGCTTTTGAAAAGAAGGGCTTCAGCCGCAAAACGGGCTATGATTTCAACAGCAAGGATTCCTTTGTCAAAATCGGCAGGGACGTTGCTTTTGTATGGCTCAATATAGACGAATAGCAAAAAGGCTTGCACGGATTTATAACCTGTGCAAGCCTTTGGCATTTTATTTATTTAAAAAATCAAGTGAAGTCGGATCGTAGCCATGTCGTTC
>JAZNUP010000052.1:0-2246 GCA_045592385.1 Acutalibacteraceae bacterium
TTTTCGGCATAATTGTGGCAAAAGTGTGGTAAATTTCCTCAAAAAAGCTTTTTGGGGCAGGTTTGGGGTCAAGAATAGTTCGCTTTTGGAATAATAAAGCGCTTCAAGGAGGCTATTATGAGCAAGATTTTCAAAAAGAAAAAGCCTCACAGACGGCTCTGTAGAGCCATTTACGAGACTTTTTCGGCAGTACGTCTCACTTTAGAACCGGAGTTCGACGAATTAGAATTTATCAGATACGATTACTCGTTCAGAATTAATCGGCGGCGCTTATGCACAGAACCATATCGGTTGCCTGCGGCCTGTCGCCAATGTAATATGTACCAAACCGAGTGGCAGTGAATTCATATTCCTCGGAGTATTCGCCATTGATAGGGTTGAACCATTGATATGTATAACTTCCGTTCGGAATGAGGTTTCCGACTGTGCCTGTTTTTATTCCGCCGTAATACTTGGTGTTTGCATTCTGAGCAACGGATTCATCGGTAAACGAATAGAAATATATAACGATTTCGCTGTTATCTTCATTACCTGCATAAGCATAATAAACATTGTTTGCAGGCACAAAATATGATTTATTGTCAAACCTCGGAATAAGATTATACCACTTTGTGCTTTCGAGGAAATCACGCATATATCCTACTTGATATGAGCTCTCATATTCAAGTGCGTCCTGCCATGTTGCGTTGATTTTTTCTTGGCTCGTTATTGTGTCAACGCCGTCTGAACTGTCATTTTCTTCGTCATAAACATTAAGGTAGCTCCAAGTGTCATGGCCGCCCCAACCATAGCCGTACATACCGCTCAGATATGCTGTCCAGCCTTGCATTCTGGAACCGAAGTTTTTTGTCCAGAGATAGCAATACTGACCCTCATAATTAATTACAGGTTTGCCTTGTGAGTTATACCAGCAATCTTTTTCAACGCGAAAATCGCTTTGCTCCGTTTTTGAAGGATGCCATTGAACAGCGTAAAAATTATGCGATTTTATATCTCTGAAACAGGAAGGCTCCGCATCCTTAAAATAAACCTTGCATTCATCCGTTGCTCCCTTGCCGTTGCCGTAAACCGATGTTGCACCAACGTTTTCCATATGAGCAGAAAGCGGATGGTCATACACATCGTGTTTTGCTATAAATTCCGCGATAAGCTTGTAAGGGTTGTTTTCTAATCCCCATTCGGGATGGTTTGTTTCACTCCAATAGAAATCGTTGTCAACCTCTTGACCGAGAGTCCATATAACGGGATATGCGCTGTATCTTGCGACCCAGTAACGGCTGACTTTTTCAAGGTAAGCTTTTGCCGAATCAGACGGTTCATTGCCGTTGAAACCGCCGTTGTTTGAAATCAGAGGCTCAATAAAAAAGGAGAAGAAAAACTGTGCATTTGCGTGAACAAGACCGTTTTCGGCAATGATGCGGAATTTTTCGTCATAGTCTGCAAGTCCTGACTTATCGTCTTCTGTTATGCCGTTTGTGAAATCAAACTTTGCTCCGATAGGTTCACTCTGATATACTGTAAAGCCCTGCGAAACACGCTTTTCGCATATTGTTTTAACCATATCAACGGTTTCGTCACCGAGGCTCCAATGTGTATCACCAAGGTAGAAAAACGGTGTGCCGTCATCATAGGTAAAATACTTATTACCTGCATTTGTTGTGACAAAACCGTGTTTATAGATATCGTATTCGCCGCTGTATTCAGAACAGATAACTTTGCCTGTTCTGCTGTCAAGCGAAGTGTTTTCGGCATCCGTGCAGACAGTTCTGAAATACCAATCACCTTCGGAGGGGCAAGCAAAACGGACTTTCCAGATGTTACCGCCGTCCCAAAAAGCAGGGATTTTATAAAGTCTGCCGTTGCCCCAAAGATGCAGTTCAACATCAACATCATTGAATGGGCTTGCATATGATTTTTCGCTTTCAAAAGCAATTTCATTTGCGACCCAGGTTTCCGCATTTAATGTCTGCTCGGGATTCTCAATTGGCTCGCCTTTATATTCAATCCAAGAATGAGGATTTACCGTTGCAGAGGGTATATCGGTTTCGTCCGTACCTTTGATTTTGTTAATTAACTTCGCAAAGCAGTTTACAACCATACCGGTAATTTCTTCTGCTGTGTTTATTATTACAGGTGTATCCGACTTAATCCCGTTTGAAGCATAAGAGGGGAGTATAGTAAATGAAAACATCACAGAAAGGCAAAGAAGTAAGGAAATATGTTTTTTAAATTTCATAAACGCCTCC
>JAZNUP010000053.1:0-13724 GCA_045592385.1 Acutalibacteraceae bacterium
GGTTGCCTGTTGTTTCACGCAATTCAAGGCAAAGGAGTGTAACGGATAATGGCAAAGAAGAGTTCTGTTCCCCAGGCTCGTGAGGCTCTTGATAAGTTCAAGATGGAAGCCGCTCGTGAAGTAGGCGTAAACCTCAAGCAGGGCTACAACGGCGATCTCACCTCTAAGGAAGCCGGTTCAGTCGGCGGCCAGATGGTCAAGAAGATGATCGACGCTTATGAAAACGGCATGAAATAAGTCTGCGCAATAGATTGCGGAACCGTTGCGGGCAACTGCAGCGGTTCTTTTTTAGCTTGTTGCAACGAAGAAAGAATTATTACAATGCAGAAATACATATTGCAACGAAAAAAAGGGTGACAAATCCTGCATATTGCTATATAATCAAAATAGCGGACAATTTGCAGACAAATAAACGGAGCCTGCTCCGGATAACGGGAGGATTTTTATGGATGATTTTTTGAAAGACCAGATTATCAACAGCATAAAGTACATTCCCTCGAACATAGTAAAATCATATTTCAAAAAGGACAACGGCGAGTCTGCGGCGATACGGAAAAAGCTGGGTTTTATCCGCGGAGTCTGTCACCCCACCGAGAATTTTAAGCAGCTTACCGATGCCAACGTGAACTGGGTGCGCACGGATATACCGTATCCGTTTGACGAAAACGGCGCGCTTCGCAAGGAATATATTGATTTTAAAGAAAAATGCAGACGCTTTCGTGATAATTCAATAAACGTTATGGCGGTAACAGGCGTACCGGCTCAATACATAAATTACGGCGCAGACGTCAGGACTGACGATGGTGAGGCCAGGCTGCGCGAGGTTTCGCGTTTCATAATCGAGGACGTTCAGGGTCTTGTGTCGGGCCTGCAGATTTCAAACGAAATGGGTATGCCGCGTTTTACCGTGCCGCTGAGTATGAGTGAGGCGGTTAAATTCATAGGCGTGCAGCTGCAGGAGATGTATCCGCTGAGAAAGGATATAATAATAGGCTACAATTCGGCAGGTCCGCAGGTGGATTTGCATTACGGATTAAAGCCGTATCACAAATACTGCGACTACGTGGGGCTTGATATGTACCTCGGCTGCTTCTTTTCACTGCCGGGCTTTATGTGGATTTTTGACGTGATGGCGCGCTATCTGTGGGCATTTACGGATAAACCGATTCTTATGCAGGAATTCGGCTACATAAGCGCAGGCAAGCCCAAAACAAAGGCGGAGAAAAAGGCGATATTAAAATCCTACGGCTTCAACAGCGAGAAGGAGGCAAAGCAGGATATTGCGCGCTTTGTGGATAACCTGCCGGAGCATTTTTCCGACCACGTGAAGTACGTCTGCGAGCATAACGAGGAGCTTTATAAGGATTTTATGTTCAGCGGAGATATGACAAATCACCTTTACCTTGAGCTGCCTGCGGTTACGGTGATACCCGGCTATCCGCACACGCCCGAGGGTCAGGCAAAATTCTTTAAAAAGGTTCTGCCGATGTTTCATAAGCTTGATTTTATATGCGGCGCAATAGTTTTTGCGTATACGGATTTTGAAAAATGCGCCTACTGCGGTCAGTCGGAATGCCCCACGGAAACGAGGTGGGGGCTTGTGGACGTAAACGGCAAGCCGAAGCCCTCTTACTATGCGGTGCAGGAGGCTTACGCAAACATAAAAAACAGCGAAAAACGCTGAGAGGACTTATAAAAATCAAAAGACTTGCACAGGAACAAGCCTGTGCAAGTCTTTTTCAGTTATTGGGTTTTATGTAAAATTACTGTGTTACCGTACGGTTTATTCTGAAAAGATTCTTGAAGAAGGATATGAGTTTCATAAAGAAGCCCGATTTTACTTCAATTCTCTGAGAATCAGAAACGTCGTTGCTGTTTTTATCGCAAATGGGATTGCCGAATTTATCGGCAAGCACAGCTCTGACTTCCGAGCCCGATTCTTTGGGGGATGCAACAAACGTTGAGCCCTTGCTCTTAAGCTCACCGTCAACGTACCACAGAACGGTTTCGCCATCCGTGCCGTTGTGCTCAGCGGTAAGGTGAAGGCTTTCACCGTAATTGAGCGTAACTGTTCCCGGATTGCGAAGAATATTCAGTTCATATTCCTCAACTATTGCATAATAGCTGAAATGGGTGACTGTGAAAACGATGAAATTGCCTTCGAAGGTTACCGGAACAGGGGTTCTTTCTCCCGTTTTTTCATCAACGTGATAAACCTTTGTAAGTTTTTTGTTGAAAGGTGAACTCGAGGAGAGAGGAATGCGAACGGTAACGGTTGTGGAAGGCTGAACAGCCTGATTGTTGCACAAAACGGTTATATCATAGAGCTTGGTTTTTCTGGCAAAAGGATTGTTTGTATTTACTATGAGATTGGCATCTTCATCGGAGCATTCCTTTGCGCTGAGGGTCAGGGTGCCGTTGTAATCATCGGTGTTAAGACCGCTTACAATTATTCCCGTTGCAGGGTCGGTAACGGAAATAAGATTCTCATAGTAATCGTAAATTATGTTATTTGCCGAGAAATCATTACTGCCTTTTTCTATAACGTCCCACATACTCTTGCTTGAGCGGTAACGGATTGTTGCCGTGGTTGCGGCGAGAATATTATCACCGAAGGATTTAACGCTTGCAGGGATAGTTATGCTGCAGAGGGCTTGGCAGTTGGAAAAAGCAGAGAGACCTATGGTCTTTACTCCGTCAAGCAATTCAACGTGTTCAAGCTTGCTCATTGCAAAAGCTCCGTCGCCAACGGTTTCAACGCTTTTGGGGACGATGTAGTGTGTGTTTTTGTTGCCGCAGGGATAATGAATAAGAACAGATTTGTTCTTGTTGAACAGCACGCCGTACTCATCAGAGGAATAAACGGTGTTTTCGGGGTCAACGTTTAAGCTCTGTAATGCCTGACAGCTGGAGAAAGCCTGATAACCGATGTTTGTAACGTTTTCGGAAATGTTAACAGTTTCAAGGCTGCTGCACATTAAGAATGCTCCCACACCGATGCTTGTTACGCTGTCGGGGATTGTTACTTTTTCGAGCTTGTCAAAGTAAAAGAATGCGCCTGCGCCTATTGACGTTACACCGTTTTCAATTATTATCTCTTTGATTTCAGCGAGGGGATTGTCTGTGAATCCGGAGAAGTCATCCCACGGAGAATCAAGAAACCAATATTTGCCGTTTTCCTGCTCTTCAAGATAATCGTACATAGCGCCCGTGCCGCTTATTACGAGGCTGCCGTCAACGTACACGGTCCAGGTGAGGTTGTCACCGCAGGAGCCTGTTGCGTAGTAAGGCTTCTCGTAACCGCAATTATAAATGACGGTGCTATAGGGTGTTTTGCCGACGATTTGTTCAAACTGAGCAAAGGAGCCTTCGTAGTAGAGTGTGAACGATTCCTGAGAGTTGCGGGGCCAGGAGTATATTTCGGTAACGGTGACGGGGATTTTTACGGATTCAATTGCTGTGTAGGTGTATTCGTCAAACACGTCTGAATCAATGGTTGTTACGTTGTAAGGAACGGTAAAGTTCTTGCCGGGGTTTTTCAGGGGATATACAAACAGAACCGTGCCGTTTTCCGTGTAAAGGGCGCCGTGGTCGTCGCTTGAGTATACTGTGTTGGCGGGGTCTACGGTAATTTTTTCAAGGAATCTTAAGTGGCGTACGGCGGAATCTTCAATCTTTGTTACGCTTGCGGGTATGGTTATGCTTTTGAGCGCCTGCGAACCGACACAACAAACGGTTTTTACTCCCTCAGGGATATCCAGATGAGCAGCGGTGCCGGCATAAGGGGTATACAGAAGAACGGTTTTATCTTTATTATATAAACAGCCGTTTTCGTCAGATGAATATGCCGTATTGGCAGGATCTACGGTTATTTTTTTAAAGGTGGAGCGATTGTCGAAGGGTGTGTTCCAATCGGCATAGATTTTTGTTACGCTTGCGGGAATTACAAGTTCTGTAAGGTTATCACAATAAGAAAAAGCGAAAGAAAAGATTTTCTTTGTGCCTTCTTTTACGTGATAAGTGCCTGAGACGGTGTCTTTTGCACGGATGAGACAGTCGTTTGCGTACAGAACTTCCTCGTCGCTGTTTTCAAAATCGTTCACTATTGAGCTGTTGTTGACAGAAGACGGGATGGAATTCAAACTGTCGGCAAAGGATACGTCGGTAACGTTTTCCAAACCATAAAAAGCATCGTGGTTTATTTCTGTTACACCTTCGTTTACCGTAATCTTTTTTATATTATAGCGGTATTTATACCACGGAGCATCACCGTTTATGCTGTAGCTGTTCGTTTTGCCCGTACCGCTTATTGCAAGCTCACCGTCTGCATACAGAGTGTAAGTAACGTCTTCGCCGCAGTAACCCTTGAGGAAATACGGTCTTGCGCTGTTGCACTCAAAAATCAGTTTGCCGTCAAGCTTGTAGTTAAAAAGGCCTACGGTAATGTTGTTCCATTGCTCGGATGTGCCGGGGTAGCAGACGGCAGAGAGGTTGTTGGAATAGGAATAAAAAGCGTAACTGAAGATCTTTTTTACACTCATGGGAAGCGTGTATTCCGTTCCCTCAGCACTTTGGGGATAGCTGATAAGAACGGTTTTATCCGCATTGTATAAAACGCCTCTTTCGTCGCTTGAAAGCCTTGTATTACCATCAGCTACGGTTATTTTTTCGATATATGAGCATGAAGAAAAAGCTGCTTCGGCAACAGAGGCTGTGTTGGCAGGGATGATATATTCGCCGGAAGCGTTTGATTTGACCAGAATAAGATGATTGCCTAAATAGAAGCTCTCATCAAGATTATTTTCGAATACAATCTGGCGAACGGTGCGGTAGAATGCGTTTTCGCCGATAGTTTCCACGCTGTCGGGAATGATGATGTTTTCAAGCTTTGTGCAGTTATAAAAAGCGTTTTCACCGATAGTCTTCACGCTGTCGGGGATAGTAACGCCTGTAATCCGGCAATTCCAAAAGGCATGGTCGGCAATGCTCTTTGTGCCCTCTTTTATTGAGTATTCGCCCTCAAGGGTGTTTTTGGCTTTGATAAGGTGATTGTTCAGATAAAGAACGTCCTCATCGCTGTTTTCAAAGTTGTTATATAATGCCGTGCCGGTGAAAACGTTGTTGCCTATTGCGGTTACGCTTTCGGGGATTGTGATTTGTGAAAGAGCGCTGCAATCTCTGAACAAATCGAATTCGAGGGCTTCCAGACCGTCGGGAAGGTTAACTTGTTCAAGGGAAGAGCAGCCATAGAAAGCAGAATAGCCTATGCTTGTTACGCTGTCAGGGATTGAGATGCTTTTAAGGTTCCGGTTGTTGCTGAAAGCGCCGTTTCCCACGGATGTAAGCGTAGAGGGAAGGCTGACTTCAATTAAAGAAAATTCGCTGAAAGCAGATGCACCTATGCCTGTTATACCTTCGTGTATTACCAGAGAGGTTGCGCCATGCCAACCGCTTGCGAGGTCTGTTGCTTCTACGGTTCCCGTGCCGCTGATTTCCAGAGTGCCGTCAGCCCAGAGAGTCCAGGTTGTGTTTTTTCCGCAGGTGCCTTTTCTGCGATATGCGTTTTCGGTGTTGTATTCAAAAACGGCAGGCAGGAGCATCGGGTCGGTTTTATACGGATGCAAACTCCACTGCTCGGCGGTTCCGCAATAAAGAATTCTGCCGCTGAGCGAATAATCTCCGATGTATTTTATACTTGTGGGCAGAACGATATCCGCATCGCTGCCAATGAAAGCACAATCACCTATGGTAGTAACACCGTTGGAAATAATTATTGTTTCAATTTCTTCGCGGTATTCGTGCCACGGGCGGTCAGGGTCGTTCCAATTGTAATCGTACATCGTTCCTTCACCGCTTATTACAAGCGTTTTAAGCTCGCTGTTGTACGAAACGGAAAGCTTGGCGCCGCAGGTGCCACGGTATATGGCAGCTTCAGCTTTTGTGCTCAGCAGGTCGGCAACAGGCAGAGAGAGCCCGTAAAGCGGAGCCGAGCCGAAAATCATTATTGCCGCAAGAAGCAGCGCAAGAGTTTTTCTGAAAGTTTTTGCCATGAAAACAACTCCTTAAGTTAATAGTTATTTTATTAAGGATTACTGTATTTTTAATTTAACATAAAACAAAAAGGATTGCAACACTGTGAAGAATAATAAAAACTGCGCTGAGGATTGCCTTGCCGGTTGGCGATATGGCAAGCTACCTCAACAAGGTCTGCGCATAAGATATCATAATAACAAGAAAAACCGTGCTCCGGACTGACCGGAACACGGTTTCTTTTTTGCCGTTAAATTACGCTGAAATCTATTGTTCTTGATGCCGCGGGGATGCCGAGGGTTGGCATAAGATAGCTTATTTTTACGCCGAAATGCTTTCTCTGTGCCTCGGGGATTTCACCGTCAAAGGTGAAGGTGATGCTCTCGCCTGCCTTTATTGCTCTGTTTGCAGGGAGATTGAAATCAAGGTCAATTCCCTCGCACTCAACCGCGGTGAGAACCATAGGCTTTGTGGAAATGTTGGTAACGGTGAACTCGGTTTCGCCGCCGTCAACGTAGCCGTGAACGTCACTGTCAAAGCCTGCGGTTACGTCATAGTAACGGTTTTCGGAAATAAGGAACTGCGGGAACTCCTCATATGTATAGATATCCGCTTTTTCCTCAGCGAGCAAAAGAGTTTTTACGAGCTCAAAAGTATTTTCGTCCCCTGCGTACATTCCGTGGAACTGGTCCTTTACAAACCAGGTGTTCTCAGGCAGGTATGCGCAGGATGCGTCAACCTCCATAGAGGGTGAAATATGATTGTGGGCAGCTTTGCCGCAGACTGTGCCGCAGGCGGGGTATCCGTCCTCAAAGCGGTCGCCGTAGTTTACAACCTTTGCGCCGCTTACGGCATTTGCATCAAGCAGCATATCGCCGTATTTCTCGCCGCCGAAGGCATTCTGCGATGAGTAGTTGCACATAATTGAAATGTTTACGCCCTTTTCCATACAGGCAAGGAAATTCTTGCGGTAGTTGGGCATTATTTCGTGGTGAACGATATCGCTCTTTCTGATAAGCTCTGCGCTTGCCTCACTGTCAAGCAGGAGAGGCTTGAGTTCTTCATAATCCTCAGGTGTGAGCAAATCCCACAGGCTGCCCCAGAAGTAGGGCAGGTCCATAATTTCATTGAGGAATGCCTTTGCGAGCACTTCAATTCTGTTGAATTCTGTGTTTCTGAAAAGGGGAGCAAGGTTTGTTTCCATACCGATTGCAAGCTCCGCAAAGCTGATGAGCGAGTAAACGGGAAATTCCGTATCAGCGGTAAAGAAACGCTTTGCAAAGCTTGTGCCGCCGAGTGCAGGCACGTTGAGCACTGCGTTGTTTATTTTACCCTCAGTGCCGTAAAGGCTCAGATAAGAGCCGAGAAGAAATCCGCCGTAGCTTATGCCGAAGATGTTCAGACGGTCGCTTCCCGTGTATTCAAGCACGGCATCAATGTAATCCTTTAAAAGAGCAGCCATATCAACCATACCCATACGCATATCGTACTGGAAGAAGAATACGTTATCTCCGCCGATTTTTTCGGCAACGTAATCTGAAAGAGCAGTTTCCTTGATATGCTCATCAAGTCCGTTTTCCTTAAGATAGGTATAGGTGGAGATTGCGGGGTCTGCAGGGTACGTTTCAAGAGGGTAGACGGAGCTTGAATCCTCATTGCAGAAGAGTTTTTCGAGTATGATTTTGCCGCCGTTGCCGAGCACCTTGCCGATAGTTGCAAAGTCACCGAGGAACATAAGCCTCAACAGCGCGGGGATGAAGTTTTCAAGGTCGGAAGCTGTCTGCTCAAGGGCTGCGGAAGCCTCAAAGCCCCATACTTTTTCTTCACTCTCTTTGCCGTAATCAATGTAAAGCTGACCGCTGCTGAATCCGCCGAGGATAATTGCAGGCAGCTTTGAAATCTGCTGAGCGCTTGCTATGGGAGCGCACACGCCGAGCAGGAGAATTACTGTTGCAAGAAATATGCTTAACGTTTTTTTCAATTTAAAAACCTCCCGAAGGAACATTTTATTTTGCAAGGGATGCAAATTTTTCAACGTTGTCAAAGCCGAAGGTGCACTTGCCTGCTTCGATATCACGAACGATTTCAATAACCTTGTCGGTGTAGGGAGTCTTGACTCCGAGCTTTTTGCCGTAAGCGCTTACAACGCCGTTGATTGCATCAATTTCGCATTTCTTGCCCTTTTCAAGGTCCTGAAGCATACTTGCCTTAAGAAGAGCGTGCTTCTTGATAGCGATGGGAAGGATGAAGAGGGAGAGCTTCTTCTTGAGACCGCCCTTGTAGTAAAGGAGCTTTACTATATCCTTGCCCTGTACGGGAGCGATTTCGATATTCTGAGCCCAGGCAACGTCAATGCATTCCTTGATAAGCTCAAGAGCGCAAAGGCGTGAGCGTTTGTCAGCGGCAACCTCGCCGAAGGTGCAGCCGAGCACTGCGGACATACCGCTGAATGCGGAGTTGATAAGGAGCTTTGACCAGCGTACACCCATAAAGTTGTCTTCAACCTCAACGGGGCACATAAGCTCAAGCAGAGCCTTTACTTCTTCAAGCTTTTTATCCTTTTTGCCGTTCATTCTGCCCAGACCGAAGGAGAGACTGTCAGGCTCGCTGGTGAGCTCAACCACGCCGGGCTCAAGGAGAGTTGCGCCCCAGGCAACGGTGCAGCCCATTACCTTGTCTTCGCCTATAACGTTTGAAACGGAAAGCTCGGGCAGACCGTTCTGAAGGGTGCAGATGATACCGTCATCACTCAGGAAGGGAGCAAGACCCTTTACAACGTTTTCGTTATCAAGCTGCTTTGTGAGAAGGATGAAAAGGTCGTATTTGCCGCTCATCTGGTCGGGAGTTACAGCCTTTACGGGTACAGTGAAATCAACTGTTCCCGTGATTTTTGCGCCGTTTGCGTTGAGTGCATCAACGTGCGCCTTGTTTCTGTTGATAAGCTCTATTTCGGTGCCTGCCTTTGTGATGTAAGCGCCGAGAACTGTGCCGAGTGAACCTGCTCCGTAAATTGCCGCTCTCATAAAAATACCTCTTTCTTTTATTTTTTATTACAGCTTAAAATTATATCATACAGTTTCGCCGTTTTCAAGGGTGACGCACACCAATTCGGGGCGGTTATTGAGTCTTAATGGGAAAACACTGTTACCCAGCCCGCGGCTTACCACCATATCCGTGCCGTCTTTGCTGAAAATTCCTGCATCGTATTCGGGGAAAGGACCCTGACTCGGCGCAAAAACACCGCCGATAAACGGCAAGCGGAACTGACCGCCGTGAGCGTGACCCGAAAAAACAAGCCCGACACCGCAGGATACGTAAATATCAAATAGCTCCGGGCGGTGGGAGAGCAGGATGCTGTAGCCCTCGGCGCCGTCAAGGGCAGAAAGAATCTTTTCTTCAAGCTCCTCAACAAAGCCGCCCGCCTGATAGCCGGCAATAAAATTCGGGTCTTTCATACCTGCCAGAGTAATCGCTGCTCCGCTTCGGGTGAGGGGTACGGATTTGCCGTCAAGCACCGTAACTCCTGCCGCCTCAAGTCTCTTTTCAAGCAGAGGATAATCCGCCACACGCGCTTCGTGGTTGCCCGTAACGTAGTAAACGGGGGCAAGCTGAGTTATCTCATTGACGAAAGAAAGAGCGCAGTCAATATCCGTGCGGCGGGAATCAATAAGGTCGCCCGTGATGACTATAATATCCGCATTGCATTTTTCAATCAAAGAAATAATTGAGGAATGGTTCTTGCCGAACAAGGTGTTGTGAAAATCGGACACCTGCACAATGCGAAAGCCTGAAAATGCGGCAGGGATTTCACCGTTTTTAATCGTGTATCTGCTGATGCCGATTGAGTTGTTGCCCCACAGAATCAGCGAGGAAAGCGCCGCGCACGCAACGGCGGCACAAACAAGCTTTTTTGATTTTTTCATTATCTCACCCCATATATAATTACATACATTATACCACCTTAATGCGCACAGGGCAATAAAAAAGCGGAAACTCCGTAAAGAAGCTTCCGCTTAATAATTTGTCAGGCTTCGTCGGGCTGCTGACCGTCGTGAGCCAACCATTTACATTCAGTAATTTCCATACCCGTAAACGTTGCCTTAAAGGATGAATTCTCGGGGCTGCAGGCGTAAATTCCGAACTGAATTTTACCTGCGCCGTTAAACATATGGCATACACGCATCTGCTTAAAGGTAACTCCGTCCTCGGAGCACTCGATGCAGTAATCATCCTCGCGGCGGCTGAATCTGTACCACATAGACTTTATTGACGGGTCAATTTCCGTTGTAGCCCAGTCCGAATAACCGTTGTTGGTAACAACGGAGCCGAGATGCTGGAATTTTTCGTTTTCATATTCTATTGAGCCCTTAATCCAGTTGTCACTGTCAAGGTACATAACGATGCCGCACTGGTCAAACCTGTGCTTGCTCTCAAATTCCGTTTTTACAACGAAAGAGAAGAATTTTTCCTGCGTCTGCATCTGCAGAACGGGAGCATTGTCGTTCCTGAAATGATAGTAAGTCCTCTGCCACAAATCGGTGTGGGGAGCGGTTACAATTTCAATTTTTTCATCGCTGATTGAAAAATCCGCAGGCTCTCTTGTCCATTTGAAATTATTAACGTCAAAATTCATACCGACACCTCTGTAAATTTAATCATCGGCAAGGTCCACCTCTGCCTGAGCCTGGATTTTGGCATCGTAGGAGAGAACGGGCTTTTCTGCTTTATTCTTAACCTTACGGTCAACGAAGTTCTTTGTGATTTTCATAACGAGCGGGAACAGAACAACAACGCCGATAAGGTTGGGAATCATCATAAGGCCGTTGAAGGTGTCTGAAATATCCCAGGCGAGGGAGGAGGTCATTATTGCGCCGAAAATAACGGTGATAACGTGGATTATCTTGAAGATAACGGTTGTTTTTGCGCCGAAAAGATATTCCCACGCCTTTGAGCCGTAGTGGGACCAGCCGAGAACGGTTGTGAATGCAAAGAGGAACATTGCAGCCGCAACGAACTTCTGACCGATATCGCCCCAGGAGAAAACGGAGTTGAACGCGCCTGCAACAAGGGTAGCGTCGGTGAAGCCCTCAGCGATTGTGCCTGTTTTTGCATCAAACACGCCTGAGGTGAGAACAACGAGAGCGGTCATTGTGCAAACTATCATAGTGTCTGCAAACACCTCAAAGATGCCCCACATACCCTGCTTTACGGGCTCTTTGATGTTGGAGTTTGAGTGAACCATAACGGATGAACCGAGACCTGCTTCGTTTGAGAAAACGCCGCGCTTGAAGCCCTGGGTAACAGCCGCGCTGATTGCCGCGCCGAGGGTGCCGCCTACGAAGGCCTCGGGTCTGAAAGCATTTACGAAGATTGTTCTGAAAGCGGGGATAATCTGGTCATAGTTTACGCCGATAATAACAAGGCTGCCTGCGATGAAGAGAACAATCATAAAGGGAACGATTTTTTCTGCAACGTTTGCAATTCTCTTAAGACCGCCGAGGGTGATGAGCGCAACAAGAATCATAATGACAATGCCGAGAACAAGATTATAAAGCGAAACGTCACCCATAACCTGAACCGAGGAAAGAGCCTCCACGTCAAAGGCGGCGGCAACGTTGGCAACGATTTTGTTTACCTGACCCATGCTGCCGATACCGAAGGATGCAAGCATTGTGAAAATGCAGAAAAGCACGGCAAGTGTTTTGCCGATTACCTTGCAGCCTTTCTTGCTGCCGAGACCGTCGCGAAGATAATACATCGCGCCGCCCGACCATTCGCCTTTTATGTTGCGGCGGCGGAAATAGATGCCGAGCACGTTTTCCGAGTAATTTGTCATCATTCCGAAGAAAGCGGCAACCCACATCCAGAATACCGCGCCTGCCCCGCCAATGCAGAGAGCTGCCGCAACGCCTGCGATATTACCCGTGCCGACGGTTGCGGCAAGGGCGGTGCAAAGAGCCTGGAAGGGAGAGATTGAGCCCTTTTCCTTTGAATGGCCTATAACCTTTTTGGTGAAAAGGCTGCCTATGGTGTTTTTCCACCACAGACCGAAATGTGTTACCTGAAATACCTTTGTAACAACGGTCATAAGTATACCCGTGCCGATAAGCAGGCACAGACCGAAGCTGCCCCATACAACGCCGTTTACGGAGCCGTTGATTTGAGCTACCTTGTCAAAAAAGCTTTCCATTTGAATTCCTCCGAAAAAATAAAATAAAAAAATCGGATTACAGGGCGTAATCCGACAAAAGCACAGTTTTCCCGATAAAACGGGTAATAAAACTTTGTCCTTTTGCCTGAGAGATTAGCGTAAACCGCCTTGCCCCTTCGGCACTCAATTTAATGAGCTTCTCCAAAGTTATGTCCGTTTGCAGTCCCTTTCCCTTGCGGGAAGCCTGAGAGCGTTACTCCTTCGGCAGCAAAAGCTTCTTCTGCAAACATCAGCCATAAAGTTATTCGATTTGCTGTATTATATCACCAGATTAAAGATAATGCAAGTGTTTTTTTCTTTTCGGGGAAGAAAAAGGTTAAGTGGAGAGTCGAGAGTGCAGAGTGGAGAGTGGAGAGTGCAGAACGCGGAACGCAGAACAGAAGATTGAGAATTATTTTTTATCTGTCAAATCAAGAATATAATCCGTTGAAGTTTCAAAAAAACTTGCAAGAGCAACAAGCGTTTTGTCGGAAAGGTTATGGTCATCAGTTTCGTATTTTGAGAGGGTGGTACGGTCTATGCAGTAACCGTTTTCCTTTAGTTTTTTGCAAAGCTCACTCTGAGTAAGCCCCATTGCTTCCCGCAGAATACGAATATTGTTTTTCATTTTCATTTCACTCCCACATTCTTATCTTTAACACAATTATATGGACAGAATATGTTAAAGTCAAGAAAAATTCTTGTTATTAGCATATGGGGTCGTGTTATGAAGATTTATGATTTCGGCGGCAGAAAGAATATATGCGGCGACAGAGTCCGTGAAGCGCGCTGCAAAAACAGGCTTTCACAAGCTGAGCTTGCCGCAAAATTACAGATAAACGGAATAGTTATCGAGCGTGACAGTGTGTCAAGAATAGAGATAGGCACAAGGTTTGTTGCGGATTATGAGCTTATGGTTCTTGCCGAGATATTGGGCGTTTCCGTTGAATGGCTGCTCGGAAAATAAATCTTGTAAAATAAATGAGGATTGCATCGGCGACGGTGCAATCTTTTTTGTTTGAGTGCAGAGTGTAGAGTGGAGAGTGCAGAAGTTCCCGTTTCCCATAAAAGCAAAAAACAGACACCGAAAGCTCCCTGATAGTAAAACAGTAATTCGCAATTTTCTTGGAACAGGTATGATTTCGGTCATGCCTGTTCTGCTTTTGTCAGTACATCCACGGGAATAAAGCCTAAAATCACTTTCAGTTCCTCGTCGGACAGTTCAATAATATCGTCATCACGGTCATCGTGAATATCGCTCATTTTGATTTTCGGACTCGTTTCGTCAAGCCTCCTTTTCATTCATTCGTTTCGATTTGCTTGCTAAGATGCAATCATCTGTAGCAAGCAGGGCACGGCGGTCCCCCTTGTGCGTACTTGTTGGGAAACATCCCAAGCCCTTTAACAATTTCAGAGAAATTGGCTACGCACTGTTGGTGCTGATAAACAACGTAAGTGTTATTTTTCCTCTGATTTCTTTTTCACTTCTGCAACAATATCTATT
>JAZNUP010000054.1:0-3260 GCA_045592385.1 Acutalibacteraceae bacterium
TGCAAGCGGCGAAGTGCCGAAAAGCATTACCGCCGCCAGCAGAACTGAAATTGCCCTTTTAAGTGCGTTTTTCATAGCATAACCTCCGTTTTGTGCCAAAATGCCCATAAATAACCATTATAAAAATTATTGTAACATAAAAATACCACCGTTGCAACAATGCAGACGTTTTCTTTCTTAAAACCAACAACCGTTTGTACGCAAAAATCCCCGCGCAGCGTGATGTGTACTGCGCGGGGAAATCAGGATTATCCGTATATGGGTCAGTTTAATATATATAGGTCAGTTTAAATATCCTTACTTTGTGTTGGTTTTTGAAAGCAAGCAAACACATTCTATGTGATTTGTGTGGGGGAACATATCCACGGGCTGGATTTTTCTTACCTTATATCCCTTTGAGGTGAGGAAGAATAAATCCCTGCGCAGGGTTTCGGGGTTGCAGGAAATATAAACCACCTTTTCGGGCGAAAGGGTGACAAGCGAAGATAAAAACTTTGTATCGCTGCCTGCTCTGGGCGGGTCCATAAACACAACGCTCGCCTTTTCGCCGTCAGCCGCCATTGCCTGCATAAATTCACCTGCATCGCCCTGAATAAAACGCGTGTTCTTCGACTGATTGCGCTTTGCGTTGGAAATGGCATCCTTTACGGCATCGGGGTTAATCTCAACGCCGATCACCTCGCCTGCCTGCTTTGCCGCAACAAGACCTATAGTGCCGATTCCGCAGTAAGCATCAATCACTCTGTCAGCTTCGTCAAGGTCGGCAAACTCCATTGCCTTGCCGTAGAGCACCTCGGTCTGCACGGGATTTATCTGATAAAACGACGATGCGGAAATCCTGAAAACTCTGCCGCACAGAGTATCCTCAATATATCCGTTGCCGTAGAGCACCTCGTTCCTCTCACCGAGGACCATACTCGTTTTCTGCGGATTGACGTTAAAGATAACGGTGGTGATTTCGGGGAAAAGACGCAGAAGCTCATCCGTAAGACGCTTTTTCATCGGGAAACGTGAGTTCGCGCCAACGAAAACCACCATAATTTCGCCGCTTGAAAAGCCTCTCTTCACAAGCACGTGGCGCAAAAATCCCGCGCCGCTGTTTTCGTTATAGGGCAGAATTTTAAACTTTGGCAAAAGAGCGCGGATTGCAACTATGATTTCATCCGCTTTTTTATCCTCCGTCATACAGGAGTCAACAAGCACAACCCTGTGAGTGCCCGACTGGTAAACGCCTGACACGATTTTGCCCGAGCGTGTAAGCTGAAATGCCGCCTGCACCTTGTTGCGGTAATGATAAGGATTTTTCATACCGATTATGGGCGAAACCCTGCAAAACGAGCCGAGCAGGCTTATGCATCTGCCCTGCTTCCACGAAAGCTGAGCCTCATAGCTCATATTCTGAAGCTGACAGCCGCCGCACTTTCTGTAATGCGGGCAGGGGGCGGTATTCTTCTGCGGTTTTTTAGCGGTTGTTTTCATTTTAAATACCTCGTTTTAAAAGCTGTCTGTCATACAGTTTCTGCAATAGAGAATCCACTTTGCTCTGTCAAGCGGGTCGGGAGTTCTTCGGGGCAGAGTTTTATAAAGCTCCTTCGGGCACTCCCTGTATCCGCAGAAGGTGCTCGAAAACGTTCCCTTGCCCGACGTGAGCGACCTGAAGGTGACGGGATAATCCGTTGACGATGCAACGGGAAGCTGAGCCTCCAGCGTGAAAAGACCGTTTTCAATCTGCGGAGCGGAGAATTCGCCCCTCATATCAATAATATGACCTATAACCTTGCCCACAAGCTCCTCCTGAGCGCAGAGGGTGACGTTGACGTAAGGCTCAAGGAGCACTGTTTCGCAATTTGTGAGCGCGCGCAGGAAAGCAACGGGAGTTGCCACAAAGAAATCCAGCGGATGCGTGTGCACGTGATGATGCTCGCCGCCCGTGAGGGTGATTTTTGCATCCACCACCTCCCAGCCGTAGATGCCCTGCTGCACGCAATCCCTTGTAACGCTTGCCTCAACGTGATGCTGATATCTGTAAGGGACAATATTATCCTTTATCGCGGATTCAAAAATTATGCCGCTGCCTCTTTCAAGCGGCTCTATCTCAAGCTCTACCTTTGCCCAGCAGGGTTTGGGCATAGTATAGGATTCAAAGCCCTTTGCTTTGATTTTCGGAGTTTCTTTGAAGATAACGTTGGGCTCTGAGAAAAGCACCCTTGCGCCGCTGCGCTCATACACAAGCTCCTCAAGCACCTCAAGCTCGATAACGCCCGTTATGTTGAGATACATCTCCCTTGTTTCGCGGTTGAAATCAAAGCTCAGCAGAGGGTCCTCCTCACCGAGCTCGCGCAGGGTCTGCATTATCACGGCGGAATCCTCTTCCCTTTCGGGGTGAGCAGTAACCGTCATAAGCGGCACGGCAAGAGCGGGCGAAATCTTCCTGAAATCCTCGCCTATACAGTCACCGTTTTTAAGTGAAGAAAGACCGTAAACAACTGCGGTATCGCCTGCCGAAATCTCGCCGCAGTCAACGGTGCGTGCGCCGTCAAAGGTGCGTATCTGCGCTATTTTTTCGCTTGTGCCGTCGGCAAAATTCACGCTCTCCCTGTTACGCAGAGAGCCGCCGAAAAGGCGGATATATGCCGCCTTGCCCATATCACGGTCGTGCTCCACCTTGAACACTCTGCCGCTGAGGGCATCGCACTGAGCGTAAGACGAATCGGGCAGGTAATCGCACATACTGCCGAGCAACTCCGCAACGCCTGCGCCCGTTTTTGCGCTTGTGAAAAAGACGGGATATGCCTCACCCCTGCGGCTGAGAAGCTTAGCTGTATCAAGGATTTCCTGCTGTGTGACCTCGCCCTCAAAGTAGCGTTCAAGCAACGCTTCATCGCCGAGGGAGAGCAGCAGATTTTCCGCCGCGTCGCCCGAAAAATCGCTCATCCTCACTTCGCATTCCTGAGTGCCCTCGCACGAAATTTCCTCAACGGCAAAGGCATTTACACCGAGCGACGAGGTAAGCTGAGAAATGACCTTTGAAGCATCGCTGCCCGTGCGGTCAATTTTGTTTATAACGAAAATTGCGGGAATTTCAAGCCTGCGCAGGGCGGAGAAAATAAGCTTTGTGTGCGCCTGCACACCCTCCACCGCGGAAAGCAGCACCACCGCCGCATCAAGCACGGCAAGGCTTCTTTCCACTTCGCCTGCAAAGTCCACGTGACCGGGAGTATCAATAAAGCACAGGGAGTTGCCGTTATGCTGCACTTTTG
>JAZNUP010000055.1:0-18326 GCA_045592385.1 Acutalibacteraceae bacterium
CCTGTTTCTGCAATAACCTTCTTTTTACCCATATACTTTGCAAGAAGAGCTTCGCCCATGCAATGGTTGAGCTTGTGGGCACCTGAGTGGTTAAGATCCTCACGCTTTGCGTAAAGCTGTACCTTGCCGCCAAGAGAATCAGAAAGTCTTTCAAGATGAGTTACGGGAGTAGGTCTGCCCTGGAACTCCTTGCGGATTCTGCGAAGCTCGGCAATGAATTTTCTCGACTGGCAGATTGAATAATATGCCTCTGTAATTTCTGCCATTGCTGCCTTGAGCTTATCATCAATATAAACTCCGCCGTATTTGCCGAAGTAACCGTTTTTATCGGGATAATTGTTAAAATAAGTATCAAAATCAACGTTATTGAGTTTCATTATATATTCTCCTTTTTAAGTTAGTTTTTTATTTGGTTTACAGCAGTTAAACGCACCATCGTTTTGTTAAAAGAACCATAAAAATCCTCCTGAAATAAAAAAATCCCTGACAGACAATTCTGCCAAGGACGAATAATCATTCGCGGTGCCACCTTGATTCACGGCAAAGCCGTGCACTTTAAGCGGGATACTTACATACCCCCGGCAACTTACGTATGCCAACACGTTGCAGAATACTCTGAGCATAACGCTCATTTGACTGCACCCTCAGCGGCCCATTTGACAACCTGTTTCTCACCCGACTCTCAGCAACGCGGGCTCTCTGTAAAGGCATAATTGCCGTTACTTCCGCTTCAACGGTTTAGGTATTAAATTTGAATACATTTTATCACCGCAATTTTAATATGTCAACTCTTTTTTTGCTTTTTCCTTTATTTCTCTTAATAGGATTGAATCTCCGTTAAAA
This sequence comes from Acutalibacteraceae bacterium, assembly GCA_045592385.1. Classification (GTDB taxonomy): domain Bacteria; phylum Bacillota; class Clostridia; order Oscillospirales; family Acutalibacteraceae; genus CAG-177. Next base: position 844 of record JAZNUP010000055.1, read on the forward strand.
ATGTGATTAAATATTTACACAAGCTTTCAATACTGTTTAAGGAGAATATATATGGGTAAATTTACAAAAACTTTTTTACGCACCCTCGCTATGCCCTGCCTTCTTGCAATGGGTGTGCCGCACAAATGGCAATCCGCAAAATTTAAAAGAAGCGCGCCTGCACCTTTAAAATTCTCGGATGACGGCAAATTCAGAATCCTTCACCTTACCGATATACACGACGTTGAGCCCGTTATGGACGATGACGAAAACAGGGAAATCCCCGAAAGCCGTGACAAAGAAACGCTCAACGTTATTGAAACTCTTGTTGAAAAGACAAAGCCCGACCTTGTTGTTTTCGGCGGTGACAACATAAGCGGCTACTGGGAAGAATTCACCTATGATTACGTAAAAAGCACCATTGAGAAAATAACCGCCCCCATAAGGAAGAGAAACATTCCGCTTTGCGTAGTTTTCGGCAACCACGACGGCGAAGAGGGCTTCCACACGGAATTCCAGATGATGCAGTATATGGAATACGAAAATTGCCGTTCCAACCTCAACGATGCCGACGTTTACGGCTGCGGAAACTGCTGCGTTACAATCAAGGGCAGTAAAAGCGGCAAGGATGCCTTTGCACTCTGGCTTATTGACTCAAACGATTATCAGCGCAATTCAGAGGGCGGACTCAGCTACGACTGCGTGCACAGTGACCAGATTGAATGGTATGAAAAAAGAGCAAAAGAACTCAGGGATGCAAACGGCGGCGAGCCTCTGCCTGCAATCCTTTTCCAGCATATACCCGTTCAGCAGGAGCTTGACGGATTTGAGAAAACAAGTGAGAACGATGATTACACCTTCGAGCGTGACGGCAATTATTACAAGCTGGGTCACAAAATACTCGAGGGGAGAATCAGGGAATGCCCCTGCCCTCCCAACACCGAAAAGGAATACAGACAGCAGTTTGAAAGCTGGAAAAAGACGGGCGACGTGATTGCTGCATTTTTCGGGCACGACCACGTAAACGATTTCCATATCAACATAGACGGAATTGATATTTACCAGACCCTTGGTGCAGGCTACTTCACATACGGAAAGGAGCACGGCGGAAGGCTGATAATCCTTGACGAAAACAACCCGAAGAATATTTATACAGAATCACTTGAGGTTGAAAGAATAACGGATACAAAGATATAAAAGCAATAATCCCGGAGCCGCAAAGACTCCGGGATTATTTTATTTTTCAAATACTGAATTAAGAATTTCAGCAACCGTAGGCATAGAGGCTTCGGCGCCCATTCTGCTTACGGCAATGCTTCCTGCTTTATTGCCCATATCGCAAGCGGCATAAATATCTCCGCTGCGTTTTAATTCAAGCGCCAGCGCCGCCGTAAAACTGTCCCCCGCGGCGGTTGTATCCACAACGTTGCTTTTATACGCGGGCATCATTTTAAAATTCTTACCGTCCCATACGCTGCAGCCCTTTGAGCCGAGTTTGAGCACAACGTAGCGTGCGCGGCTCCTTTGCATAAGAATTTTTGATGCTTCAAGCACTGTAGCTTCATCCGCGGGAAGTATGCCCGTAAGCGCCTTTGTTTCACTTTCGTTGGGAGATATAACGGTAGCCCCCTGCATTTTTTCAAGTTCAAAGGGCTTTGCAGGTCCGCAGTCAATAACAGTGGTTATCCCCTTTTCAACAGCACGGTTTACACACTTTATTACAACTTCCTCGCGGGTTTCAAACTGCACAAGCAACAAATCCAGATCATCCGTTATTCCTTTTGCCGCTTCATCGGCATCAATTTCGGCATTTGCGCCCTCATAAACAATAATGCGGTTTTTACCTTCACCGTCAATTATAATTGCAGCAAGACCTGTCTGAGACCCCGAGGTTGAAACCTTGGACGTATCAACATTATTTCTGCCGAGATTATCAAGGAGTTTTCTTCCGTTTTCATCGCTTGCAACCTTGCCGATAATCTGAGTCTGCGCGCCGAGACGGGCAAGACCTATCGCCTGGTTTGCACCCTTGCCGCCGTTGGCATAACCGTAATCGGTACCCACCACGTTTTCGCCTGCCGCAGGTACCTTTTGCATATTGAGAACAAAATCCATATTTATGCTGCCTGCAACTGCCGCTTTTATGCTGCTGTACATACAAATTCCTCCGAAGCTTTAAATAACTGCCCTGAAATCCTCCGCTGCCTGCTTTATGCTTTTATCTTTAAGGAATAAAGAGCTTGTGCCCATTACGAATATATCCGCTCCGCTGTGGCTGAGAAGCTTTCCGTTTTCAACGCTTATGTTGCCGTCAACCTCAACGGGGATATGTGAGCATCCCCACTCGTCAAGGCACTGCCTTGCGTGCTGAGTTTTACGCTCTGCCCCCGCAAAAAGCTTCTGCCCCGCAAAGCCCGGGCTTACCGTCATTATAAGCACCATATCGGTATAATCGGTAAGATACTGCAAGCCGTTGAGCGGCGTTTGCGGATTGAAGGCCAAGCCTGTTTTTATTCCCCTATCCTTTATCCGGGAAAGGGTGCGCTGAACGTGAATATCCGATTCATAATGAACGCAGAGAAAATCACGCTCATCAAGATTCATTCTGTCAATATAGCGTGCAGGGTCGTTTACCATCATATGAACGTCAAAAGGTAAGCTTGTTACCGCCTTAACGGCATTCACCAGATCAAAGCCGAGGGTGATGTTGGGCACAAAGCTGCCATCCATAATATCAAAATGAAGGTAGTCAACACCCGCATCTTCAAGAGCTTTTACGCTCTCCTTTAAATTCAGTAAATCCGCACACATTACCGATGCAGACAAAAGCTTATTCATAGCAACCATTCCTTTCAGTTAATCAACTCAATTATATGCCTGCATCATTCTGCTTATTACGCAAAGCTTTCAGGAATATCTTTGCCGAAATCGGGGCAAGGCTCCTTTGAAAGCTCAAAACTCAGAATTCCGCCTGCGGTAATCTCGCTATAAGTAAGGTAGGGTCGGAGAACCTCTTTGCCGTTGAGTTTCATTGAGGATACGTAAGGGAATTCCAGCGGATCCTTGTCGCATTCCACGGTGAATTTTTCGCTGACGGAGCAGGAATGATATTTTCTGTCAAGCTTCACCGTTGCTTTTCTGAAGAGCGGAGTATTTACAAAATATTCCTCATTACCTGCACACACCTGCGCAAAACCAAGAGCTGACAGCACATACCATGCGGAAAGCTGACCTACGTCCTCATTGCCGCAAAAGCCGAACGGACCCGTGCGGTATGCCTCTTTCTGCACGCGCCTTGTCCAGTACTGCGTTCTGTGCGCAAGGCCGAGCAAATCAAAATAATGCGTTACGTTGTGGCACGGTTCGTTCGAGTGGTTATAATCTTCGTTCCAGAGCTTTGAAAAATCAGCCTTCTCGAAAAAGCGTTCAAGCAATTCAACCGTGCGATCTTCGCCGAAAAGCCTGCTGAGCCCTTTGACGTCATAGGGCACAAACCACGACTGCTGAAAAATATTACTTTCCACACAACCCTCATCGTCATATTCATCTTTTATGCGCATAAATCTGCCGTTCTTTTTACGGGGAGCCATAAAGCCCTTACGGGCGTTGAAGTTCTCGCCGTAGCGCATTGCGCGGCGCATAAAATATTCAGCATCCTCCGCTTCACCGAGCGCCTTTGCGAATTTTGACATAGCATAATCAGCCGCAAGGAACTCAAGAGTATTACTGAGCCTTTCAGGCACAAAAGCATCCTGCTTATACTGCTCACAATCGGGTCTTATGCTTTTGAAGGGTCTGCGATTGAGATAATTCGCGCTGAAAGAAGATGCTTTTGAAATTTCATAAGCGCTCACGGCATCATAATTGCGTATGCCCTTTACATACGCATCCGCAACAACTATAACCCCCGGGTCGCCTACCATACTGCCCGAATCCAGACCCAGAATCTCCCACTTGGGGAAAGATGAGTTTTTCTTCTGCGCGATTTTAAGAAGCGAGCAGACGGTATCGTTCACCGTTTCGGGAGAGATAATTGTAAGCAACGGAAACTCGCTTCTGTAAACGTCCCAACCGCTGAACACAGTGCGGTGAGTGTAGTCTTTAACCTCCGTCACCTCACCGAAGAGAGCGAATCTTCCGTCCGCATCTGCCAGCACACGTGGGTCAAGAAGAACGTGATAAAGGCAGGTATAAAACAGCTTTAAATCTATTTCGTCCGTACCCTCAACCTCGATTGCTTCCAGTGCCTTTTCCCATTCGTTGAAAGCACTGTTTGCCATTGCATCAAAATCAAAGCCGTAAGGTGATGCCGCAAGGTTTTTGCGTGCGCCGTCAAGGTCGGTGTACGAAATTCCGCAAGCCACCACAATCGGAGTATCTGTTTGGCCAAAGCAGACAAGCAAGCCTGCATCTTCATCTTCAAAATAATCCGTGCCGACAGGGGCAAAGGTTTCATCCGAGAAGAATCTCATCTCCTTTGCAGGCACCGACAGTTCACAGACGAAATATAAATTATAAGAAATCCCTGCGTGACCTCTGCCCAAGCCACCGCCTGCAGGAGTACATTTTATACTGCCCTCAATACGGTGATCATTTACAATTCTCACTTTTTCAAAATCAGCATGTCCGCCTATCCGGCGTGAAAAATTGAAGATAATACGGGCGTCGGATTTTTCAGGGTAAGTAAAGCGAAGCATTCCCGAACGGGTAGCAGCGGTAGCCTCAACAAGTACCCCGTATCTGTCAAGATACACGGAATAATATCCTGCACGGGCGCATTCTTTTTCGTGAGAAAAAGGCGATTTCCAGCCCGTTTTTCCTTTTTTGAAAGGTATCTCTTCGTTGCTTCCGCTACGCAGGTCAGTTTCGCCCGTGACGGGCATAATCTGCAGATTGCCCAGATCTCCGTACCAACCGATGCCGCTCATACGGTTTACGCTGAAGCCTTCAATTGACGAGTGGCAGTAATTATAACCCGTTCCGTTATCACCGCCCGTTACAGTATCGGGCGACATCTGAAGCATTCCGCCCGGCACGCACGCACCGGGATAGGTTTTACCGCCGCCATGAAAGCTTTCAGCCTGCTCATCACCGACGGTACCGATAATAGGGTCTATATATTTAGCTTTTTCCATAAGTATACCTTCTTTTGATCACTTGGCTGCCCTTGCCGCACCGCGCAGACTTTCAACGCTGAACGAAGGAATTCTGCCAAGATGGTCGGGACCGATATTGAGAAGATAGTTGATACCAAGTGAATTGAGTTTTTCTTTTCTTTCAATTATTTCCTCTGAGGATATCCAGTTCTGGTCATAATACTTATATCCCCAGGAAGAGTTAAGAGTGCCTGCAGTTTCATACAGACCGTAGGGTGAATATTTGAATCCGCCGATGCTGTTGGGGTCGGCATCCTCGCCGCCCGAAATTTCCGACGGATACTCGTTATCACCGAGAGACACGTAATCGTAAGCACCGTTGCCGATGCGTGAATTTATAAGGCAATCAGGCTGATATTCCTTTACCAGGCGATTAAGCTCGAGACTCTGCTCCTTGGTGATTGTATGAGGTACATCAAACCATATAAGGCAGAGTTCACCGTATTTAGTCAGAATCTCTTTAACCTGCGGCTTGATTTTCTCGTTGAAGCAGATTGAAAAATTCTTTTTCTCTCTGTCAGGAAAATCCCAGGAATTATCCCATGAAACGCCCGAGCAGCCTGCAAAATTATCATAACCGCCGCCGTGCGGATGGTGCCAATCAAGCTCCTGAGAATAATAAAGCCCGAATTTAAGCCCGTGCTTATAGCAAGCCTCGCCGAGCTCCGCCACAACATCCCTGCCGAAAGGAGTTGCATCAACAACATTGTATTTATCAGCCTCGCTTTTGAACATCGCAAAGCCGTCGTGATGCTTTGAGGTGAAAACGAAATACTGCATCCCGCATTCCTTTGCAAGCCTTATCCACTCATCGGCATCAAAATAAACGGGGTTGAAAATCTTTGCATATTTTTCATATTCTGCATTTGGTATGGGCATATAGCTTTGAATCCATTCAGCATAATCACGCACTCTTCTGCCACGGTATTCGCCGCCCAGCAAGGAATATAGCCCCCAATGAGCCATCATACCGTAACCTGCCTGTTTAAACCATTCTCTGTTATTCATACATACCCCCCTTTTCTAAATGATTGTATCATACTTTTCCGCTTATGTAAAATGTTTAATAAAAATAAAGCAAGGATACAGCGTAAAAACTGTACCCTTGCAAATTCAATTACATACCGTTTCGTGAGTTTGAGCCGAAATGCAGCTCTCTCATACCCTCCACCTCATCGCATATTGCTTTAAGGTTGCAGGTATCACAGTCAAAATTGACGGTGTTTACAATATGATTGAGAGTTTTTGTGATAGCATCACCTTTTTCGGCAATACGGGATAAAGAATTAAAATCTGCATCGGAGACTGTTATAAAAATAATTTTAACGCCCCTGACACTCGGATTTTCCTTGTATTTCTTAATCAGCAGATTGCCCACTGCATTGAAATCCATTCCCGAGCTTACAGCTTTACCCGCAACCCTTACCGCCTCTCTCTGAGCGTTTGAAGAGGTACGTATCATATAGCCGTCGGGAAAGCAATGATACTTTACATATTCAATTTTCCTTATAAGGTTATAGGCTTTCTGTTCATCCTGCTCATCATCAATCTGAATAACGCAGACCCTTGCAAATTTCCGCTCGCCCGTAATTCTGCCAAGGTCGTCACCCGCAATGAGTATCCCGTCCTCAACAGCAGACGAAGTTACAAGATTGAAGCCCGTGCCGCTCAGCTCGCACACACTTTCCCTTTGAAGCACAACCTGATTGCAGCCTGCGTCACGCCACGCTTTATCCGCATCGGCAGGAAAAGCTGACGTAATCAACGGTGCTGTAAGCGTATTGACCTCTTCAATTAACGAATCGTAAAAATGCATCAGAGTTTTTTATCCCTTTTCATATTATCGTAATGCTTCTGAAGCCAATCGTAAACCTTGCGGATAAGCTTCATATCAAGGTTAAAGAAATAAATTGCAAAGGTTACGACAAACAGCGCAAAAATAACACCGAGAATTATCAAAACAACATTCATTTTAATTCTCCTTTGCAAGGCCCTTTTGACGGGCATATTCAGCCGCACCGAGAGCGCCCATAAGCTGCGGGTCGGTTGAAAGCTCAACCACCTTTATCTTAAGAACCTTTTCTATCGCCTTTTTAAGACCGTCATTCTTGGCACATCCGCCTGTAAGAGTAATACTGTCCGTTGCGCCTGCTTTTTTAGCCATAACAAAGCAACGCTTTGCAACCGCAAGCTGAATACCTGCCGCAATTTCATCCATAGGCTTGCCCTCACCTACAAGTGAGATAACCTCACTCTCAGCAAAAACCGTGCACTGTGCGGTAATGGGGATAGTATTCTTTGCGCTGAGTGAAAGCTTTGAGAATTCAGGCAGAGTCATTTCAAACGCATTTGCCATAGCCTCGTAGAATCTGCCTGTGCCTGCCGCGCACTTATCGTTCATAGCAAAGTTTTTAACCGTGCCGTCGGTATCAATGGATATACCCTTTACGTCCTGACCGCCGATATCAATAATGGCTTTTACCTCGGGGTTTGTTACGTGAACGCCCATTGCGTGACAGCTGATTTCAGAGATATTCTCATCAGCAAAGGGGACCTTGTTTCTGCCGTAGCCCGTACCGATAAGATAGGCAAGCTCCTTCGCTGAGGAAAGACCCTCAACCTGCGCAACAGCATCGTTCAAAGCGATTTCCGCACTTGCAACGGGGTTAATTTTACTTCTGTTGGTAACGTTGGCAACCATTTTTCCGTTTTCATCAAGAATAACGCATTTTGTATAGGTTGAGCCGACGTCGCATCCGCCGAAATATTTCATATATAAATCTCCTTTACCAAGCTAAATCATCCTCAAAATCAACCAACGACGGGTCGAGAGGTTCTTCCTGCAAAACGGTCTGCATATACTTATTGACCTGCTCACGCATATCGCGCCTTGAAATTGTTCTGGGATCCATCAGGTCCTGCTTGACCCAGATAAAGTTTACGTTGCGTTCCCTTGCCTGGTCATCAAAGATACCTGCAAGACCGTCCATTCCTTTGCAGGAAATCTGATCGTACATAATTACCGTATCGGCGTTGTATTCCTCAACTATTCTCCACAGCTCGTCAACAACGTTCTTATAGCCGCCCTTTGTGTGCTTACGCATTATGGAGCGCTGATACGTTTTTGCAAGGTCGGCAAGAGCCTGCTCTTTATCCTCGGTATTGAACTTAAGATAGGAAATCATTGTTTCCATATCCATAACAACGTTCATACCCCAGCAGTTTTCAAGCCAGTTTGCAAAGCTTGTGTAATAGTTAGCGGGGCAGCTCCATACAACCGCGCGGTGACGCATCTCCTTAGAAACGGGAGCTTTCTTTTCATAAGCCTTAAGCATAAGCTTATTGACCTTTTTATCAACCTTAAGGAAGCGTTCATCAACGCCGCCCGAAAGATTGAAGTAATAAATTCTGTAAAGCCAGAAAGCGGCACCCGTCATCTGCGGATAGGGAGTTTTATTGATATCCCATTTTTCTATTTCGTATTCAAGCTGCTTGTTGGTATTCCTGAGAGCACCGAAGAAAACGTCCCAATCGAATTTTTCTCCCGTCTGCTCTTCAACAAATTTTATAAGCTCCTTGATTTCATCAACCGCATATTCCTGCACATCCTCACCGTTATAGCGCAGAGGAACATTGAAGCAATGAACAGGCAGATTAAGTCTTCTGTCAAGGAAGGTTGAATTCATAATAGAGCCGTCACAAGGCATATTGGTAGCAATCATACAGCAGCCCATTTTGGGATAATCATCCTCAATTGCAACACCTGCCTCCGCACTGGGAAGAGGGCAAACGTCGGCAGGCACACCGAAGCTCTCTGTAACCTCAAGATAAGGCGGTGTTATCTGCTGGTCAACCATTGAAGAAAGGAAAATCGGCAGAGTCTGCAACGGGATTACCTTGAGGTTGGGGAAGCCCGAAAAGACCTCGTTGGGTATAATTTCATCCGTAAGAACGATTTTCTTTGAAAGCTTGTTGTTGGGGTTAATCTTTTCATCTGCTTTGAAGGACGTATTTATAAGCCCCGTAGCGTGCTTTACTATCATATTGAAATGAAGGTGAACAATGCGAAGATGCGCACCCCTGAGACCCATTGTATGTCTGTCAATAAAAGAAGGGGTTGTAAGGTAGGATGCCATCCAGCGGTATTTCCACAAGCCCTTAACCGTGGAAACCGGAGCCTTGAGCACCATAACAATCATATCTTTCCAGGTAACAAGCCAGCGGTAATAATCGTACATAGTGTCTTTAAATCCGCGCCATTCCCTGTGTTTAAGCAAGGCAGTATGTTCTTTATAAAGCTTTCCCATATCAGCCATTTTTCTTCGCCTGCCTTTCCTTCTGAATCTTTTTGATTTCAAGGCTTTCAACAAAAGCCTGAACTCTTGTGCGAAGCTGACCGGATGCAGATGCGGTATACTGTCTGTCAACCGCGGCGGTAGGCACACCGTAATCAGTGCTCATAACGTAAGAAGCAAGAGCCCTTTCATAGCCCCAGTATTCGCAGAATTTGAGCTGCTCGTACATAACACCGTCTGCATGATATTCATCAACAAGCTGCTTTACGTAATCCCTGCGTTCCTGAACCTTTGCGTGGCTCATAAAACGGGGACACTGGCTTGTTTTAAGATAGTGCAGGCAAATCTGCGTAAGCACGTCCTCATCAGGATTTATTATAATTTCCTGCCTGCCGGGAAGAGCACCGAAGCAGAATCTGTCCGCCACAACCAGCGCGCCACTGTCCTCAATAAGCGAAGTGAAATCAGGGTCATCCATCTCCGAGCCAACTACAACGATTTTTGCTCTGTACTTCTTTTTCTCATCGGGCTCACGGGTTTTAAGCTCCTCTGCCGTTTCCCTGAGAGCGGGAAGAATAAGCGCCTTAGGGCAGCAATACGTAACAAGGTTGAGAATGTGGTATTCATAGCCCGTGATACGGGGATTATACTCCTTGCGGTAATTGCCGATTTCCGTCATAATACGGCAAACCTCATTATGCTCCTCAACCGCTTTAAGAAGCGCGGCATCCGAAGTATCAACCCCGTAAACGTTAGTAAGCATATCAAGGATTTTAAGCCTTGTCTGCTTGACGTAATGCTTCACAGTGTGGTTTTCAATCTTGAAAGGTGCATCAAGGAATGTGAGGAAAAACTTATCGTTGGGCACAAGGTCAAGCAACTCGAAATGCTCAGCCGCTCTGTTCATTTCAGAGCAGGTTTCGCTTGCAAGCAGAGCATTGAGGAAATTGTAGCCACCCTCTATTGCACGCTCAAGAATAGCCTTGGAATATCCGCACAGGAAGTTACTCATATAATAAGTTGCAATATCCATTGAGCCCGTACGCGGTGCACGCAGTCTTACTGAAAAGCAATTGCCGCAATTGAGCAAAACCTCGGGAATATGATAGCAGGTGTAGCCGAGAGCAATGCCGCCGTCTGCCTTGGCTTTACGGACAAGCTCATTGTTTGCATCCTGCAAAAGATTTTCAAATTCATAAAGATGCTTTAAATCCCTCATAACCTACTCCTTAAATAATCTCAAGCTCAGCAAGAGCTTTCCTTACTCCTTTGACTACGTTTGAATCATCGGGAAGCGTAGTGATATTCTTGCCTTCAATATCGTAAATAGCAAGATTACCGTCATTCTCAATATATGAAAGCACCGGTACGTCGCTGATATTTATATGCTTTATAACGCTTTCATCGGGAATTCTGTTGACTATTGCGCCGATTTTTTTATACATAACAAGCTCATCGGCAACGCTCTTGATTGTAGAAATAACCTGAGTTCCTTTTTTGCTTGCATCGGTAATAAGGAGAAGATGAGTAACCTTTTCCATAACTCTGCGGTTAATCTGCTCTATGCCTGCCTCACCGTCAATTACAACGTAATCAAACTCCTTTGACAGAATACTGATTACTTCCTTGAGGTAGGTGTTTATTTTGCAGTAACAGCCTGCACTCTCAGGTCTGCCGACGGCGATAAAAGCAAAGCCCTCTGTTTCAACAAGCGCATCAAAGATTTTATATCTCGCATCGCCAAGCAGCTCGATTGCGGTTTTGGTATCCCCGCCCTCAACAGTGGAAACAATCTCCTTACGGATATCGTCAATAGTGGTTTTAACCTCAATTCCGAGAGCAGTGGAAAGACCTACGGCAGGGTCAGCGTCAATAGCGAGTATTCTTTTATCGGGATAGGTCTGCACAAGCAGTTTTACAATAGCGGCGGAAATGGAGGTTTTACCTACCCCGCCCTTGCCCGAAAGCGCAATAATTGTTGATTTATTCTCCATGGTATTCTCCTTAACAATATGTATGAATACAATTTAAACAATTATAACAAATCACCTTGCAACTTTCAACACAAAACGGGAAAATACACCGCTTTATAAGAGCAAAAAGCCCCGGTTTTTACTCCGGGGCTTCAGCAATCACAGATTACCGTAATCTATTTTTCTGTTTTTGAAATAATACTCATTATCGTGCTCTCCGATTTCTCTGAGCACCCTGCAGGGATTGCCTACCGCCACAACATTTGACGGAATATCCTTTGTTACAACGCTCCCTGCGCCGATTACAACGTTATCACCTATTGTAACACCGGGCACTATAACTGCCCCTGCGCCAATCCAGCAATTTCTGCCGATATGAACGGAGAAATTATACTGATATGTTTTTTCACGAAGCTCAGGCTGAATAGGATGACCTGCCGTTGCAACAACAACGTTGGGGCCGAAAAGAGTATAATCCCCTACGTAAATATGAGTATCGTCAACAAGAGTGAGATTGAAATTAGCATAAACGCCTTTGCCGAAATGGCAATTCTTTCCGCCCCAGTTGGCGTGAAGCGGAGGCTCGATATAGCAATCCTCGCCGATATCGCCGAACATCTCTTTGAGCAGCTGCGTGCGTTTTTCCATTTCCGTGGGACGGGTATTGTTGAAATCGTAAAGCCTGTCAAGGCATTTAAGTTGCTCCGTCATTATTTCTTCATCACCGGGCAGGTACAAATCGCCCGAGTGCATTTTTTCTTTATCCGTCATAATTTTCTCCTTATTTACGTTGAAATTTCCACCTTGAATATTGCCTTGTTCTTTGAAACCCGAAGCTTTGAGGAAAACAATCCGCTATAATTCTTAACGGTTATTTCTTCGGGAGGTACAACGGGATATTCAGCGGCATACGAATCGGAATTATGCTTTGAATTAACCGTTGTGAAAAGATAATTGCTTCCCATTCGGTGAACAAACAAGCCGTCAATCTCTATTCTCTCAGGCAGATAGCAGGTATAGCCGAAATCGTGATCCTCCGAGTTTTCAGCATCAATGATATGGGTGGATATACCCGTAGGATAAAACTTGCAGTTTCGTATAACAAGATTTCCGTTCCAGGTTGAGCCGTAATCCGAACGCAGGGCTATAAAACTGTCCGACAAAACGGTTGTATTCTCCACAAGAGCAGTTCCGCTTCCTATAAGCTTTATTCCGTGATGACCGAGAACGGAGTTTTTAACCGTTGCGTTAAGCACACCCTGATGTGCATCAAAACGCGAAAGCGCACAGCCGTCATACACAAGATTTTTGCAATAATTCGTGCCTGCGATTCCCCAGTAATCAATATCGGTTATATCGTTTGTCTGGTTGCAGTTTATAAAGCTTGCATTGACTGCCGTTGCAGCGCCGATATCGTAAGTGCCCATTGCTACGGACGAGCCTGCGGAGCCTATTGTTGAATACTTTTTATGACCCGTAAACGTACAGTTTTTCACCGTAACATCTGCACAGCACGAAAGACTGACAAACGCTGAATACGGAGCACCCGTTTTACCCTCGTTTTTAATATCGTGATACAAGCCGTCTATTACGGTATTTGAGCGTCTTACGCGGATACCTCTTGAATAATAGTTATACTCTGAAGCGGCATTATTTGCAAGAGTTGTAAAGCGTCCACCCTTTACAGTTAAAATTTCCGGATCAACGGGATAAGCCACCGCAGACGTAACCGAATCAAAATCCCAGATAAGCGGAGTTTCCTGTGAGATATTTCCGTTTTCATCAACAAGTATAACGTCTGTCTGATTGCTGCCCGAATTCTGATTTGCGCCCTTGCGGATATATCGTTTGACGTTGGAATCCGTAAGCACAACCAGGCTTTCGCTCTCAAGCGACGTACCGATATTCTTTGCATCGGATTTAAGGGGTGACACCTTATCGGTAATATCTGAAACTCCCTGCGATGGAGCAATATTGAAAATCCACGCATTTCTGTTTTCAACAGCTGTATCGTCAATTATAAAACGTGCGGTTGACCAATCGGTATCGGTCATAATATAAGCTGTTTTATCCGCACCGCCAATATAATAGATTGCGGTTTCACTTGCAAAAACGCTCAAGCCGTTTTCGTTTGCATATTCGTGAGTTTTTACAACAGCTTCAAGGTCATCTGTTTTTCCGTCACCCACAGCGCCGAAATCTTCATACGTTACGTAATCCGAAAAGGTTTTATTGAATTCATAACCGTCTTTAAAATCAAAGCTTCCCTGCGAAATGAGCAAAACCTCATCTGCAAAAGCGGTTATTCCCCTTGAGATTCCTGCATTCTTACTGCCTTTAATATAAACGTTGCCGTTTTCAACCTTAAGGCTGAATGCATCTGTATCAGCAAGAGTTTTTTCAATTACAAAGGCTTTTTCAGTTGCGTTTTCGGCCACGGCAATCCTTTTGCCGCAAGCCTTATAAAACTCATTACAAAGAGTCTGCGCGGCATTCTGATACAAAGCATCCTCTTCACAATCGGGAATAACCAAGCTGTATTCTTCAACGGGCACACCGTTTACGGTAATTTCATCAAGAAGTCTTACGATATATGGGCTTTCGTAACTGCCCTTTGCAAGCTCTTTTTTAAGCTCAAATTCAGAGAAAAGCTGAGAAAACGGGACAGTAAAAACCGAAACAACGCACATTATAAATGCTATTATCCGCGAAAACATTTTCATCACCTTCGTTGAAATTAATCATTATATTTTTATTATAACTTTAAGGTTTAAGCTTTGCAATAGCAAGAATCAAAACAGATTTTCTTTTGTAGCAAAAAAACTGACAAGCTGAAGCCGTCGGTCTTTAAACGCCTCCCGCTTCAAAGAATGAAGAGGAACAATTTGTATCATCGGCACAAAAGCCAACTTATCAGCATCATAATTCCACCAATCAGAAAAGATGCAATACTTACCAAATGGCCCAAATACTGTTTAATAATAATAGCGATTAAATTAAACAACCCTATTCCGAAAACGAAGCCGCCGGCAAAGCCAAGTATAACCCATGCACTTTCAGTTCCTGCAAATATGCAAAACATAATTGAAGGTAACAGAAACGCAGCAATACCAATTATAACTAAAAAAACATATCCGACGGGATGTTCAGCTTTAAACTTTTCATCAGATGAAGCATTAAAATAGTTTTTAAAACCCTTGGGAGGTATCCATTTTGAGTTTTTATGCATTCCTTTTCGACTCACGGTATCACCCTTTCGTAAAGTTCTCGGTTTTTAACGATTATATCACATATAGTATGTAATTACAATTGGGTGCCCTGCCCACACCTCTTCACAATTACCTATTATTTATTACTTTCCAAAAATCGACACGAATTGTTAGTGAGAAGGTAAAAATCCCCCCGACTGTACCAGGGGGATTTCCACGCCTAAAGGCACCAACAAAAATGCCACACGGACCGAATCAGCTTGTGTGGCATTTATCAATTCATTATTTCACAATCTTTTTATTTTTGACGAGCTTGCTGTTTGCGTTGATATAAGAATACTTACGGCATTTGAAAAGTTCTTTTCTGCCGTTTTCGTTTCTCGTAAAAACGAGTTCAAACTTTCCGCCTGCGGATTTGAGATTCTTTGCAAGAATTTCCGCCGTTTCTTTATTGACGGCAATAATCGACGGGCAGGCATAGCTCTGAACATAGTTTCTGCTTGTGAGTTTTGAAATACCCTTTGTGCCGATGAGAAGATATCTCGGGTCATCAATGGGTGAAAGGAGCTCTGAAACCGCCTTTGCAAAAACGTTCTTTTCTCTGACGGTTGCCTTTGAAAGCGAACAGTTGACGGTATTCTTCTTTTCGGATTTCTTAACAGAAACGGTTGCTCCCCTGCTCTCGATTTCGCCGATTTCTTTGAGAGTTCGGAGAATTGCATTTGAGATATTTGAAACTGTTTTTTCGGGTGATGAATTCTTCATAACAACCGATGCTGATTTTATAAGTAACACAGCAGCAATTGCCGCTATAATAAATCCGAGCAGACCGCCGAAGAATCCCGACGTTGCGATTATGATTATTGCAAGAACAATCAAAACAGCTAAAATTATTGCATAAATCTTGTTCTTATGTACTGCACTTGCAGGCTGAACTTCTGCGGGAATTTCGCTGACTTCTTCAATCTCGGGTCTTGCTTTGCCTTTGACGGCGGCATTCCATCTGCCTGCCATAACGTTTCTTGCGGCAGCAAGGGAAAGCATCTGATTATTGATGCTTTCAAGTCCGTTTGCATCATATGGTGCTTTGAGAATATCAATTCTGTCCGTTCCGCTTTCAATAACGTCACTGTTATATGCGGGTGCCTGGAAGCAGGCAAAACGGCGTTTCATCGTTTCAAAATCATCACTGATGATTTCGTCTTTTGAATCGGGCTCAACGGTCACAAGATGCCAGATATTCGACACCTTTTCGGGATTCTTTTTATCAATTCGTATTGCTCTGCCTCGCATCTGATTTGAAAGCATAAAGCTGCCCACAAAGCTTGCAAGAATGAGCGAATTGATATTCGGTGAATCCCAGCCTTCGCCGAGCAAGGATTTTGTTCCGATAAGCACGTTGATAACGCCAAGCTGAAATGCTTTTGTTATGATGCTGACCTTATTTTTGTTTGAACCGCTGAAAATGATTTCGGTGTGATTTGTGTTTTCAAGCTTCTTTATTCTGCAAGGCACACCCTCGTTATATGCTATTTCCTGTGCAGCTTCAACGGCGGAATCGGGCAGAAGAACAAGCGTACCCGAAAGCACCGCAACCTTTGCATCGGGATTTGTTCTGCGGATTGATTCAAAAACGGGTACCGTGCCGAGAGCGTGGATTTCTTCGTCCGTGCCGACAAGCTTCAGCATATCTTTTTTGATGTAGTCGGTAAGAATGAGCATACGCAGAGAGTCGCCGAGATTCCGATATTCGCTTGCAACAATTTTATTTATGCTTTCGAGTTTACCCGTTGAGGAAACGAGCATTTTATTGATTTTATCGCTTGAAGCAAGGCGGACTTTTCTTTTTTCAATAAGAGCCTCTTTTGAAAGAATTGCCTTTAATTCTTCGCTGATTTCTTCCGTAAAAACATCGGGCTTATCAATGATAAACTGAAATGCTTTTTCGGCTTCGGCTATTGAATAAACGGGTGCTTTTCTGCCTTCAAAAACCTTTTCTTCAAGGCTTTTTGAAATATTGGCTTTCCCTTGTTTTGCAACACAGACAAGCGATTTGAAGCCTGCAAGGTTATCATAGAGTATTTCTTCGTTACCTGCCGCATTTGAAACCTGCAGAGCCTTTGAAAGCAGTCCGCTTCTGATTATTTCATCGGTAACAGCCATTGCTTTTGCTTTGTAATTCGCAAGAATTTGCGATTCTTCTTCGGTGGGATAACTGAAATATATATAGTCCTGATGAGGGCAGAGAGTTTTCTGCATAACAAGCTGAGGAACAAAAATTTCTTCGTCAATATCGCCGCAGAGAGTCTGATATCTGTTCCATTCGGCAGGTGTGCTGTCATAGGGCGGCGTTGCGGTGAGAGCGATGATCGTAACACCGTCACCGAGCATTGCAACAAACTTTTCGAGAGCCTTCTGCCACTCGCTTTTGAGGTGATGCGCCTCGTCAAGGCAGATTGTTTTTATGCCTGTCTTTCTGATTTCGGAAAGCAAATTGAAATTGCTGAAATCCTGCGTTTCTTCGGCTTCAAATTCATCTTCATCCGCTTCGGATTCCATAACGGATTTTGTGAAAGCAGCGTGAAGCGCCTGATATGTGATTGAGGTTATCAGCTTGGGATTTGTGAGCGAATATGAAATATATTCATCGGGATTCTCTGTTTCGGGCAGATAAGCCTCAACAAATCTTTCACCCCACTGCTGACGGATTGTGACAGACGGTGACATAATGAGCGCAGGGGCATTCTGCCTGCGAACAAGCTCAAGACCGAGAATAGTTTTACCGCTGCCGGGTGCGGCAACGATATGTATTCTTTTATCTTTAAGATGCTTCTGCGAATTATCAAGCACAGCCTGCTGATAATCACGGAA
>JAZNUP010000056.1:0-24495 GCA_045592385.1 Acutalibacteraceae bacterium
TGGGTGCAATCTGAGCGGCGGTGAGGTAAAGGTTGAATGCCTCGCTCTCCTGCCATACGTTACCCTGCTCCCAATCGCCTGCGTGGGGCATGAATGCGTAGCGGAAGGTGTTGATGCCGATGCACTGTGAGCCCTTGTCCCAATCGCTGTAATTCTGCATATCGGAGGTTACGCAGATACGAAGGGGATATGCGCGGATAAGGGAAAGATAAAGGGTGTTGCACTCATCATCTGCAGCCTCGTAAGCCTTAAGACCGGTGTTGAGCAGAGCAACGCCGTTTGTGCCGTCAGTGAGGTCAACAAAGGAGTTCATAGGATGCTCTGTCATGGGGATTTCATCATAGAGAGAATAGTCGGGCTTTGCAACGGGGCGCTTTACAACGTCAAACTGACCCTGAGCGTAGGAGAATTCAGACTTGATGCCTGTGGGGAAGCCTACCTGGAGGTAATGGTCCTCGCAGCGGTTGTTGACTGTTGTTTCAATCTCAACGTACTTTGCACCCTTGCGAAGAGTAACAACGCTGTCAATGTCAACGGGGAGCTTGTGCTCGCTTCTTGATTTTTCGTCAGCGGAGCGCTTTTCGGGAAGCATCCAGCGCATTGAAATCTTATATGCGGTTTCAAATTCACCGTCACGAAGGAGGGTGATTGTTGCCTTTTCGTTGAGAGTTGTGAAAATTTCGTTGAATTCGGGGACGAAGTGTTCCCAGGGGTTGCCGATTTCGCCGCCATCCTTGAAGAAACCGAGGTTTTCGTATGATTTACCTGTGTTTTTATCAAGAACGTTGTAAGTACCGTTTGAGTTGAAGGTTACTCTGAGATGCTCGTTTTCCATAGCCTGATTGGTCTTGAGAAGAGTAACGGGAGTGGTGGCTCTTACGTTGTAAAGAGGACGAAGCTTATAGGTCTTGTAGCCCATAGCAGGGATATCGGAAACCTCAACGCTGATAAGATACTGCTCTGTATGAAGAACGTTGGCGGTATCGTTGGGATTCTGGATAATCTGAGCGTTTGATTTGTTGGAAGAGATAATCTGATACTTGAGAACGTTGCCGTCTTCATCTGAAAGCTCAAAACTGTCAGCCTTCCACTCTGCGGGGATTTCAACGCGGAGATTTACGGTTTCTGTTCTCTTGAAGGGAGCGGGGTTGAAAACAACTACCGCTGCATCGTCACGGCTGAAGGAGCGCAGGTCGATATCGCCTGCGATATCCATAAATGCACGCTCGAATACGCAGCTTGAAAGCTCTCTCGACTGTCTGTAACGGGACATAACGTCCTCGTAAACAACGTCTCTTCCGCAGGAGCCGATACTGTCATGGCCGTGGTTCTGGAGAAGATAGTTATATGAAAGGTCAATGAAATTCTGAGGATAGGGAGCGCCTGCGAAGGATGCGAAAACAGCAAAGGGCTCAGCATAGTTGATGAGTCTTCTTTCTGTGTCGAAGTTTTCCTGCTTGATGTAGGTTCTTGCGGAAAGAATCCAGCCGCAGAGGATGCTTACGCTGCCCTTGGTGTAGGGATCACGCATTTCTCCCTTGAGAACGGGAGAGTTGGGGTCAAAGTTGTCAATAATGCTCTGCTCAAGCTCTCTGAGGGTGCTGTGGAATACTTCTGCGCCGGGGAGAGCATCGTTAAGATCGTTGATAAGCTGAACTTCACGGGCATCGGGGCAGGAAGAGTCGTGACCTGCGGACCAGAAACGGTGATTGGTGGTCCAGTCATTATCCTGCTCTTTGATAGCCTGCTCTGCTCTTTCCTGGATGTTTTCCTTGTGGTACTCATAGAAAGGATGGGTGTACTGATAGTCAAGCTTCCAGTCACGGTCGATGAGCTTGAAAACGCCGTTATTGTCATTCCAGAGCATATCGCGGTTATTTTCGTTTTCCTGATTGAAATAAACAGGCCTCTGAACAACGTACCAGATATTGTAACGGGGTCTTTTGCCAAGGCGTGATGCCCAGATTCTGGAGCCGTCGGGGCTTTCCCAGAAGAATTCGGAACGGGGAGCCTTGTATGTATTGATGCCTCTGTAGAAAGAAGCGAAGTTGATGCCGAAGCCTGAGTAAATCTGAGGAAGCTGAGAAATCTGACCCCAGCCGAAGGGGGAGTAGCCGGTTTTGCTTATGCCGCCCATCTCTTTGCCGATTTTGTGGCCGAGAAGGAGGTTTCTTACGAGTGCTTCACCGCCAACGGTGAATTCATCGGGCAGGCAGAACCATGGTCCTACGGCTATTCTTCCCTCTTTGATGTATTTCTGAAGCTTTTCCTTCTTTTCGGGATAAACTTCAAGGTAATCCTGAATGGGCATTGTCTGGGAGTCGAGGTGGAAATGCTTATAATCAGGGTTTTTATCAAGAATATCAAGCAGCATATCAAGCATATAGCCGAGCATATGCTGAGTTCTGCGGGCGGAGAAACGCCATTCTCTGTCCCAGTGAGTGTTGGAAATAAAGTGGCACTGGATTTTGTCGTTATTATTGATATTACTCATATTTTGCCTCCTTATCAGCCTTTTATGATTTTCATTATTTCTTCAAAATTATTGCAGAAGTGGGAGCATACAGCCTTGGTGCCGCTGGATTCGATATTGCCGCCTGCGATACCGATTGTGGTGTAGCCTGCAAGTCTTACGGAGCAAGCGCCCGCACCGCTGTCCTCAATGCCTACAACCCTGCTTCTGTCAGCAAAAGCCTCGCCGAGGCCTACTATTGAAGTTTCGGAATAAAGCCAGGGGTGGGGCTTGGGTGAAAGCTCGCCGAGGGTGCCTACGCTGCCCTTGCGAAGGGGGAAGCCTGCGGAGATGATTGCATCGTAGAAATCCTTGGGGTCGCCCATGCCGAGGGTCTTGAATGCGGAGAGGATTTCAGGCCATGCTTTTTCATAAAGACCGGAGGTTACAAGGCCGATTTTAATGCCCATGCTCTTTAACTCAAGCAGGAAATCCTTTACACCTTCTGTAGGAGTGAAAGCGCCGTCCTTGCCTCTGCCTGCCATAATTTCTTCCATTTCGCGGTGAGTGTGCTCAAAGTAGAAATCACGTGCTTTTTCAAGAGATTCGCCGGGGCAGTATTTATCAATGCAGTACTGAAGATGCTCGGAAACGCTGTGACCGGAAACGAAGGGAAGGTCAGCTTCCTCAAGCTCAAACCTTGGGTTGCCGAGCATACTGGCAGTGCTCATCTGAATAATCCATACCCAGAAATCCTCGCTGCGTACGGTGGTGCCGTCAAGGTCCATAAGTACGGCGTTGAGAGGATACTCTGTTTTTACGGGATAAACAGGATAGTAAACGGGGTAAGCGATTGCGGACTTAACGCAAGCAAGAGAATGTGAGCCGAATGAAACGAATTCAACCTTTTTGTCGCCCGTTGCAACGATGCAGTCTACGCCGTTCTTACCTGTTTCAAATTTACCGTCCTCGGTGGAGCTGAGAAGGTGGAAGCCACTGTCGGGTCCGATTTCACCGAGGTCGGGGATAATGATTTTTTTGTCAAGAAGCATAATAAAAAATCCTTTCAATTTGCACTATTGGGTAACATTTTATCACATAGAATTAATAAAGTAAACTAAAAAACAAAAAATATTATTTTATATATTTGTTGAAAAAGTGAGAGGTTGGTGTTATACTTGATGCGTATATTTTTTTGCAAAAAAAGATTAACAAGAAAGGAAGATATTTTTGGCAGAAATTAAAAATTTCGACGCTGTTGCTTCTCTTGAAGCGATGGATGCTCACGTTGACGATTGGCGCGATGCCACAAAAGGCAAGCAGAGAGGAATTTTTTCCTTTGACGACCTTGTAACTGTTAAACTCAAGACTCTTAAAAAGAGAATTTATACCGATATCGAAACCATTCCCGCCTGGAAGATGAAGGAATGCATCTATAAGGGCATTGATGATTATGAGTTTTTCTATGATGAGTGGAAAGAACTCAACGTTGGCGACCGCTGGGGCAACAACGGCTGGAGCGCATTCTTCAAGAATTCCTTCGATATGCCCGCACGCTTTGCAGGTAAGAAGGTAACCCTTAATGTTTATTTCGGCGGCGACTCCCTGCTTTCAGTAAACGGTGAGCCCTATCAGGGTCTTGACCCCTTCAGAAACTCCGTATTGCTCACCAACTGTGCAAAGGGTGACGAGCATTACGATATTGACATTGAGTCATATTACGTATGGCATTCAAACGAATCCACGGTTAAAACTCTTTCCTGCTCATTTATCGGTGTTTCAGACCCTGAGATTGAAGAGATTTACTGGGATTTCAAAGCTGCTTTCAATGCACTCTTTATGCCCGTACTTGATACAGGTCTCGGCGAGCTCATCAGAGCTGCTCTCAAGGAAGCATTTACTCACGTAAATTTTGACCTTGAGGGTGAGGAATTCAAGGCAGAGCTCCGCCTTGCACAGAAGGTGCTTAAGGAAAAGGTTTACAATAACCCCAACTATGCATCAATCGGCAAGCTTGCTCTTGTAGGTAACTCACACCTTGATATCGTCTTTATGTGGGCATACAAGGAGTACGTACGCAAGCTCGGCAGAACTCACGCAACAATGCTCCGCCTTATGGAGCAGTACCCTGATTTCATTTTCTCTCAGAGTACAGCCGTTACATACATCGAAATGGAAAAGAGATATCCAAACCTCTTTGAGCAGGTTAAAAAGCGCATTGAAGAGGGCAGATGGGAATACATCGGTGCAATGTGGGTTGAGCCTGACTGTAACCTCGTTTCAGGTGAATCCTTTGCCCGTCAGCTTCTTCACGGCGTAAGATATGCTGAAAAGACCTTCGGCATCACTCCCAAAACCTGCTGGGTTCCCGACGTTTTCGGTAACGGCTACGCAATGCCTCAGATTCTTAAGAAGGCAGGCGTTGAGTATTTTGTAACTCATAAGATGGGTATTTGGAACGATACAAATCCCTGGCAGTATAATACCTTCTGGTGGGAAGGTCCCGACGGCTCCAAGATTTTCTCCATTGTTCCTCCCACTCACTTCATCGGTACCGTTGAGGCTGACTCACTCAAGGTAAACTGGAGCAAGTATACCGATAAGGCAACAATCGGTGAATCCATGTACTGCTACGGCTGGGGTGACGGCGGCGGCGGTGTTGACACCGAAATGCTTGAATATGTAAAGCGTTACAGTAAGTTCCCCGGTCTTCCCGAGGCAAAGCCCAGCAAGATTGAAGATTCTCTTGCAAGAATGAAGGCAAATGCTACCGAAACCAACATCCCCACCTGGAAAGACGAGCTTTACCTTGAAGAGCACAGAGGTGTTCATACCACCAAGGCTCTTCTTAAGAAGCTCAACAGATACAGCGAGAATCTTTACCGTCAGGCGGAGCTTTTCTCAAGCATTGCTATGAAGTACGGCTATAAGTATCCTCTTGACAGACTCAACGAAGGCTGGCAGATGATTCTTACAAACCAGTTCCACGATTCTCTCCCCGGTTCACACATTACCGAAGTTTTCGGCGAGCTTTGCGCAATTTACGATAACATTATCGAAATCGGTGAGTCCGTAAGGGATGAAGCTCTCAGCGTTATCGCAGGTAATGCTGACGGCAGCGCCAAGTACGGCAAGCCCTTCGCTCTCTTCAACTCTCTCGGCGTAGCTGCAACATCAAAGGTTGAACTTCCCTATAAGGACGTTGAAATCTTCGATGAAAACGGCAATAAGGTTCCTGCACAGAAGTACGTTAAGCTTGACGGCAGCGAGGTTCTTGTTTTCGTAGCAAAGGACGTTCCTGCAGTAAGTTATAAAGTATACTACACCAAGCCCGGCGCTGTTGCCGAGGCAAAGGCAGTTGAAGCAAACGAGGTTGAAAACAGCCGCTTCAAGGTTGTATTTGACGAAGCTGCCGAAATCACTTCCGTTTACGATAAGGCAAATGCACGCGAAGTTCTCTGCGGCAAGGGTAACGTTTTCCGCATTTACGAGGACCTTCCCGGCAAGTACGATGCATGGGATATTGTTGCAACCTACGTTGACCGTGAGTTTGAAACAAAGCCCGGCAAGATTGCGGAAGTCAGCATCGGTGACGTATTCACCTGCGTTACAATCCTTAAGGACGTAAACAAGTCACAGGTTAAGCAGAACGTTCTTCTTTACAACGAGCTTGACCGTATTGATTTTGATACCTATATCAACTGGAATGAGCAGGAGAAGCTTCTCAAGGTAGGCTTTGACGTTGATATCAAGGCTCAGAAGTTCACAAGAGATATTGCTTACGCAACTATCGAAAGCTCCAACTACCGCCACAATCCTTACGATAAGGCAAAGTTTGAGGTTTCCGCTCATAACTTCATTGATATGTCTGAGGACAGCTACGGCCTTTCAATCCTCAACGATTGCAAGTACGGCTACGAGGTTGACAAACAGAGAATGATTATAACTCTTCTCAAGGCTCCTATGAATCCTGACCCCAAGTCAGACAGAGGTGAGCATTATTTCACATATTCTCTCTATCCTCACGCAGGAAGCTGGAAGCAGGCTGCAACCATCACCAGAGGTCTTGAAATCAACAACCCCATGAAGGCTGTTGAGCTTGATGAAAACGCCAAGGGTGATGCAGTTAAGTCCTTCATCAGCGTTTCCGCATCCAACGTTCCTCTTGAGGCAGTCAAGAAGTGTGAGGATGAGGATGCTTACATTGTAAGATTTGTTGAAAAGACAGGCGCACGTACCGACGTTACCGTTGATTTCTTCAGCGACATTGCCGAAGTAAGCGAATGCGACCTTCTTGAGAGAAACGACGTGGCATTTGACGGCTTTGAGGGCAACAAGCTCAGCTTCGCAATCAATCCCTTTGAAATCAAGTGCTTCAAGGTTAAAACAAAATAATTTTGCGGGAGTGGCAATATGAAAACTCAGTTTATAGAGCTTGCAAACGAAGGCGTAAGCCTTACCGCTTATATCCTTGATTCATCCCCCGAACTCAGCAATTGGGAAAAAAGACCCGCTGTCCTTGTTATCCCCGGCGGAGCATACAAGTTTTGCTCCGACCGTGAGGCTGAGCCCATAGCAATGGCTTTTTGCGCAAGGGGCTACAATGCGTTTGTGCTTCGCTATTCAATCGGCGAGGGCAAGGCGGCATTCCCCCGTCCTCTGGACGATGCAAAGCAGGCGCTTTCAATGATTCGCGAAAAAGCGGATGAATGGAATATTGAGGTTGATAAAATCGCGGCAATCGGATTTTCAGCGGGCGGTCATCTTTGCGCTGCACTTTCCGCAATGTCTGATATCAAGCCCAATGCATCAATTCTCTGCTATCCGTGCATTCTTGAATCAATGAGTTCTATTCTTGCAGAGCCTGTACCTTCCGTTGATGCTTACGTTGATGCCGATACTCCGCCCACCTTTATTGTTTCAAGCAGAGAGGACGGCGCCGTGCCCATTGAGAATTCCCTTCGCTATGCGGATGCTCTTGAAAAAGCGGGAGTTGACTTTGAAATGCATATCTACGCAAAGGGTCACCACGGATTTTCGCTTGCAAATTCCGTTGTTTATTCCCATATGGATGCCCTTGAATACAATAAGCATCTTTCCGGCTGGTTTGATATATGTATGACGTGGCTTAATAAAACTCTTGGCATAAAGTAAAAAACATAACAAAAAGCGACTTGCTTCGTGCAAGTCGCTTTTAATTTTAAATAAATTATTTTCTGTTGATGATTTTTGCCCTTATCTTTTTGGTTTTTTTGAGCATCTTCTGAGCGAAGTTTACCGCAAAGAATCCGAGCTTGTTTATGATAAGGTCGGCCTCACCCATAAACTCCATATATTCGGGGCAGAACTTTTTCTTGAAAACGAAAATTCCGTGAAGCGGATTGTTTTCATCGGGATATCCGCCTCTCAGGTCATAATAGCGGCAGCCCTTGGAAATGGACCATTTTATTGCTTCCCACTGAAGCAGATAGTTTGGCTGAAGCTTTCTGTGTGAATTGGAGCTTGCGCCGTAAAGCCACCATACCTTGTCGCCGTAAAGCACGTGGAGAGTACAGCCGATTGCCTCACCCTCGTAGTAAGCAAAGCAGATTCTTGCGTTTTCGCCGTAGGCTTCCATAACTCTTCTGAAGTATTCGGGTCCGCGGGTTGCAAAATTGTCTCTTTCACCCGTGATTACCATAATTCTGTGGAATTCTTCAACGGACTCAATACCCTTTTCAACAATTTCAACGTTGTTCTTTATAGCGTATCTTACGGCATTTCTTGCCTTGGGATGAATAAGCATCATTGCCTCTTCGTCGTTTTCTCCGTTGAGGGGGAGGCGGAAAATATACCTTGACTGTATGGTGTTGTAATCCGCGTTTCTGTCCTTGAAAGTAAAGCCGAGCTTTTCAAGCAGAGAGGTGTATTTTTCGTTGGTAACAAGAGCGTCCGTATCAATGGTGAAAGCGTAGGCTTTGTTTTTTATGCCGTATTCTCTTGCGGCGGTAAGAAGCTCTGTTACGGTTTCTTCATCGTCGAGGTCGCATACGGGGCCTCTGGGTGCGTACATCATAGACCAGGGCATCATCGGCATTTTGCGAAGCAGTATTGCACAAACACCTCTTATGCTGCCGTTTTCATCCCTTGAGATAATTCCGCGCCAGCTCCAGTTGTTTTTTACCTTTCCCCAAGCGCTTGCTTGCATCATATGACCTTTTGGGCTTGATGCTACAAATGCATCAAATTCTGCGGCGTTGTCAATTTTTACAATCTCAATCATGGCTTTTCTCCTTATATAATGCTTTAGCTTTTTCTGTAAGTGCTTCTACGGTATTGGGGATTTCTTCATTGAGTACGCAATCGAGCAGCAGACTCAGTATTTCACCTACCTGAAATCCTTTTGCGCCCGTGCTGTCTGAAACGTTTTTTCCGTTTATCGCGAGCCCTGAAATGCTGACACATTCTCCGATTTCAAAAATTCTTTTAGCTTTTGAAAACAGGCTTTCATCAAAAGACGGGAAAACCGCTTTCTGAAAACTGAGAAGCTCTGAAAAGTATTCTTCAGAGAGTATGCCTGCAAGCTTTTTGAATTCTGATTCTGAAAGTGAGGATAAATCGGTTTTGCCGTATTTTACAAGTGTGCCGCAAAGAGCAATGAATTTATTTGAAAGGCGCAGACGCTTGAGCACTTCGGGGGCCGCTTCGGGCACGTCGAGAAGCAACGCCGCCATAGCGTGCTCTGCGCAGGGTTTGCAGCGCGATATAATTTCGGGAGCGTGTCCGTTTATACCGCTTTCAAATTCCGGCACAAGGCAGGTGAAAACTTCCTTGAATTCACTTATTATTTTAGCCGCATTTATTCCGCATATAAGTCTGCAAAGCTCTTTTGTTGTTCTTTCAATTGCTACGTTTCTGAGCAGTAAACGGTTTTTGCGTATGCTTTCGGCTGTGCTTTCTTCAACGGAAAATCCGAGCACCGATGCAAAACGCAAAGCCCTTATGATTCTTAACGCATCTTCGTTGAATCGGGTGTCAGGGTCACCGACACAGCGTATGATTTTATTTTTCAAATCCTCCTGAGAGGAGAAAATATCAACTAATCCGTCACGGTGATTATATGCCATTGCGTTTACCGTGAAATCCCTGCGTGATAAATCGAGGCAGATATCCTTTGTGAATTCAACACTGTCAGGGTGGCGGTTGTCCGAATATCCCGCATCAATGCGGAACGTTGTGATTTCAATAGGTTCACCGTTTATGATTACGGTTACCGTGCCGTGTTTGATGCCTGTATCAATCACTCTTTTGCCGGCAAAAACCTCTTTGGTTTGCTGAGCAAGAGCGCTTGTGGCTATATCCCAGTCGTTTGCGTGCCAGCCGCTCAGGCAATCCCTTACCGCTCCGCCTACAGCATAGGCATCAAACCCTGCGTTGAGCAGAGCTTCAATTGCGCTATTGACATTGGCTGGAATTTCAATTAACATAATGTTACTCCAAGGAGGTAAGGATTTATGAATATTCAGATTTTCGGTACTTCAAAATGCTTTGATACCAAAAAGGCTCAGCGTTGGTTCAAGGAGCGCTCCATCAAGTTTCAGTATATAGACCTTACGCAGAAGAATATGAGTAAGGGTGAATACAACAGCGTCAAGGCTGCGGTAGGCTCAATGGAGGCATTGGTAAACGAAAAATCCAAGGCTTACGAAAAGCATTTTATGAAGTATATCACAAAGGAAGCGGCGGAGGAAAAGCTGCTCGAATACGGCGAGCTTTTCAAAACACCCATTGTGCGTAACGGAAAGCAAGCAACCGTAGGTTACTGCCCCGACGTGTGGAAAAACTGGGAATGATTTCAGAGCGGAGAATCCTGCTTGAGGATTCTCTGCTTTTATTTTTTAATATGCTTCAAATTTTTCGATTGTTGCAAAGCAGCGTGCTTTTTCTATAACGAGCTTTATATAACGGGTTCTTGCTTCGCGGAAGCGGCAGATTCGCTTATGACCTATAACGGTTTCTTTGGCAACCCTTTTCCATTTGCCGTTGAGCTGAATGTAAAGGGAGAATTCCTCAATCTGCTGACCCGTGCGGATATGCTCTGAAAGCACTACCTTGTCAATATCATATTCGTCGCCGAGGTCGAGCACAAGCTGAGCACCCTCGGGGTCGAAGCCCGAATGCCAGTATTTGCCCGTGTTTTCGGCAAGTGCCATCTGACCGCAGTGAGCTTTGTCAAGGTGTCTGTTATCTGTAATTGTTGATGAAGCCGCAAGGTCCTCGTTGAACTCAATTTCAAGCTGAGCACCTACGGAGAGAAGAGTCTCAATATCCTTTTCGCTGAATTTACCCTCCATATTGGGGGCGATATTAAGCAGGAAAGATGCGTTCGCACCAACGGAATTGAAATAAATCTCCATTAACTTTGAAAGAGGCTTTACAGAGTAATCCTCTCTCTCGTGGTAAAACCAACCCTTGCGCAGGGAAACGTTTACCTCGGCAGGGTACCAGATAAGGCGGTTGCACTTTTTAATCGCCTTTCTGCTGCCTATATCGAGAGTGGTGTGGCTGATTTTCTTGGGAGGCTTTGAAACGTCCTTCTGAGATTCGGCGGCAATAAGCTCTGCATTACTGTACCAATAGGGCACAACGCTCCATTCGCTCTTCCTGCACACACCGGATTCGTTGCCTACCCAGCGTACGTCGGGACCTGCTACCGAAATAACGGCATCGGGCTGAAGCTTTCTTATGAGCTTGTAATAGCCGTTCCAGTCATACTCCTGCTTCTTGCCGTTTGCGCCTTCGCCGCAGGCACCGTCAAGCCATACGCAGAAGATGTCGCCGTAATTTGTGAGCAGCTCTGTGAGCTGGTTTTTGAAAAATTCATTGTAGGCTTCGCCCTCGCCGTAGCGGGGGTCGTGTCTGTCCCACGGTGAGAGATAAATTCCGAATTTAAGCCCGTATTCACGGCAGGCATCCGCGCATTCCCTGACAACGTCACCTGCGCCGTCTTTCCAAAGGCTGTATTTTACGGAGTGGTCCGTATATGCGGAAGGCCAGAGACAAAAGCCGTCGTGGTGCTTGGCAGTGAGGATCATAGCCTTCATTCCCGAAAGCTTTATGAGCCTTGCCCACATACGTGCATCAAGATTTGTAGGGTTGAAAAGCTCAGGGTCTTCCGAACCCGTACCCCACTCACTGTCGGTAAAAGTGTTCATACCGAAATGAATGAAGGCGTAGAATTCAAGCTCCTGCCACGCAAGCTGCCTTTCACTCGGCACGATGCTTGCCGCATACTTGATGTGCTCGTTGCTCTTTGCCATTGTATATCTCCCTTCGGGTGAAAAATTACATATTTAATATTAGAATACCACATACTGACATAAAAGTAAATAATTAAATTTAAATAATACAATATGTTGCTTTTTTTCTGTATTAGGAGTATTATTATATATATTGCAGTTTTGGAGGTAATTTTATGAAGCTTATCAAAAAAAGTCTGTGTGTTTTACTGGCAGCGGTTATTGTGCTGTCGTGCGCAGTGAGCGGTTTTGCTCAGACAAAGCAGGAGCAGACTCCTCTTGTTATCGTATGCGGTCTTAATACTCTTCCTCTTTATCTTGACAAAGATACGGAAAATGAAACCCAGGTTTTCGGCCCCGATACCGGTGCTATTGTGAAGGCTGTTTTTGAATGCCTGCCTTATTTGCTTTTTGGCTATATCAGCAATAACTGGGATGCCTGCGCAGAAAAAATGGCACCTATTGTTGTTGATCTTTTTGACGAGCTTGCGATTTCTACGGATAATGAATCTGTTTACAATGTAACGTGTTCACAGTTTGATGAATCCTATGAGTATTATCTCAAGAACCATGATGATGAATTTTTTGCGGCGGCAGGTGAGCTTGGCAGATACGCCGCCGAAGAAATCGGAGCAGAGAACGTTTACGTTTACGTAAGTGACTGGCGAATGACTGCAATCCACAACGCCGCAGAACTCAACGACCTTATTGAAAAAGCCCTCAGCGATACGGGAGCGGATAAAGTTACCATTGCTCCTATCAGCCAGGGAGGAACCATTGCCGCAACTTATCTTTACCGTTACGGCTATGACGATATTGCAAACGTTGTAATGCTTTCTTCTGCATTCAACGGAATTCAGCAGGTAGGAGATTTGTTCTCAGGCAGAGTAAACTTTGACCTTGAGGCAGTTATGCAGATGCTCTGCGACGGCGCTGATACCGAGGCGAAGGCTGACGGTTTCAACGTTCTTATTGATATTCTCGAGTTTATCGGCTTGTTCGATATTCTCGGCCCCGTTATTGATAAACCTATTGCGGAAATGTCCGATATCATATTTGAAACAACTCTTTTCCCCACCTTCGGTACTCTCGGCGGTATGTGGAGCTTCGTTCCCCACGCTGATTACGAGACCGCAAAAGCCTTTATGTTCCCTGACGGTATCGAGGGCAACAAAACTATGGCTGACGTTGAGGAATATCAGTACAACGTTCTTGCAAAGACTACCGAGATTCTTCAGGGTGCAATGGATGCAGGCGTGTACGTTACAATCCTTTCGGCTTACGGCCGACAGATGATTCCCTTTGTTGATGAGTACAATCTCAACAGTGACGCCGTTATAGACACATACGGCACCTCGGCAGGCGCAACCTGCGCAGGTCTTGAGCTTACCCTCGGTGAGGATTACGTTCAGCAGAATAACGCTTGCGGTCACGACCACGTTTCAGAAGATCTTGTGGTTGATGCATCCACCTGCGATTTCCCCGAATATACCTGGTTTATAAGAGGAATGCAGCATACGGAGTTCCTTGCAGGCGGCAACGACCCTCTCAACGGCTTTATTCTCTGGCTCATAACTGCTGACCGTCAGCTTACCGTGCACGATAATGCCGATTATCCTCAGTTTATGGAATATGAAAGAGAAACCAAAACCCTTGCTCCCATAGTTTCAACCTTTTCAAAGTTTTACTTTGTTGATAAACTCAAAGGAATGCTTTCAAAATAATCAGGCAAAAAATTTAAATCCGGAGGTGTGAAAATGCTGTATCTTGTTACGGGGCGCATAGGCTCGGGTAAAACTTCGTTTATACACGAGCTTATAGAGCAGTTTGCAAACGGCGGCGAAAAAGGGATGACCCTTATTGTGCCTGAGCAGTTTTCTTTTGAAACAGAAAGAATGGTGCTTTCAAGGCTCGGTGCAAGCGGCTTTCAGAGCGTTGACGTGCTCAGCTTTTCGCGCCTTGCGGATAAGCTTGTGCCGCAGAAAATAAAAAACGGAAAACGTCCGCTTGACGACGCTTCAAAAACTGCGCTTATGTCGCTTGCTCTTACCGATGTTAAGGACAGGCTTGAGATGTACGCAGGCCAGGTTGCAAATCCCGGTGTTATAAAGGGCTTTTTGTCGCTGTACGATGAACTGCGCCAGAGCTGTGTTACTCCCGAAATTCTCAGGCAGGCGGCGCAGGAGCTTAAATCCGGTCAGCTTAAAAGGAAGCTTTGCGACATTGCTATAGTAAGCGAAGCGTATGAAGCTGAGCAGGCACAAAGCTACTTTGATACAAGCGATATGCTTGAATATCTGCACGAAGTTATTGTGCAGAGCCGCTATTTCAAAAACAGAATAGTTTTTATTGATGCGTTCAGGGGCTTTACCGCCCTTGAACTTAAAATTATTGAGCGTATGCTCATTGATGCAAAGGCTGTTTACGTCACTCTGTGCAAGGAGCGTCCGGGTGCCGGTTCCGATACAGAGCTTTTTGCTCATACCGATTTAACCGAAAAAAAGCTCAAGGGTATTGCAAGGAAGAATTCAATAAGCATCATAAAGCCCCAGAATCTTTCAATGGGCAACAAGTTCAATAATTTCCCCAAAAATCCTAAAAGATATTCCTGCCCTGAGCTTGCGGCGCTTGAAACCAATCTTTTCGATATGGCTGCGCCCGTTTATGAGCAGGAGTGTGATAATATAACTCTTTGCACTGCCCCAGATATTTACAGCGAGTGTGAGTACGTTGCCTGCACTGCGAAAAAACTTATAAGAGAGCAGGGCTATAGGTGCAGGGATATTGCCATAATAGCGCGCAACAGTGAGAGCTATGAGGCGGTGCTCAGAACTGCGCTGAGAAAATGCGCCGTGGGTGTGTTTGACGATAACCGTCAGCCCGTAACCGCATCACCGATTATCGGCTTTGTTGAGTCCGCGGTTGCGGCGGTGTGCGAGGGCTTTTCTACGGAGAACGTTCTGCGCTGCATAAAAACGGGTCTCACTTCTCTTTCAGAGGATGAAATTTCGCTTATTGAGAATTATACCTACCTCTGGCAGATAAACGGCTCACAATGGTTTGAGGAGTGGAGCAGCCATCCCAGAGGCTATGGCTTCAGAATGGATGAGGACGATGCCGATGCTCTTGTGAACATAAATGCCGCAAGAGAAAAGGCGATATCCCCGTTGCTTAACCTGAAACGCAGAATTGAAAATGCGAGCGCGTCTGATGCAGCAAAAGCTATTTACGCGCTTTTGTGCGAGGTCAATGCATCTGAAAATCTGAAATCCCTGGCTCAGAAACTGTCAGAGCAGGGTGATGAGGCTCTTGCGCTTGAGCAGGAGCGGCTGTGGAATTCGCTTATGGAAATGCTCGATTCTCTTGCGGGTGTTGCAGGTGAAAGAACATTCAAAGCGAAAGATTTGAACAGCATACTTTCAATTATGTTTTCTGCACAGACTCTGGGTAATATCCCTCAGGGTCTTGATGAGGTTACCGTCGGCAGTGCGGACAGAATCAGGCTTGTTGCTCCGAAGGTTGTGTTTATCGTGGGCGCAAACTACGGAGTTTTCCCCGCAGGTGCGGGCGGAGCATCCGCTTTAAGCGATAAGGACAGAAAAATTCTTTCATCAATGAACATCGAGCTTGCTTCCTTTGGTGAATATAAAATAGCCGAGGAAAGGCTTATTGCTTACCATTCCTTCTGTGCGGCAAGTGATAAGCTGTTTGTCTGCTGCCCTGCATCGAATGCTTCAGGTGAGGCTCTTGAGCCCTCAGAGCTTGTTAGCAGAATAGAAAAACTGTTTCCGCAGTGCAACCGTGTTGACACAACAGAGCTTGAACCTATGTACTTCATTGAAAGTAAACAAACCGCTTTTGAACGCCTTGCTGCTGAGAAAAACAGCGGCTCGGCCGTGTACCTTGCGCTCAATGAACGTTTTGGCGCGGATGCTGAATATGCGGGCAGACTTGACGCTCTTGAACGCGCAGGCAGAGTAAGGCAGTTTGAAATTAAGAATAAGAATACCGCCAAGGAGCTTTTTGGCGGTAATATGTACCTTTCTGCCTCCAGGGCGGAAAAATATTATAAATGTCCCTTTGAGTATTTTTGCGAATACGGTATGAGAGCAGGGGCAAGAAAACCTGCTCAGATAGACGTTCTTCAGAGGGGAACGATAGTCCACTACGTGCTTGAGAGGCTTTTGTCGGAATATAAGGATGACAGTTTACTGACTCTCGGCAAAAAAGAGCGTCTTGATATAATCATCAGAATAATGGATGAATACCTTGCCGAGCTTCTTGGCGGTGCTGAGAATAAATCACCGCGTTTTATGCATAATTATCGCTTGCTTGCAAGGGCGATAAACGATATGTCGCAGAGGCTTGTTGAGGAATTCAAGGTCTGTTCATTCAGACCTGTTGATTTTGAATTGAAAATAGAGGATGACGGAGAAATTCCCGCTTACCGTCTGCGTCTTCCCGAGGGTGAAAGCCTAAAAATCCACGGCAGCGTGGACAGAGTTGACTGTGCCGATATAAACGGCGAAAAATTCATCAGAGTTATTGACTATAAATCGGGCGGCAAGGCTTTTCAACTGTGCGACGTAATGAACGGCCTTAATATGCAGATGCTTATTTATCTGTTTGCCGTGTGGGAGAATTCCTCCGAGCATTACGGTGATATTACTCCTGCGGGAATTCTTTACTATCCTGCAAAAACGGCAACCCTCAGCGTGGGCAGAGGGCTCGATGAAGCCGCAATACAAAAAGAAAAGCTCAAGGGCGGCCGTATGACGGGAGTTGTTCTGAAAAACAGAAGTGTTGTGCTTGCTATGGACAGTGATGCTTCAGGCGCGTATATTCCTGCAAAGCTCGATGCAAAAACAGATGAGCTTACGGGCAGTCTTGTTTCGCTCGCAGAGTTTGCAGCACTCAAGAAAAAGGCTGACAGTCTGCTTGTGAATATGGCATGCTCCTTGCACGACGGCAAGATAGAAGCGCTCCCCGTAAAGAGCAAAACCTATAAGGACGTGTGCGCGTATTGCGATTATAAAGGCATCTGCTTCCACGAGGAGGGTATTGAACGCAGGGAATATGAGAGTGTTCCCGATTCACAGGTGCTGGAAATTCTTGCGGAGGAGGCGGAGCGCAGTGGCGAAGATTAATTGGACCGATGAGCAGGAAAGAGCGATATCAGCCGCAGGCGGTACCGTTCTTGTAAGTGCCGCCGCAGGCTCGGGCAAAACCGCCGTGCTTGTAGAAAGAGTTATTAGGCGCATAACCGATTCCGAAAGCGGTTCGTCGATAGACAGATTTCTTATTGTAACCTTTACAAATGCTGCCGCCGCTCAGATGAAAACCAAGATTTCCCAGGCTATCACCAAAAAGATAGTTGATAATCCTCACAGTGAGCATCTGCGCAGGCAGCAGATTTTACTCTCGCTTGCAAAAATAAGCACGATTGATTCGTTTTGTATCAATCTTGTGCGTGATAACTTCCATATGGTTGGTGTTTCGCCTGATTTCAAGCTCCTTGATGAAAGCAGGCTCAAAATTCTCAAGAATGATGCGGTAAGTACCGTGCTTGAGTCGCTTTATGCGGAGAATTCAAAGGGCTTTCACGACCTTTGCGATCTCGTGTGCGATTCAAGGGACGATTCTGCTCTGATTGAGGCGATTTATAAGATATATGAGCTGTCAAGGGCTTATCCGTTCCCTGAAAAATGGCTGAATTCTCTTGCGGAGAATTACCGAAATCCCTGCGAGCTGAGCGAAAGTGCGTGGGGTAAGGAGATATATACTTACCTTTCAGGGATGCTGTCTTTCTGCATTGACTGTGTAAATAAGGCGATTGAAGTTATATCCCGTGACGAAACTATGTGCCCCAAATATACTCCTGCTCTTGAAAGCGACCTTGAGGCATACACAAGGCTTGAAGGTATGCTTTCAGGCGGCATTAAGTGGGATGATGCAAGGGAAGCCTTTTTCGCTATGCTTGAAAAGGGAGGATTTGCAGGCTTTGGCAGAGCTCCCAGAGGATACACAAGCGAGGAGAAGGAGTATTGCGCGGCTCTCAGGGGTCAGGCAAAGGATGCTTATATCTCAGCAGTAAAAGAGGTGTTCTGCGCTACTCAGAAAGAGCACGAAGAGGATGCTGCCCGTCTGCTTCCCTGTATGGAATGCCTTGCGGATGCGGTGAACAGATTTTCTGCGGAGTTTGACCGCCTTAAAAAAGCGGAAAACGGAGCGGATTTCTCAGATACCCTTCACCTTGCAATCAGATTGCTTGCCCGTGAGGATGAAAACGGAAATTTTGTTAAAACCGAGCTTGCGCAAGAGCTGTCTGAAGATTTTGATGAAATACTCGTTGACGAATACCAGGATGTAAACGAAGCACAGGATTTGCTTTTCAGAATGCTTTCTAAGGATGAGAGTAATCTGTTTATGGTTGGTGACGTCAAGCAGAGCATTTACGGCTTCCGTCAGGCTATGCCCGATATATTCCTGGATAAGCGTGAGAATTATAATGTTTATGACGGCGTGAATTATCCTGCAACGGTAGTGCTCAGCAAAAACTTCCGCTCCCGTAAGGGTGTTACGGAAAACGTTAATTTTATTTTCTCCCGTCTTATGACCAAAGCTCTCGGCGGCCTTGAATACGGTACTGCCGATGCGCTCAGGTATGATGAAAATCAGTATATTCCCCATCCTCAGTCAGACACCTGCGTTCACCTTGTGAAATGCGGTGACGAGGGCAGGCAGGAAAGGGAGATAAAATATATTGCAGATTATATTGAACAGAATGTCGGCAGCCTTCTTGTGAAGGACGGAGCAAGTCAGCGTCCCGCGCAGTATGGCGATTTCTGTGTGCTTATGCGCAGTGTCAAATATATGGCTCAGCCTTTGCTCAAGGAGCTTGAAAGCAGAGGGATTCCCGTAATCTGTGAGGCAGGGGCAAGCTTTTTTGAGGCTCCCGAAATCAGAGTTATGCTTGCTCTGCTCAGAACTCTCGATAACCCCGTTGACGATATATCTTTGCTTACTGTGATGATGTCGCCGTTTTTCGGCTTTGATGCCGATGCTATGGCTGGAATAAGAACTCTTCAGCGCAGGGGCAGTATCTACCACGCCGTTGTTTTTGCTGCTCAGAGCGGTGATTCAAGGTGCGCGGATTTTCTTGAAGAGCTTGAAAGGCTCAGGAGAATTGCACTTACCGTCAGTGTGAGTGAGCTTGTTCGCCGCCTGTATGACGAAACGGGTTATTACGTAATAGCTGCGGCTATGAAAGATGCCGCTACAAGGAAAGCCAATCTTAAAAAACTTGTTGCCTATGCCGCTTCGTATGAATCAACGGGTAAAATGGGGCTTTCGGGTTTCCTGCGTTACATTGATAAGGCGGAGAAAAGCGGAGTCAAGGCTTCAGGAGCGGCTTCACCGGAGCAGTCAGGCTCTTGTGTTAAGATAATGACAATTCATAAAAGTAAAGGTCTGGAATTTCCTGTATGTATCCTTGCGGACTGTTCACGAAAATTCAACACCGAAGCGCAGAAGGATAACCTTATAATATCCAAAAGCTGTGCCGCGGGCATCCGTTGCTCGGACCCCGAGGGTTTTGTGCGTTACGATACCGTTGCGAGGGTTGCGGCAAAGCTTGAGTCGCTTGCCACTGAGCGTGCAGAGGAGCTCAGAGTTCTTTACGTTGCGCTTACCAGAGCGAAGGAAAGGCTTGAAATAATAATAGGAACGGAAGGGAATGAAAAATTCCTTTCCCGTGCAGGGCTCAGCGCGTGTGATAAGGTGAACGCTTTCAGCATATTGTGCGCTGCGAACTATTCAGAGGTTATTGCGTCTGCGCTTGTAAGGCATCCCGATGCCGTTTTGCTCAGGCAAATGTGCGGCGCGGATTCTATTGACGTTTTGCCTGCCACTGAAAAACTGGAGGTCAAGGTGAGCGAACCTTTGGAGGAGTGCGAACAGGCAGAGCGAGAGGAAACCGTTCAGGAGTTTTGCTTTGAAACGGAAAAAGCAATGATTGAAGAGCGTCTCAGCTTTGAATATCCGTTCGCATCGCTTGACGGCGTGCTTGCCAAAAGAGTTGCGTCGGACTTTTCGCATTCATCTCACAGCTTTGAATTCTTTGCTTCCTCAAAGCCTGCGTTTATCGGCAGGAATGAAATGACTCCCGCTCAGCGCGGCACGGCAACTCATAAGTTTATGCAGTTTGCAGATTTTGAAAAGGCGAAAGAGGATGTTGAAAGAGAGATATCAAGGCTGTTTGAAGCCGGAGAATTGAGCGAAGCCGAAGCAAAGGCTGTTGAGCGTGATAAGCTTGAACGCTTCTTTGCTTCTGATATAGCCGATAGAATTTTTGCAAGCGATAAGGTTTACAGGGAGATAGGATTTACCTGTGCAATCCCGGCAGGGGATATTCATCCCGACCTTTGCGGCGACAGTGCAGAGGAAACTGTTGTGGTTGACGGCGTGGCGGACTGCGCTTTTGTTGAGGATGACGCTCTTGTGATTGTGGATTACAAAACGGACAGAAACGTAACCGATGCAATTCTTGCTGAGCGTTATACTCCTCAGCTTGAGGTTTACCGCCGTTGCCTTGAACAGGTGCTGAAAATTCCTGTTAAAGAAGCTGTGATTTACTCGTTTTTCCTCTCAAAAACAGTAAGGATTGAATAATTTTATAAAATCTTAAAAAAACACTTGCATTTTTGAAAATGTTGTGGTAAAATTCCGTGTGTTATGGATATCGAAAGAGGTGACATCAATGAAGGAAGGAATCCATCCCAAGTATCAGCAGACTGAGATCCGCTGCGCATGCGGCGAGGTCATTAAGACCGCATCTACAAAAGAAAACATCCGTGTTGATATCTGCTCCAAGTGCCATCCCTATTTCACAGGCAAGCAGAAGCTCGTTGATACCGGCGGACGTGTTGACCGTTTCAACAAGCGTTTCAACATGATGAACCAGGGCAAATAATTTAAAAAAGTCCGGCGGCGCTTCAGTGCGCCGCCTTGCTTTTTTTATTCAGGAGGCTTTTATGGAAAGCTATAAAACCATAAGAGAAAGCGCAAGCGCCCAGTTTACAGAAAAACGCTCCCGTTTTATCGGATATATAGCCCCGGTTACTACTGCACAGCAGGCTCAGGATTTTATTGCAGAAATAAAATCAAAGCACTGGGATGCAACACACAACGTTTCTGCATACATCTTGAGGGAAGGCAACCTTAAGCGCTATTCGGACGATGGCGAGCCTCAGGGTACGGCAGGGGTTCCTGCATTAAGCGTGCTTGAAAAGGCGGGCTTGGTTGATTGCGTTGTTGTGGTTACCCGTTATTTCGGCGGAATTCTTCTTGGCGGCGGCGGGCTTGTAAGGGCGTATTCCCACTCTGCCTCAATCGCAGTTGAAGCCGGCGGAATTGTTACCAGAGCAATGTGCAGCCATATGAGTGTTAAGTGTGACTATTATTTTTACGGTAAACTGTCACCTATGGTGCTTGAAGCAGGCGGCGTGATTGAGGATACCTTGTTTGAGGATGCCGTTACACTTAAGTTCAGACTGAGAAGTGACCTTACAGAGCAGTTTAATGCAAAGCTTGTTGAGGCAAGTAACGGCAGGTACAGTGCCGAGCTTTTGAGCGAGGAGTTTGCCGATATAGATTGAAAATAACCGCTGATTCTTAATTTTTTGAGATTTTTTAAAATTTTTCAAAAAAATTGCAGGAATCGGCGGATTTTGCTCGTATATAATATTGAAACAACTTTAAAAAAGGGGGAAAAGGCGTGGAAAAATCCTTACGAGAGCTTGCTATGGAGCGTGAAAGGCAGATTTTGTCCGACAAAGCGGCGCTTAGCGAAAACAGCAAGGGCAGGATGCGTTTTGAAGATGAATGCCCTGTAAGAACAGCTTTCCAGCGTGACAGGGACAGAATCATCCACTCAAGCTCATTCAGACGCCTTAAGCATAAAACGCAAGTTTTTTTATCCCCTGAAGGTGATTATTACCGAACACGTCTTACCCATACCCTCGAGGTTTCTCAGATTGCAAGAACGATTTCGGGAGCTTTAAGGTTAAATGAATGCCTTACCGAAGCTATTGCACTGGGTCACGATCTCGGCCATACCCCTTTCGGTCACGCGGGAGAGCGTGCTCTCAATGAAATAGCTGAGGGCGGCTTTGCTCATTATAAACAGAGTCTGAGAGTTGTTGACGTGCTCGAAAAGGACGGAAAAGGGCTTAACCTTACCTGGGAAGTGCGCAACGGTATTGAGCGCCATACCAACGGTGAACAGGCGGCAACACTTGAGGGCAGAATAGTGCGCCTTGCGGACAGAATTGCCTATATAAATCACGATATTGACGACGCTACCATAGCCGGAATAATGAGCGAGGATGATATTCCTCTCGCTATTCGCCACGAGCTCGGCACTTCCAAAAGCGCAAGAATAAACACTCTTGTTCTAAGCTGTATAGAAAACAGTGAGGATGATATAATGCTTGAGAGCGGAATTAAGCAGGCATTTGACGAGCTTCACACCTTTATGTTTGCCAGGGTATACACAAATCCTGCCTGCAAAAGTGAAGAGCGTAAAGCGGTTGATATGATTCAGCGTCTTTACTATCACTATACAAAAAAACCTGAAAATCTCCCTGCCCAGTTCAAGGAGGTTATTGAAAGGGACGGTATCGGCACTGCCGCCTGCGATTTTATTGCAGGTATGACGGACAGATACGCAGTAAGGATTTTTAATAATCTTTATGTTCCTAAGGCATGGAGCGAAATCAACGATTCGTTTCTTTGATTTTTGTGGAGAGATAAAATGAACTTTAAAAGAATTACTTTAATTATTGTTTCGGCGTTTCTCATTGTTTTAAGTTCTTTCACAAGTGCTTTTGCTGACTGGTATGACGATGTCAGATCCGGTTGCACCTGGGTTGAAATAAAGGGCGATGAGTTTGTTGTTGATACTTTCTGCGGCGTAGAAGCCCGATATAACGAAAACGATTATTACTATCAGTGCAACGAACTGATTATGAGATTTTATAAAGAGGCTTACAACCTCGAGGTTCTGGCATATATGAACACCGGTCTGGTAATGCTTACTGAGGGTTACGGCTTTGTTGAAACCGATACTCCGAAAAAAGGTGACGTTATTTACGTTACTGCGGCTATGAGAAATTCCGGCTCAGACCATTGGGCAATAGTTAAGGATTACAGCAACGGATATATAACTATGTTTGAGCAGAATACTATATGGGACGGTAAGGCTGCGCTTAACCGTCAGATTAAGTTCCCATCAGATTCGTATTACTTGCTTACGCCCGTAAGTCTTGGGCTTGCTCCTGACCCTGTGCTAAAAGGGGTTGAAAACGAAACAACAACCAAGCCCACCACTACCACTACAACCAAACCGGTCACTACAACTACAAAACCTGCTACAACCACCACAACCACTACTACCACAACTACTACCACTACCACAACCACTACGGCTACCGCCACTCTTTCTGAAACAACAACGCAGCTGCCTTCGGTGACGGAAACACAGCCGGAGCTTACGGGAACTGTAAGTACAACCCTTTTTGAAGAAACATCAGAAGAAACAACCAGGGAACTCGCAGAAGAAACCGATACCAAAAAACCGAAAACTGTTACAGTTATAGTTGCTTGCGCTGCGCTTGTTGTTGTGATTGCAATTGTAACAGCAGTACTGCTAAAAAAGAAACGTTAATATTTTAAAATGAAGCGGAAAGGAGGCGGGATTTTGAAAATAAGTGAAAGATTTATTCAGCAGCTTCAGGAAAAAGTGGATATTGAAACCGTTATTTCCTCTTATGTAAACCTTAAGCGGCGCGGTAAAACCTTTGTAGGTCTGTGCCCGTTCCATAATGAAAAAACCCCGTCTTTTACCGTTTATCCCGAAACGCAGTCTTTTTACTGCTTCGGCTGCGGTGCGGGCGGCGATGTTATATCGTTTGTGCGCAGAACGGAGAATCTTGATTACGTTGAAGCGGTAAAATCCGTTGCTCAGATGGCAGGTATGTCCATGCCTGAGGACGGATTTGACGATACTTTATCCAAAAAACGCGCAAGAATTCTTTCGGCTAACAGAGAGGCGGCGCGGTTTTATCATAAATGCCTCAAAAGCGAACTTGGTCGGCAGGCGCTTGATTATTTCCATTCGCGAATGCTGACGGATAAAACTATTGTAAAGTTCGGGCTCGGCTATGCGCCGGACAGTTGGGATTCTCTCATACGCCATATGAAATCGCTCGGGTATACAGAGCTTGAGCTGTATGAGGCGAATCTTGCAAGAAGAAGTGACAAAAACGGCAGAGTTTCATATTACGATAATTTCAGGAACAGAGCTATGTTCCCGATTATCGATCTGCGCGGCAACGTGATTGCTTTCGGCGGCAGAGTGCTTGACGATTCCAAGCCGAAGTACGTAAACACATCTGATACTTTGGTTTATAAGAAAAGTATGGGCGTTTACGCTCTGAATACCGCTAAGAATTCAAACGAGGGCAAGCTGATTCTTGTAGAGGGTTATATGGACGTTATAGCCCTTCATCAGGCGGGTTTTGAGAATGCTATTGCGTGCCTTGGCACGGCGTTTACTGCTGAGCAGGCAAATCTGCTTTCAAGATATGCGGATGAAATTTATATCTGCTACGATTCGGATGAAGCGGGTCAGACCGCTACCAGAAAAGCTCTTTCCGTGCTTGGTACCACAGGGCTCAAGCTCAGAG
The DNA here is from genome assembly GCA_045592385.1 of Acutalibacteraceae bacterium. Classification (GTDB taxonomy): domain Bacteria; phylum Bacillota; class Clostridia; order Oscillospirales; family Acutalibacteraceae; genus CAG-177. Next base: position 24,477 of record JAZNUP010000056.1, read on the forward strand.
TCATAAAGCTTTCGGGCGG
>JAZNUP010000057.1:0-57058 GCA_045592385.1 Acutalibacteraceae bacterium
TGAGGATAAAACCTATTCCTCTAAGAATAAGATGCTTGACAGTCTTGTAGGCTTGCTTGGCGGCCGTGTGGCTGAAGCTATTATTCTCGGCGACGTTTCAACCGGTGCATCCAACGATATCGAAAGAGCAACCGATATTGCCCGCAAGATGGTTACAAAGTACGGTATGAGCGAAAAACTCGGCCCAATTGCATTCGGTTCGGGTAACGGCGAAGTTTTCCTGGGAAAAGACTACGGAAGAACCAGGGATTATTCAGAGAGCGTTGCTGCCGAGATTGATGCTGAAATTGAGAGGATTATCAATGAGGCTTATGCGAGAACTGAAAAGATTCTTACCGAGCATAAGGATAAGCTTGAAAAAGTTGCTCAGAGACTTATTGCCGTTGAAAAGATTGAAGGCGATGAGTTTATGAGAATTATGACTGATGACGGTTACGTTCCCGACGATGAAGCTGAACAGGAGAATTCCGACACTTCTGATTCTTTGAACGAAGAAACTGTTCAGGCTGAAACGGATTATGACACTGTTCAGGCGGAAAATACCGGTGATGATTCAACCGCTCAATGATGCATCATTTATAATGTATAAAATAATTTAACTGTATACAAAACGGATTTTTACATTTTTTTGTGAAAATCCGTTTTTTCTATTGACATTTGATTTTTTTGTGTTATCATATAACTGTGATATCACAGATATCACAGTTATGACACACAAGGGGGGATTGCGTGATAATTATTGACAAACGAAGCAGAGTTCCCGTTTACGAGCAAATCAAAAATGAGCTGATGACTCTTATAAGGCTCGGTACGCTCAGTCCGCATGAAAAGCTGCCGTCTATAAGATCAATCGCAAGTGAAACGGGAATAAACGTCAATACTGTCAAAAAAGCATTTTCTGAACTTGAAACGGCGGGGGTTATTTACTCCGTTTCGGGTACAGGATGCTTCGTAAACGATAATGCACTCGCCAATGATGGGCTCAGGCAGGTCGTTTACAGGGATATAACGGATGCAGTAAAATCCGCTATATCCAGGGGGATACAGAAAGAAGAAATAATTGAACTTGTAAATCAACTGTATAAGGGGGAATCAGGCAATGATTGAGTTGAAATCCGTAACTAAAAAATTCGGTGATTTTACGGCGGTTGAAAATCTGTCGTTTAAAGTAGATAAAGCATCTGTTTATGGCCTTGTAGGCTACAACGGTGCAGGTAAAACAACTGTACTAAAAACTGTTGCGGGTGTTTACAGACCTGATGGCGGCGAAGTACTTATTGACGGCGAAAACGTGTTTGACAGTGCAAGGCAAAAGGCGAAAATCTTCTACGTGCCTGATGACCTTTATTTTGAACCTTATGCATCGCTTTACGATATGGCTAAGTTTTATTCGGGATATTACAAGGGTTTTTCATTTGAAACCTTTGATAAGCTTATAAACGTTTTCGGGCTTGATAAAAAAGCAAGAATAAACAGCTTTTCCAAAGGAATGCAGAGGCAGGGAGAACTTGTACTCGGTATGAGCACAAATCCGAAGATTCTTCTGCTCGATGAAAGCTTTGACGGTCTTGACCCTTCAAAGCGTAACCTTATGAATAATATGGTTATGGAATATATGGCAGAGCGTGAATGCAGTGTTATTGTATCTTCTCACAATCTGCACGAGCTTGCTGGTATCTGTGACCGCATTGCTCTTATCGGCGGCAAAAAGCTTGTTATGGATTGCAACGTTGATGATATAAGTGCAAGCCGTGCAAAGTTCCGTGTTGTATTTGAAGATGAAAAAACACAGGCTGATTTTATTGCAATCAACCACAAGAATTTCAAGAAGGACGGAAAAATAATCACCTTTGTTGTAGAGGGTAACTTTGATGAAGCTGAGCATAAACTCAATGCAATGAAGCCCTTGCTCATTGAAAAATATCCGCTCTCACTTGAAGAAATATTCCTTGCAGAAATGGAGGGTTCAGATTATGACTTCAAAGAAATCTTCGGCTAATCCTTTCCTTTATACTTTTAAAAGCGCGCTTAAAAAGTGTTTTTTTGTTCCTCTGATTTATTCTGTTATAGTGTCGGTATACTTTTCACTCAGAGGATTCTATGAGGTTTATCAGAATTATATCAATCAGATGGACCCCAACAATATCAACGCTTCGGCAGCTGGCGCAGAAAGTTATTTAAAGGGCTTTACTTACGTTATCTCAAGAGGTGCTCTGAGTGACGGTGTGTATTTCGCATACCTGAGTCTTATGCTTATTGCTGCATTGCTTGCGGTAATGATTTTTAAGTTCATCTGCTCCAAGAAATCCGTTAACGTATATTACAGCCTTCCTATCACAAGAAACTCTCTTTTTACTGCAAAGTATCTTGCGGGCGCTGTAATGCTGATAGCGGCTTCGCTGATTCCTTATCTTGTTGCTTTTGCGGGTAACATATGGCTTTTTGGTTTTACAAAGGAGCTTATGTTGGCGGTTATTTACCGTTCAACAGCATCTTTTGTAAGCGCAATGCTTATTTTTACACTTACTGCATTTATACTAAATTTTGTCGGTTCCGTAGTTGAAGGTATGGTATATACCGTATCCATAGCTGCAATAATTACCGCGTTTTCCAAGTTCGTTGAAACTCTTTTCAATAACTTTGTTTACGGTTCACCCTATCTGTTTACTTACTGGGTTACCGGTGATGACAGCGGATATCGCAGAGCGTCAGCGTTCAATAGTTTTCCGTTCGGCAATCCGTTTACTTTCAGTGTAAACGGTAAGAGTTACCTTATGCATCTGTCAACGGAAGAATGGGTTGCTCCCGATTTCCTTCCCGTTATCTTCTGGGCGGTTATATGCGCAGTTCTTTATGTAGCGGCAGTAGTTTCGTTCAGGAGAAGAAAGGCAGAGAAAGCGGGATTCCTTGGAATGTGCTTACCTCTCACTCAGATTGCGGTTGTGTCCTTGTCTCTTGTTATCTACACTCTTGTGTTTGAAATACTTGGTTACGAAGGATTTACAAACAACCAAAAGAGCGTGATTGCCGTATTCAGCGTTCTGCTGCTTGCTGTGGTGTGGATTGTAATTCATGCCTGTGTTCTCCGTTCTGCAAAAAAAATGCTTAAAAAGAGCTGGATGCTTGGTATAGAAGCTGCGGTTCTGGCTGCAGTATGCGTTTTATTTGCAAGTCCTCTTTCGGCTGGCTTTACTTCAGTTCCGGATGCCGATGATATTGAAAGCGTTGCCGTTACAACCGGTGTAGGTGACGTTTATGCAGCTCCGTTTACAAACAGTGTGCGGGATTCCTTCTATTACGAAGGCAGCGAAATGACCGAAGAAGCATACTTTACCGACCTTATGTTCTTTGGCAGCAGTGATTCACTTATAGCCGGCTTTGACAGTAAGGAAGATATAGAGCTTATACGTCAGGTTAATGAAGAAATTAACGAAACGGGCGGCTATAAAGAGCCTTACGGCGTAACGGATATTAACGAAAAATGCTATGATTCCAATATTGTGATTGAGTATACTCTCAAAAATAAAAGTAGGGTTGTAAGATGCTACAACGCAGTAAAATATTCAACCGCATCAAAGCTTGTAAAGCTTACTCAGAGCGAAAACTATAAGGATGCCGTTGTTGAGAAGCTTGACCCTGCGAACAACGGTGAAATTTATACGTCAGGATACGCTGTTGCTCTTGTATCTCCCAAGCTTGACAGAATGAGTGTTTTGAACAAAATTGATTTGTATGAAATGATGAATGAGGTTGTTACCGATATCAAAGCGGACCGAATGCCGATATGCAGGAACACAACCGAAACACCTGTCGGTTTTATAATGTTTGCGGTAACTGACAGAGAGTACGCTTATTCTGAGGTTTCCGAGGATTTCGGCTTGGAAGGGGCAACGATTTCTGTTGAAGCGGTGAGCTCCAAGGTGTTTGAAGACAGGGGGTCTGCACTCTGGCTTCATGATTTCTGGGTGATGAGTATTCCTGTTTATCCTTCTATGAGCAATACCGTTGCTTATTTAGAAAATGAAGACCTTTCGGAATATTTCAAGTCTGAAAAACAGATTGTAAAAGCAGAGCTTTTCTCTGATAAGGTTGAAGATGTTTTGTTCTACGGCATGAAGAGTTCACTTGAATTCACAGGATGCCATTTCGGTGTTAACGTTGAAAGAGATGTTCCTGAGCTGACTGCCGACAAAGTTGTTACTGACCCCGAAACTGTTGAGATGATAAGTGATAAAACTCTGTTGACAGGTGTTCGCACTGAAAATGGTTACTTTGTAAGATTGACTTTTGATGACGGTTCCTGTACAATGGGATATATACCTGAAAGCTTGTTTTCGGGTGTAAATATTAAATGATAAGGTAAGGCAGACTGTGCTTACGTACGGTCTGTCGCGGAAGAAAAATGGGAAAGATTGTTTGTGTTGGCGGCGGATGCTATTCTGACGGTGAGGTTTATCCTATTGCTCAGCGAATTGTTGAACTGAGCGGAAAGAAAAATCCCAAGGTTCTGTTTTTGCCTACTGCGGGATTTGACGATATAAACGGGGATGAAGCGATTGAAGAAATGTTCAGGCATTTCGGCTGTGAATATTCAATTCTGCTTCTTACAGATAAAACTCTTACCGAGGAAGAAATAGCTTCTCAGATTCTCTCAGCGGATATTGTTTATGCAGGCGGAGGAAACCTCAAGTTCCTTATGGATGTATGGACTCAGACAAAGGCTGATAAGTATCTTAAGGAAGCTTATATAAACGGCACTGTTCTTTCCGGTTACAGCAGCGGTTCAATGTGCTGGTTTGACAGAGGATATGACGATTGCGCAGAGGATCATTCGTTTATGTTTGTTGATTGCATAGGTTTGTTGCCGTTTTGTCATTCTCCTCATTATGAAAGTGAGTATTGGCAGGTGTTTAACGACGCTGTAAAAACTCAGTCTCTTTCAGGCGTTGCCTGTGATAACGGAGCGGCACTTATATGGAATGAGGATCACTTTGAAACAGTAAACGGTAATGACGGCGGCGACGTTTACTACTTTAACAGTAAAGACGGTTATAAAAGAAGCTGCATAACAGACAATCCCGATTTGTTAAAGACGGACAGTGATTTTGAAATAAGATAAAATTTTAAGCGGCAGGGGGGCTCCTGCCGCTTTTTTATATACCGTAACCGCCGGTGACAGGATCCTTGAAAATTCCGATTTCAGGCGGATTGAAGGTGAAAACAAAGTATGCTGCACATATAGCTATTAAAGCCGCAATGCTGATTATTTGCAAGAATGAATTACTGAGAAAAGTTTCGGTTTCAATAATTTTATAAGATACGTAATAAGTAACAATTACACCAAGAATAAAAATCAAAATATTTACTATTGCATAGTTGGTGCCCAGAATTCCGCTGTAAGTATAAAACGCGCTTGCAACGGTAAACATACCTGCAATTGAACCGATTAGTTTTGCTGCAAAAAAATTCTTAGTGTTTTTACCGTAGGCGAAGTATTCTATAACCGTGAAAACAAGAAAGGGGAAAAATATCAGCTTGTTATGCTCCCACGTGCTTTCGTTTACGGCTGAAAACAGAGCAACAGCTTGTGATTCACCTGAAAGTGAATATGTGAAATGAAAAAGTGTTCCTACAAGAGAAGTGAAAATTATTCCTAAAATACTGTATGTGTGCGCTTTTTCGTTTTTCATATTTTACCTCCGCGGTTTTTTGTTATATTTTATTGTTGTTTTAGTTGCGTTATTACAGTTGCTATATTTTAAATGTTGTGTTATTATTTATCGGGGTGATGTTTTGAAAATTGGATTGTTTGCCGATTCTCACGTCTGCACCTTTGATTTGCCCGACGGTCGGCTCCCTACACTGTCTCTTACAAAAATCGCCGATATGCTTGAGGACTTCAAAGTGAACGGTGTTGAGCTTATTGTTTGCCTCGGCGATTTAATGCATTATGAAGAGAACGCGGAGCAAAATGAGATTAATATAAGAAATGTTGCTCAGCTTTTTGACGGTTATCCCGTCCGTCGAGTTCTGATAAGAGGAAATCACGACTGTGAGATTTATTCGAGGGAAGTTTTTGAAAATAAATCAGGCTTTGAATTGTCGCCGCTGTGTATTGATACCGGTAGCAGTAAGCGCCTTATTATGCTTGATGCAAGCTATAGTGATGACGGTAGCGAATATCAACCACCGTATAATGATTGGACAAATTCTTATATACCCCCGCGGCAGCTTGAATGGTTCAGAGGTTTGCTTGCCGATAAATCTTTGGATTGCACGGTGTTCGTTCATCAATGCCTTGATTATTCGGCAGAGCATCATCATCTTATAAGAAATGCGGTTGCTGTTAACAGCATTATTGCAGACAGCGGCAACGTAAGCCACGTGTATATGGGTCATTACCATCCGGGTGCAGAGAGTACCGTAAACGGTGTTGAATATTCAACTTTGAGAGCTTTGTCGTTTGGCACAGAAAACAACTATATGATTATTGATATTTGAGGTGTAAATATGTTTGACGTTATAATTATCGGAGCGGGTCCTGCGGGCCTCAGTGCAGCTATTTATGCGGCGCGTGCCGGTCTTGACTGTATGATTCTTGAATCTGCAATGTACGGCGGTCAGATGACCACTACTCCTGAGGTTGAGAACTATCCCTGCATTAAAAAGATTTCAGGCTGGGAACTTTCACAGAATATGTATGAGCAGGCGACCGACCTTGGCGCCGTGCTCAATTTTGAAAACGTTGAAAGAATTGAAGATAACTCAGCTTTCAAAACAGTTGTAACCGCCGATAACAAGTATGAAGCAAAAACTGTTATTATTGCAAACGGCGCTAAAAGGCGCAAGCTCGGCTGTGACGGAGAGGAGAGGCTTTCGGGATTGGGAGTTTCTTACTGCGCTTTTTGTGACGGCTCGTTCTTTAAGGGTAAAACTGCTGTTGTTGTAGGCGGCGGAAATACCGCTCTTGAAGACGCTCTTTATCTTTCCAACATCTGCTCAAAGGTTTATCTTGTTCACAGACGTGAGGAATTCAGAGCCGAAAAGCATCTTGTGAATTCCGTAAATTCAAGGGAGAATATTGTTAAGCTTATGTCTTATACTCCCGTAAGAATTGACGGAGAAAGCAAGGTTGAAAGTATTGTTCTTAAAAATGCAGCAACACAAGCGGAAGAGGTATTTGCAACTGATTGCGTTTTTGTGGCAATAGGTCTTTCGCCTGATAACGGAATTTTTAAAGATGTTATCAATCTTGATGCAAACGGCTATATTGTTGCCGGTGAAGATTGCAGAACAAGCGCTGAAGGCATTTTTGCAGCAGGTGATACAAGAACAAAAACAATACGCCAGATTGTTACCGCCGCTTCTGACGGTGCAATTGCCGCCTCCGGTTGCTCTGCGTATATAAACAGCCTCTGATGTATGATTTAAGGCGTCTCAAAGATGTATTGTCTTTGGACGCCTTGATGTTTATTGTGAACAAAATATTTTTGCGTTTTTTGTTGATTTTGCCGTAGTGTTGTGCTATTTTATTATCTGTTATTTTGCAAAAGCCGGTGATTTTTTATGACAGAAAATGCAGTGAAATTTAAAAATGGAATATCTGACGGATTGCCGATTTGCTTTGGCTACTTCGCGGTAGCTTTTGCATTCGGTATTTTTGCTGTTGAAAGCGGAATGAGCGTTTTGCAATCCCTGCTGATTTCTATGACAAACGTTACTTCGGCCGGCCAGCTTGCCGCAGTTCCCATTATTGCAGGAGGAGGAACTCTTTTGGAGCTTGCGGTGGCTCAGTTAGTTATTAATCTGCGTTATTCACTGATGTCTCTTTCGCTTTCACAGAAGATTGATAAAAAGTTTAATATGCTGGACAGACTGCTGATTTCGTTTGTAAACACTGATGAGGTTTTTGCCGTTTCATCATCGCAAAAAGGAAGTCTCTGCAAAGCTTATATGTACGGACTAATAGTTACCCCGTATCTTGGCTGGAGTGCAGGTACGGTTATAGGTTCGGTAGCCGGTAACGTTTTGCCTCAGGTGGTTATATCATCTCTCGGACTTGCGATTTACGGTATGTTTGTTGCAATTGTTGTGCCCGAAACAAAGAAAAGCCGACCTGTTGCGTTGTGCGTACTTCTTGCTGTGGCGCTGAGCTGCGCATTCAGATATATCCCTGCTTTAAGTGGGATTTCTCAGGGCTTTGTAATAATAATCTGCAGTGTTGTTGCAAGCGCTGTTTTTGCGGTTGTCGCTCCGATTGATGTTGAAAAAAAGGAGGGCGAAACAGATGAATAATAATTACAGCTTCGGTGTTTATTTGCTTGTCAGCGCCGGGGTTACGTATCTTATAAGAATGTTGCCGATGGTACTTGTTAAAAAACAGATTACCAACAGATTTATTCTTTCGTTTTTACACTATGTGCCTTATGCCGTGCTCAGTGTTATGACAATACCTGCGATTTTTTATTCAACATCATACGGACTGTCTGCATTTATAGGATTTGCCGTTGCTATGGTGTTTGCTTATTTTGAAAAGAGTCTCGTAAAAGTTGCGGCTTTTTCGTGCGTTGCAGTTCTTATTACTGAGCTTATAATTGCAAGAGTATAACTCGCTTTTTACAAAGCAAACCTGATTTTTGCGATTTGATTTGTTATATGATGAACTCAAACATTAATATTTTATTAAATTTTTGTTAAAAGCGGCAGAAACTTGACTATTATGCGGGAAATATGATATAATTGCCCATATTTATTATTTATGAGGAGTGAACAGAAAATGAATTTTTCAGACATCGGCGTATGGTTAGGCGACGTATCGCTTATTGAAATCAACCATTTCACAAAGAACCCCATGAAAGCTCAGAACAGCACACTCAAGAAAATCATTAAGAGAAACAAAAACTGCGAACTTGGCAAAAAGTTCAATTTCAATGATATTCATTCAATAGAAGATTTTCAGAATAAGGTTCCGATTACTACGTATGCGGACTATGAGCCTTACGTTGAAAGAATGATTCAGAACAAAGAAAAGAATCTTATGTTCACAGGTCCCAACATCCGTTACTGCTCATCTTCGGGCAGTGTGGGCAAGCCCAAGATTCTTCCCAAGAGCATCAAGGATTTGTGGAATATGCAGTGCATCGGTTTCTCTTGCTCTGTTGCAACCGCTCATCACTGGCTTAAGAAACATAAGGGCATTAAGATGCCTTCTCAGATGGGTCCTCTTGTTCTTGTTCTTTCCGGTCATAAGCTTGAGGACGGCAAGATGTGCAACGGCGCGGGTCAGATTCCTCTCAGATATCTCAGACCGCTCACACCCTTCTTCTGTACGTCTCCCAACTCTCTTCTTTATCCCGAGCACGAAGAACTTCTTGATACTTCATACCTTCAGCTGCGTTTTGCGCTTGAAAACAGAAAGGTAAGCTATCTTGGTTCAATTGTTGTAACTCTTCTTACAACAATGTTTGATTATCTTGTAGAGAACTGGGAATTGCTTTGCAATGATATTGAAAAGGGTATTATCAGCCCTGAAGTAAGGATTACCCCTGAGCTTCGCAAGGCTTATTCTAAGAAATTCAAGCCCAATCCCTCAAGAGCTGCCGAACTCAGAGCAGAGTTTGAAAAGGGGTTTGACACTCCCATTGCTCCCAGAATCTGGCCCAGACTTTGCTGGGGCTACGGTATGATGAGCTCTAACCTTCTTGTTTACGTTGATAAGCTCCGCAAGTATGTTGGTGATCTTCCGCTCCACAATATGGGTTATGCAGCTGCTGAAGGCTTCTTCTCAATGCCTACCGAGCTTAACGTTGACGACGGCGTGCTTCTTCCTCATTGCATATTCTTTGAGTTCCTTCCCGTTGAAGACGGTGCAGAGGATGCTGAGGACAATGCAAAGCCTCTTCTTATTTCTGACCTTGAGGTTGGCAAGAATTATGAAATGATTGTTTCTAATTTCTCCGGTCTTTACAGATACAGAATCGAAGACGTTGTTACCGTAACCGGTATGCACAATAACACTCCCAAAATTCAGCTGCGTTACAGACGTAACCTCAGTATGAATATTGCCAACGAAAAGACAACAACCCAGATGGTTGACTTTGCAGCGGTTGAAACAGCAAAAGCTGTGGGTACTGAGTTCAAGGGCTTCAGCTTCTATGGTGACTATTCAACCAATCCGCCCAGATACTGTATGCTTGCTGAAGCTGATAAGGCATTTACTGAAGAGGAAAGACAGGCTTGCATAGACATTCTTGATGAACAGCTCAAGGAAGTTAACGAGAAGTATTACAAGTACAGACGTTGGGGTATGCTCAACAGACCTGAAGTTCTTTTCCTTAAGGAAAAAACTTATTGGGATTACAGAGAGATGCTTCGCGGCAAGGGCGTTGTTCTCAATCAGATTAAGCCTGTAACCGTTATCAACTCCAAGGAAAGAGAACAGTTCTTCTTCTCACACGTTATCACGGAAACTGACCTTCCCGTTGAGTTATAACAAATAATCGCAATAACAAAAAACAGGGTCTGCTTTGGAAATAAGCAGACCCTGAATTGTTTTGTTTTGATTAAAGAAGATATATGCCGGACTTCAACTGAACATATTCATTTTCGCCTGAACGGAAGAAGCACTTGACTTCTTCGTTGAAGGTGCGGTAATCTTCAACGGTATAACTGTCGAGCTTGATACAACGGATTTTGTAAGAATACTCGTTGCAGATATAGAGCTTGTTTGCGTAGATTTTCAAATCTATCGGGTGGCAGAACGCTTTTGTTGCGGGGCCGCCGATTCTTAAATCAACGCGTCCGTGCTCAATAGAGTAATTGATTACGGCATTTACATCGGGTACGGCAAACCATACGTCTCTGCCCGTAACGGCAGGAGAGCAGGCGGGGGCAGAAAGGTAAATAAGTTCATCGACATCGGTAAGCTTGCCGTTTCTGACAATTTTATAGCTGCCGTCAGGATAAACCGCCAGGGTTGCACCATCGTGTAAGGTTGCGGTTTTACAGGTTATAAAATCAACAAGCTCCTTTGCGATTATCTGGCCGTTAATTCCGAATTTTACTTCTATGTAATCGGTGATGGTTGCCTGTGAAAGTCTGTCATCACTGCGGTTGTATCTGTGAATAACACCGGCAACGTTGCCGCCGGTAAGAGTTTCTCTGGAAAGATATATAAATCCGTCCTCGCAAGGGAGGATATCAAGAATATCAGCTTCAACAAGCTTGCGCAATTTAATTACCTCCGTGATTTTTTCAAAAATAAGCCCCGCCAAGCCGATGCGGTTTGTCGTAACCTGCTCTCTGCAGGTGGGTGCCTCCCAGCGTTTTCACGCTCCCTTCGTCCGCTGTAAAGCGGGAGGTCTGCAATCCGCCGCCGGAGTCCGGCTCCCTTTTATTACGTGTTGGGTTACAATGAAACCGCATTTCTCGCACAAGGCAGGGTGTAAATAATTATTTATTATTCTTCGTCAAACTCAAAGAACTCAGAAAGTCTTTCTTCAAAGATTTTTCCGATTTCGTTGAATACTTCATCATCTTCAATGGGTTCAAGATAAGTTTCACCGTTGATTTCCTCAACGCTGAGAATGATAAGCTCACCGGCTTCTTCGAGCATAGCCTGAGCATCATCATATAAGGGGAGGAGAGCAACGAATTTTCCGTTGTCGGTTTCAATTCTGTCAAGCTCTTCAAAAACATGTTCTTTACCGTCTTCGTCAACGATACTTACTATGTCAGGGGTGTATTCTTCACTCATTATAATTATATTCCTTTCGGTCAATTTTATTACCTATTTATTTTAACCCCAAAATCCTTTTTAGTCAATAGCAAATAAATATAAGTGAAAAAATACATAAATTTATAAAATTGTTGAAAAAAACTATTGACAATTAACAAAAAGTGTGTTATTGTATAAACGAAGACAGGAGACGGAAATAAAAAACTCCTGGAAATAACCTTAAAAAATAAAGTAAAAATCATAACTCGAAACTTACGAGGAACAGAATTAATAAATAAAATGTAATTGACTGTTAAATAGTTTAAGAGTGATTTTTAAGGTATTTTCAGAGAGAGTCCGAAACTCAGTCTAAAAAATAAATATCTGAATTCTAAGGAGGCGGTACCGATGTACTCAGCAGTTCTCGGGCTCGCAGCCGTAAAGGAAAACCGTAACTGATAAGACGGGCAAATGATGATTTTCAATCGGCAAAACCGATTAATAATTGAAGCTGAAGCCCGAAGTTGAAAACAGATAATGTTTTAAAACGGTTTAAGCGGCTGCGGGCTCAAAATTTTAAAATTGAATTATGGAATATTTACAGGCTGTGTTTACGCAGCCTGTTTTTTATTAAAAACATATAAATTTATGTTGCAGATTTCTGTGTGTGAGTTATAATAGTATTATTAAAAGCGGGGGTGCATTATGGATAGGTTTACAGTATTTAATTTGTTGTGGAAAAACACCGAAAAAGGCGATAATAAGCGTCTGGCAAAGCAGAAGTATCCTGATGATTTGATTGAAGCTTGCGATATTCCTTATATTGATGACGGCGACAGTTATCATCTTCTTGATGTATATTATCCTGAAGTATCCGCCAAGCCTTTTTTGCCGGTTGTTATAGATATTCACGGCGGCGGCTGGATGTACGGTGACAAGGAATTGAATAAGAATTATAACCTGCATATCGCACAAAGGGGATACGTCGTCTTTTCAATAAGCTACCGCCTTGTACCTCGTGTTAATGTTACTCAGCAGATTCAGGACGTTTTTGCTGCACTTAAAAAGATTGATGTTTTAATGGATTCTTACCCCTGTGACCGTTCAAGAGTAATGCTTACCGGTGATTCGGCAGGCGGTCAGCTTGCAGGCTTTGCTTCGGTGATAAATGAGTCCGATGAACTTCAACAGATTTTTTCTGTTGAACCAAACTCCATTCAATTTAACTGTGTCGGTCTTGTTTCACCTGTTGCATATATGGATGTACCGTTTCCGATTGGTGTTTACACACGCTCATGCCTTGGGAAGAATTATAAATCACAGCCCTGGGGCAGTTATATGAATTTTGGAGATTTACTTAAATACGCAAAGCTGCCTGCGTATTTCCTTGTGACCAGCTCAGGTGATTTTCTTGCCAAAACTCAGACACGCAGAGCATACGAGGATTTGAAGAAAGTCGGTGCGGATGCGAAATATATGTATTGGGATAAAACTGACGGTAAGCACCTTGAACATGTTTTCAGTGTTCTTTATCCTGAGAGTGAGCCTGCATGCAAGACCATTGATGCAATGCTTGATTTCTTCAATAACAAGTGTGAAAAGAAGGTTGACGTAAATGTGTGAAAAATACAGTCTTGAAGCGTTGCTTGCAAGAAATGAATATAAATGTAACTGCGGTAAGGTGCATAAAAACACTTTAAAAGCAGCTGTTATTGAAAAGGATGCATTGCTGAAAATATGTGACTTTGTAAAAGATTTCGGCGCATCCTGCGCTTACGTTGTATCTGATGTTAACACTGAATCTGCGGCAGGGGAGTCGGTTAAAAAACTACTCACCGATAGCGGAATACATTATAACGATTATGTTTATCCGCATAAGCATTTCGAGCCTGATGAGAGTGCAGTTGGTGCTGCGTTTATGCACTATTCAGCTCAATGCGATATTATCATCGGTGTGGGCTCTGGCGTGATAAATGATATATGTAAACTGCTTGCTGCAACAGCAAACAAGCCTTATATTATTGTAGCAACTGCTCCGTCAATGGACGGATATGCTTCGGCAACGTCTTCTATGATTCGCGACGGGCTGAAAATATCTCTCGACAGTAAGTGCCCTGAAGTTATAATCGGTGATATTGACGTGCTTTGCAATGCTCCCGTTAAAATGATTTGCTCAGGCTTCGGTGATATGCTGGCAAAGTATATCAGTATATGCGAGTGGCGCATAGGTAATCTTGTTACCGGTGAGTATTATTGCGAGGAGGTTGCCTCTATTGTGCGATATGCGCTGAAAAAATGTGTTGAAAGTGCAAAACATATTAATGACCGTGATGAAGATACCGTGCGAAATATTATGGAGGGTATGATTATCTCAGGCATCGCTATGAATTATGCGGGTATCAGCCGCCCTGCCTCGGGTGTTGAACACTATTTTTCACACATCTGGGATATGCGTGCTCTTGAGTTTTCAACACCTATGGATTTCCACGGAATTCAGTGTGCAATAGGTACAGTGCTTGCGCTGAGGGTTTATGACAGAGTAAAGTCCGTTAAACCTGACAGAGAGCTTGCGCTTAAGCATATCGAAGCTTTTTGTCCTGATAATCATTTTAAACAGCTCAGAGATTTCCTTGGCAGAGGTGCTCAGGCTATGATTGATTCTCAGCTTAAAGAGGACATATACAACCGTCACAAGCATCTTGAACGTTTTGAAAGAATTGAAAACAATTGGGACAAAATCCTTGGTATAATCAGAGAGGAGCTTCCTGATACGGATTTTGTGATTGATTTGCTTGCAGATATAGGTGCGGCTGTTACAGTGAAGGAAATCGGCTTGCCTGAAAGTGAAACGTCTGCAACGTTTTTGTTTACAAGAGATATCAGGGATAAATATATACTTCCGTCACTTCTGTTTGATATGGGAATTGCGCAGAAGATATCGGAAGAAGTTTTCGGATAAAAATAACCCCGGCTTTTGCAGAAGTTACTGTAAAAGTCGGGGCTTTTCCGTTTAAAATCCACCTGTGAGGAATGCGCCCATAGGCTTGAATGCTTTGATAAAACCGTTGCAGTTACCTTTAAATTCAGCGCCTTCTATGAATGAAAGGTTATCCTCTCTTCCGTCAAATCCTGTAAGCAGGATTTTTGAAGCTGCAGGCGGGTCAAGAATGACATTAGGAGATTTGTATGTGGTTGTTATAGAGCATTCACCGTTCTGGTATTCAACCTCAAATGTTTTGTTGTTTCTTGCAACCGTATCATTACATTTAAGGATAAAAGAGCCGTATTCTTCAGGCCAAAGCTTCGCTTTAAGGATGTTTTCAACGTTTATTGCGCGTATTGCACCCACGTTGTAGCAGGCCATACTAACTCTGTTCAGGTTACCGAAAACATTAATTATCGGGCTGTCAATGGGGAGGTTTGTGAATGTTATTGTTTTTTGGTTACCGTCGTAGCATCTCAAAAATCCGAGAATTCCGAGCATTGAATCTCTGTCGGTAAATCCAATCTCATTTACAACAACACAGCTTTTCTCTCTGTCAACAGAGTAAGTGGCAAAGGCTTTGTAATCTCCGTTGGTATCCTTCCACATATAAGTGTATTTTGTTGTTTCATAGGGCTTGTCTGCAAAATGTCTGCTGTCTGTACGAATAAAAGAGAGATTATAGTTTTTAAATGTTTTATTATATAAATCAAGCAGAGTGTTAAGTTGAGAGCCGTCAAAAAGTTCTACACTGAAGCTTCTTTCGATATGTGAAAGCTCAGTAAACTCCGTTGTTGCTCTAAGTCCAAGGCTTGCCGTTTCGTAGCCGAATTTTTTGTAATATGAGGTTGAAAAAGGGTAAAGAACGCTGATATCCCATTCTTGTTCGAAAATATGGTCAAAAAGCTTTCTGACAGCGCCTGCACGTCTGAATTCAGGCTTTGTTGCCACTCCGCCAATTCCTATACATCTGAGTTGGTTTCCGCAGAATCGTGACATCATATCGTTGATTTCTAATTGGGCGATAAGAGTTGAATTGTCATCAGCGAAGGCACCGATGAGCGGTGTGGTCGGGAATATGTTAAGCTCCTCAGGCTTAATTTTACAAATAAATGCTTGTGACATAACCATATTATGCTGCGCAGCATCGGGAGGTGTAACGGGTCTTATTATCATAGGTTTGCACCCTTTCTCGCTTTATATTATGGATTATACCACGATAAAAAGCAGATTTCAATAAGTATTGATATTTGTGATTGAATATGATAAAATTCAAATAAAAAGAAGGGGTGTGTTTTATGAAAACTGTTAACCTTAAAGCTTACCGTGCCAAGGAAATAACTTTGGTAAACACGGTTGAAAACGGAACAAAACTTGAGATTGAACACAAGTATTCATATAACGTAAATTACTCGCGCACCAATACCTGCAAGGCTGAGATTACACTCAGTGCATCAGCTAAGGAGCTTTCCGATAAATTCAGAATCAAAGTTGTTATGGAAGGTATTTTTACCTTTGAAGACGGAGTTGCAAAGGAAAAAATCCACCACGAAACATATAAGGAGCTTTTTCCTTATGCACGCGCTCTTATAACAACAGTAACCGCAAATGCAGGTATTCCTCCGATTGTGATGCCTGCAATTGACATTGAAAAACAGAGCATTTACAGATTTGACGGTCCCATTATGCCGCCTAAGAAAGATGATGAATAATAAGTGAGGTTTGATGATGAATATTCTTGATTTGGCATCAAAGACGGTAACGTCCATTGTTAAGCGCAGCGCAAATAAGTTCAATTCCAAGCACTCGACAGCACCTGAAATTCCCGATGCACCGTGCATCAAAATGAAAAATCCTGTGTCTGACCGTTTTAACTGCGGCTTTTCGTCGGTTACGGTAATGCCGGATGATCTTGACAAAAAGCCATACTGGCTTGCAGGTTACAATATCGGCAACAAAATCAAGGGTGTGCTTGACCCTCTTACCGTAAACGCGATGTGGCTTGACTGCTGTGACGGGAAAGGTATGCTTCTTGTTAGCGCTGACCTGGTAGGGCTTACAGGCTACGATATTCGTGATATCCGTAGATCTTTGGACAGCTTTTGCGAAAAAAGCGGATGCAGGCATATAACAATCAGCTGTACTCACACTCACGCAGGCGTTGATACGGTTGGTTATTGGGGTATGCTTCCGAAATCGGGTAAGGATAAGAACTATATGCTCCTTGTGAAGGGTGCAATAAAATTTGCATGCATTGATGCTTACAATAAGCGTAAGATCGGTAAGCTTTATCACGGTAATATCCGTGTGCCTGAAGCGGTTAATGATTGGCGTGAGCCTATTTTTCCCAACGATGTATTTACGCGTTTCAGGTTTGTTCCCGATGATGGTAGCCGTGAAACCTGGTATCTTAATTTTTCAGCTCATCCCAACACTTTGGGCAGCAAAAATTCAATGATAAGTGCTGATTATCCGGGCGAGTTGAGGAGAGAGATTAATAGAATTAAAGAAACCAACGTTCTTTTCAGCGTGGGTGCAATCGGCGCAGCTGATCTTGGAGATTTTGCCAAGGATAAGTATGAAAGAATGATTGAAGGCGGAAGGTTCCTTGCGCATAAAGCGTTCGAGATTGAAAATGACGTTCAGCTTATGCCGGAAATAAAGCTGGTTTGCCAGCCGTTTTATCTTCCGTTGAGCAATACTGTTCTTGCTTTTATGGATGTGCTTCACGTTATTGACAGTCTTAAGTATCCCAGCGATAAAGGATTAGGTATTGCATTGCTCAGCGAAATGACGTATATGAGTATCGGCGGTGTTGAAATTCTTACGCAACCGGGTGAAATATTTACAGAGCTTGTTTATCCCGGAGGATACAGTACGGAGCAGACCTCCGCAACGGGTATGGGTGAACGTTTTAATCCAAGAACTCTTGCGGAAATATGTAATAACAACAATCTTATAATTTTTGGTGTAACAAATGATATGACGGGTTATGCTTTACCTCCAAATGATTTTCTTCTTAATACAACTCAGCCTTATCTTTCGCGTACTGATGATCGCTTTGGAAGGAATCATTACCACGAAACCAATTCTCTCGGACCTGAAACAGCACACACAATTGCAGAGGCGTTTGAGAGGATGGTTGGTATATTCAATAACGGATAAACTGTATGAAGAAAAATCATAATACTGTGGTAAAATTTTTTCCGTTTGCTTTGTTGCGTTTAGAATCTTTAACTGCTTTTCTTAACGAAATGTACCGCAAGGGCTATAAGGTGACTGGAATCGGTTGCGGATGTATTCTTTGCTTTTATAGCAGCTTTGACTGTTTTCGGCATTTTTAGCGTTGTGCGTTAAATCGTAGGAAAGTTTTAGGCCGCTGTGTTTCAATTTTCTATTGACACAGCGGCTTATTCTTTGTAAAATAAAATAAAATTAATTTGATTGGAGTTTTGGTTATGGGAAACATTTGGCATGATATCAGCCCCAAAAGAATAACTCCCGAAGATTTTATTGTTTGCATTGAAATCTCCAGAGGCAGTAAAAAGAAATACGAACTTGATAAAGAAACCGGCCTTATTATTCTTGACAGAATTTTATATACTGCAACCCATTATCCTGCAAACTACGGCTTTATTCCCAGAACTTACGGCGAGGATGATGACCCGCTTGATGTTATGGTTGTATGCAGCCAGTCCATTGAGCCTATGTCGCTTGTGCGTTGCTATCCCATCGGTGTAATCACCATGATGGACCAGGGCAAGCTTGACGAAAAAATTATTTGCATTCCCTTTAACGATCCTACCTACAATTCTTTTACTGATATTTCGGAATTGCCACACCATGTATTTGATGAAATGTGCCATTTCTTCTCTGTATATAAGATGCTTGAGGATAAGGATACGGCTGTTGACGTTGTAAAGGGAAGAGAAACCGCGATTGAGATTATCTCCCGCAGCATTGACAGTTATATCATGAAGTATTGCAGATAACCGCGCAATATGTCAAATTAAACAAACTTACCAAGCTATTGAGAAGAAATTTTTCAATAGCTTTTATTATTAGTTTTATTGACTAAT
This sequence comes from Acutalibacteraceae bacterium, assembly GCA_045592385.1. Taxonomy (GTDB): domain Bacteria; phylum Bacillota; class Clostridia; order Oscillospirales; family Acutalibacteraceae; genus CAG-177. The sequence continues at coordinate 18,779 of JAZNUP010000057.1, forward strand.
AAATAACAGTGTGTTAAACTACATATAGTGTTATTTTAAAAGAAATAAACTATCAGCAGTAATTTGTGTTGAAATGCGAAAGGGGAGCGGATCGTGAAAAAAATCGGCATTATTATGGGGAGTGACAGTGACCTTCCCGTTGTTCAGAAAGCAATTGATGTTCTAGATGAATATGCGGTACCTTATGAGGTTCACGTATATTCTGCTCACAGAACACCTGAGCAGTCCCGTGAGTTTTCACTCAATGCCCGTAAGAACGGATTTGGCGCCATAATTGCTGCTGCGGGCAAGGCTGCGCATCTGGCAGGTGCTATTGCAGCTAACACAACTTTGCCTGTTATAGGTATTCCTGTAAAAGCATCTACTCTTGACGGCCTTGATGCACTTCTTTCAACTGTTCAGATGCCCGCAGGTATCCCTGTTGCAACCGTAGCTATTGACGGTGCGGCAAATGCTGCTCTTCTTGCTTTGCAGATTATTGCCGTATCTGACGATGAACTTGCTCAGAAGCTTGATGCTTCCCGCGAGGCGGCAAGGGCCAAGGTTCTGGCAAAGGATAAAGAAATCAGCGAAAGATTTGTAAAATAATTTAATTTTAATATTGGAGGAATTCAAATGTCTGTACTTAAAACTGTTTATGTAGGTAAAACCAAGAATGTTTTTGCGCTTGAGAACGGAAACTATCTCCTCAAGTTCAAGGATGACTGCACCGGAGCTGACGGCGTTTTTGATCCCGGCGCAAACACCGTAGGTCTCAGTATTGAAGGTGTTGGTAATGTTAACCTCAGAATGTCAAAGTATTTCTTTGAGAAGATTAATGCTGCCGGCATAAAGACCCACTACGTTGACTGCAATCTTGAAGATACAACTATGGAAGTTCTTCCTGCTAAGGTTTTCGGTAAGGGCCTTGAAGTAATTTGCAGAAACAAGGCGGTTGGCAGCTTTATCCGTCGTTACGGTGATTATATCGAAGAGGGTGCAGATCTTCCTTCATATGTTGAAATGACTTTTAAAGATGATGACAGAGGCGATCCTCTCGTTACCAAGGATGCTCTTGTTGACCTTGGCGTTATGTCTGCTGAGCAGTATGATGCTGTTAAGGCTATGACTCAGAAAATAACAAAGATTGTTGCTGACGACCTTCTTGAAAAAGGACTTGTTCTTTATGATATCAAGTTTGAGTACGGTTACAGCGGTGACGAAGTAATTCTTATTGACGAAATTGCTTCGGGTAATATGAGAGTTTACAAGGACGGTAAGTATATCGACCCCATGACTCTTTCCGACCTTTTCTTTGCTTAAATTGTAATAAATGGCAGCGGAGTTGATTTTGTTGACTCCGCTGCGTGTGTTACTTGCGAAAAAACCTTTTTGTCTTTTTAGCAAAATATGATGGAGGTGTATTCATTTGGGCGGTTTTTTTGGTGCCGTTTCTAAAGAAGATTGCATTCTTGATGTGTTTTTTGGCGTTGACTATCATTCACATTTAGGCACGCTTCGAGGCGGCATGGCATCTTACTCTGAAGAAAAAGGATTTGACAGATATATCCATAACATAGAAAATACTCCGTTTCGAACAAAGTTTGAACACGAAGTTGCTGAGATGAAGGGTAATATATGCATCGGTTGTATCAGTGATACTGACCCTCAGCCGATTCTTATCCGTTCTCATCACGGTGCATATGCAATAAGCACCATCGGAATTATCAACAACATCAAGGAACTGTCCAATGAAATTATCTGCAATTCAACCGGACATTTCGGAGCAATGGGCGGAGGCAGGATCAATACCTCTGAGTTAGTTGCGGCTCTTATTGACCAGAAAAGCAGCTTTGTTGAGGGCATCAAATATGCTCAGGAAAAAATTGACGGATCAATTACAATTCTCATTTTGACCGATAAATGCGAACTCATCACCGCGCGTGATAAATTCGGCAGACTGCCTGTTATAGTAGGCAAGAAAGAGAATAAGGGCTACTGCGTATCTTTTGAATCGTTTGCTTTTGAAAAGCTCGGATACACTCAGTATCACGAACTCGGTTGCGGAGAGATAGACCTTATTACAAGTGACGGCATCAGCGTTCTTAACCCTGCTGACAACAGTAAATGCCGCATCTGCGCTTTCCTCTGGAGCTATTACGGATATCCCAATTCTCATTATGAGGGTGTCAATGTAGAGGTTATGCGTTACCGCAACGGTGAAATTATGGCAAAAACCGACCGTAAGAAGGGCGTTGCTCAGGATATAGATTATGTCTGCGGTGTTCCGGATTCAGGCTTACCGCACGCAATCGGATATGCAAATGAGAGTCACGTTCCGTTTGCCCGTCCGTTTATCAAATACACTCCTACCTGGCCAAGAAGCTTTATGCCCAGCAATCAGAACGTAAGAAGTATGGTTGCAAAAATGAAGATGATTCCCGTTTCTGATCTCATCAACGGAAAAAAACTTCTTTTTGTTGATGACAGTATCGTAAGAGGAACCCAGCTTAAGGAAACTGTTGAATTCCTTTACAATAACGGTGCGGTCAAGGTTCATATGCGTTCAGCGTGTCCCCCCATTATGTTTAGCTGTAAGTATCTCAATTTTTCAAGAGCCACTTCGGAACTTGAGCTTATTGCGAGACGCACCATTCTTGAGCTTGAGGGCATAGAGGGTGAAAAACACTTTGACGAATATTGCGACAGTGAAACTGAAAGAGGTAAAAAACTCAGAGATTCTTTGTGTGAGAAGCTTAAGCTTGATACTCTTGAGTTCCAGTCTCTTGAAGGTCTTATTGAAGCTATCGGCATAGACCCGGAAAAACTTTGTACATATTGTTGGAATGGAAAGGAATAAAGAATTATGCATACTAACTCTAAATCAGACAGCTACGCAGCAGCAGGCGTTGACATTACCGCCGGTTACAAAGCGGTTGAACTTATGAAAACCCACATCGCTCGCACTCTTTCGGGCGGTGCACTTTCGGATATCGGTGGCTTCGGCGGACTCTTTGAGCTTGATATGACAGGCATTACAAAGCCTGTTCTTGTAAGCGGAACTGACGGTGTCGGCACAAAGCTTAAGCTCGCTTTCCTTATGGACAAGCACGATACAGTAGGTATTGACTGCGTTGCAATGTGTGTAAACGGTATTATTTGCTGTGGCGCAAAGCCTCTCTTTTTCCTCGATTATATTGCATGCGGCAAAAACTATCCTGAGAAGATTGCTCAGATAGTTGCGGGTGTTGCTGAGGGATGCGTTCAGTCAGGTTGCTCACTTATCGGCGGTGAAACTGCTGAAATGCCCGGTTTCTATCCGGTTGACGAATATGACCTTGCAGGATTCTCTGTAGGTGTTGTTGATAAGTCAAAAGTTCTTGACAACAGCAAGATAAAAGAAGGCGATGCAGTTATCGCTCTGCCTTCAAGCGGTGTACATTCCAACGGTTTTTCGCTTGTCAGAAAGGTATTTGACGTAGAAAACAGCGATATCAAGTCACCTGTTGCAGAACTCGGCGGAAAGTCAATCGGCGAAACTCTTCTTACTCCTACCAAAATTTATGTTAAGCCCATACTTGCACTTATTGACGAAGTTACAGTTAAGGCTGTTTCTCATATCACAGGCGGCGGCTTCTATGAGAATATTCCGAGAAGTATTCCTGACGGATTTGGTGCTAAAATCAAAAAGAGTGATATCAGAATTCTTCCCATCTTCGATCTTATTGCCAAGACCGGCAACATTGATGAGCGTGATATGTTTAACACCTTCAATATGGGTGTTGGTATGAGCGTTGTTGTTAATGCCGAAGATGCTGATAAGGCTGTTGAAGTTCTTAAGGCAAACGGTATTGATGCATACGTAATGGGCGAAATCATCAAGTCTGATGAAAAGGTCATCATTGAGTGATAAAGGAGAAAGCCCTATGAATAAGGCTAAAATTGCTGTTCTCGTATCGGGCGGAGGTACAAATCTTCAGGCGCTTATAGATGCACAGAGCAGCGGTATCATAAAAAGCGGTGAGATAGTTCTGGTTGTTTCAAGCAATCCTTCGGCTTATGCTCTTGAGCGGGCCGCAAAGGCAGGAATCAAAAGTGCTGTTGTTTCAAAAAAGCAGCTTGGCGGATCTCAGGCTGATTTTGAAAAGGGTATTATCACATTGCTTGAAGAAAACGGCGTTGACCTTATAGTGCTTGCGGGGTTTATGAGCATTCTCAGCGAGAGCTTTACGTCCCGCTATCCTAAAAAAATAATTAATGTTCACCCTTCGCTTATTCCGTCATTCTGCGGCAGCGGTTTTTACGGTTTAAAAGTTCATGAAGCCGCTCTTTCTTACGGAGTAAAGGTAACGGGTGCAACAGTTCATTTTGTTAACGAAATTCCTGACGGCGGAGAAATTATAATGCAGAAAGCTGTCAATATCCGCAAGGATGACACGGCAGAAACGTTACAAAGACGCGTTATGGAACAGGCTGAATGGAAAATTCTTCCCCGCGCGGTTGAAAAAGTTTCAAAAAATCTTGTGAAATAAGGAGAATGTAAAAGTGGGTATTTATGATATTGCAAAGGTAAGCGATTTGCTTTGTGTTAACACTTATCCCGGCAGAGGAATTATCATCGGCAAATCAGCTGACGGTAAAAAGGCAGTTTTCGCATATTTCATTATGGGCAGAAGCGAAAACAGCAGAAACAGAGTTTTTATCGAAAACGGTGATGAAGTGGTTATTCATCCTTTCGATGCATCTAAGGTTGATGATCCTTCACTTATTATTTACTCTCCCGTACGAGTTATCGGCAATAACCTTATCGTAACAAACGGTGACCAGACTGATACCGTTTACGATTTCGTCAAAGAAGGCAAATCCTTTGAGGCTGCGCTTGAAACACGTTGCTTTGAGCCTGATGCCCCCAACTTTACACCCAGAATCAGCGGTATGCTTACTTTTGGTGATAACGATTTTACTTATAAGATGAGCATTCTCAAGAGTGCTGATGAAAATGGTACAGCCTGCAACCGTTACACTTTCAATTATGCACCTCTTGCAGGTCTCGGCCATTTTATTCACACTTATAATTGTGACGGCAACCCCATTCCCACTTTTACAAATGAACCTGAGCGTGTTGCAATTGCTGACGATATAGATGAGTTCACAAATGAAATCTGGAATTCTCTTAATGAGAACAACAAAATCTCACTTTACGTCCGTTACATCGATCTTGCAACAAACAGTGTTGAAAACAGAATGATTAATAAGAATAACTGAGGAGGATTTTTAAAATGAATGAATTCCAGCTTAAATACGGATGTAACCCCAATCAGAAGCCTGCAAGAATTTTTATGGAAAACGCAGCAGAACTTCCTATTGAAATTCTTTGCGGTAAACCCGGTTATATCAATTTCCTTGATGCTCTTAACAGCTGGCAGCTTGTAAAGGAAATTAAGGATGCTCTCGGTATGCCCGCAGCAACCTCCTTTAAGCATGTAAGCCCCACCTCTGCTTCGGTAGGTCTTCCTCTGAGCGATACCCTTAAAAAGGCTTGCTTCGTTGAGGATATCGAGGGCCTTGATGATTCACCCCTTGCTTGCGCATATGCAAGAGCAAGAGGAACTGACAGAATGTCCTCCTTTGGTGACTGGATTGCTCTGAGCGATACCTGCGATGCAGTTACAGCAAGCATCATCAAGCACGAAGTATCTGACGGTATCATTGCTCCCGGTTATACTCCCGAAGCTCTCGAAATTCTTGCTTCAAAGCGTAAGGGCAACTATAACATAGTTAAGATTGATCCTTCATACGTTCCTGATCCCATTGAGCGTAAGCAGGTATTCGGCATTACCTTTGAACAGGGCAGAAACGAATTTAAGATTGATAATTCTCTCCTTGAGAACATCGTTACCGATAATAAGAATATTCCTGATTCCGCTAAGCGTGACCTTATTATCTCCCTTATCACACTTAAGTACACACAGTCAAACTCCGTATGCTATGCTTACGACGGTCAGGCAATCGGTGTAGGTGCAGGTCAGCAGTCAAGAATTCTCTGCACAAGACTTGCAGGTAACAAAGCTGATTTCTGGCATATCCGCCAGCATCCGAAGGTACTCGGTCTTGAGTTTGCTCCCACTCTCGGCAAGCCCGAAAGAGATAACTGCATTGATATTTATTGCTCTGACAATTTTGAAGACGTTATAGGTGATGACGTATGGCAGCAGTATTTTGCTGTTCGTCCCGAACCCTTTACCAAGGAAGAGCAGAAGGCATATCTTGCAACAATCAAGGGTGTTTCACTCGGCAGTGATGCATTCTTCCCCTTTGGTGACAATATCGAGCGTGCGGCTCAGAGTGGTGTAAGCTATGTTGCTCAGCCCGGCGGCTCCGTAAGAGACGACAACGTTATCGAAGCCTGCAATAAATACGGTATGGCAATGGCATTTACAGGTATGCGCCTGTTCCACCACTAATTCTACGGAGGTAAACCGATGAAAATTGTTGTAGTCGGAGGCGGCGGACGAGAGCACGCCATAATAAAATCACTTAAGAAAAACAGTGAAATTGAAACAATATATGCTTTGCCCGGAAACGGCGGTATTGCGCAGGATGCAGTTTGCGTTAACATCGGTGCAAAGGATATTGATGCAATTGTTGAGTTTGCAGTCGAAAACAAGGTTGATTTTGCGGTTGTAGCACCTGATGATCCTCTTGTTCTCGGTGCAGTAGACGCACTTGAAGCAAAGGGAATTCCTTGCTTCGGTCCTGCAAAGAATGCTGCAATTCTTGAAGGCAGTAAGGTCTTTTCAAAGAATCTTATGAAGAAATACGGCATACCCACCGCTGAGTATGAAGTTTTCTCTGATATTGATAGCGCTCTTTCTTACCTTGAAACCGCTCCCATTCCCACTGTTATTAAAGCTGACGGTCTTGCACTCGGCAAGGGCGTTCTGATTGCTCAGACCCGTGACGAGGCTAAGCAGGCAGTACGCACAATTATGGAGGATAAGATTTTCGGCGCAAGCGGAAATAATATAGTTATTGAAGAATTCCTTACAGGCCCTGAGGTTTCCGTGCTTTCATTTACTGACGGTAAGACTCTTGTTCCTATGGTTTCTTCTATGGACCACAAGCGTGCTCACGATAACGATGAGGGTCTTAACACAGGTGGCATGGGAACTGTTGCGCCCAATCCCTATTACACTGATGATATAGCTGAAAGATGTATGAAGGAGATTTTCCTTCCCACAATCAACGCTATGAACAGTGAGGGCAGAAAATATAAAGGTTGCCTGTATTTCGGACTGATGCTTACCCCCAACGGTCCCAAGGTAATTGAATATAACTGCCGTTTTGGTGACCCTGAAACTCAGGTTGTTCTTCCTTTGCTTGAAAGTGACCTCTTTGAGATTATGAAAGCTGTAAATGAAGAAAGACTTGACGAAGTTGAGGTTAAATTCAGCAATAAAAACGCTTGCTGCGTTATTATGGCTTCTGACGGATATCCTGAGAAGTATAACAAGGGATTTGAAATTAATGTTGATGACAGTTTTGATGCCGAGCTTTACATAGCCGGTGCAAAGCTTGCTGACGGTAAGCTTCTTACCGACGGTGGCAGAGTTCTTGGCATTACCGCAATCGGTGATACTCTTAAGGATGCTGTTGCAGCTTCATATGAACAAACAAAATTCGTAAGCTTTGATAATGCATATTTCCGCAAGGATATAGGAAAACGTGCGCTTGACGCCGCAAAGGAGGCATAACCGTTGGTTTACAGAGTATATGTAGAAAAGAAAGAGGGTCTTGCTCACGAAGCAACAACTCTTGCAAATGATATAAAGTCATTACTTCAAATTGAAACTCTCGAGGATTTGAGACTTCTCAACCGTTATGACGTTGAAAATATTACTCCCGAGTTATTTGACTATTCAATAAAAACTGTTTTCTCAGAGCCTCAGCTTGATAATGCAACCGCTGAGCTTGAGGGTGCAGAAGGTGCAACTGTTTTTGCAGTTGAGTATCTTCCCGGTCAGTTTGACCAGAGAGCGGACTCTGCATCACAGTGCATCCAGATTATTTCTCAGGGTGATCGTCCTCTCGTAAGAACAGCAAGAATTTATGTTCTTTACGGTGACATTTCCGCTGAGCAGATTAACGCTATCAAAAAGTATGTTATTAATCCCGTTGAAAGCCGTGAAGCTTCTCTTGACAGGTTTGAAACCCTTGCCGCTGTATATGATATTCCTACAACGGTTGAAACTCTTGAGGGATTCTGCAAGCTTGACGAAGCAGGTCTTGCTGATTTCGTAAGTAAGTACGGTCTTGCAATGGATTTGGGTGACATTAAATTCTGCCAGCAGTATTTTATCAGCGAGCAGCGTGACCCCACAATAACCGAAATCAGAATGATTGATACCTACTGGTCTGACCATTGCCGTCACACAACCTTCCTCACTGTTATTGACAGTGTTGAGTTTGAGGACGAGCTTCTTGCAAAGGCTTATGAAGAATATCTTGAAGCAAGACGTTCAATCGGCAGAACAAAGCCTATCAATCTTATGGATATCGGCACACTTGCCGCTAAGGTTCTCAGAAAGCAGGGCAAGCTTGAAAATCTTGATGAATCAGAAGAGATTAACGCTTGTACCGTTAAGATTAAGGTTAATGTTGAAGGCGAAGAGCAGGATTGGCTTCTTCTCTTCAAGAATGAAACCCATAACCATCCCACTGAAATTGAGCCCTTCGCCGGCCCTGCTACCTGCATAGGTGGCGCAATCCGCGATCCTCTTTCAGGCAGAGCTTACGTTTACTCTGCAATGCGTGTTACGGGCGCTGCAAATCCTCTTAAGCCCGTAAGTGAAACAATTCAGGGTAAGCTTCCTCAGAGAAAGCTTGTTACTACTGCAGCGGCTGGCTATAGCTCATACGGTAATCAGATTGGCCTCGCAACCGGTCAGGTTGATGAGCTTTATCACGATGGATACGTTGCAAAGAGAATGGAAATCGGTGCTGTTATCGGTGCTGCTCCTGCAGCAAACGTACGCAGAGAATGCCCTGAGGATGGAGATATCGTAATTCTTCTCGGCGGCAGAACAGGCCGTGACGGTTGCGGCGGTGCACCCGGTTCTTCAAAGTCCCATACTCTTGAGTCTCTTGAGTCCTGTGGCGCAGAGGTTCAGAAGGGTAATGCACCTGAGGAAAGAAAGCTTCAGCGCCTTTTCAGAAACAGCGAAGCTTCCCGCCTCATAAAGCGTTGTAACGACTTCGGCGCAGGCGGTGTATCCGTTGCAATCGGTGAGCTTGCAGACGGTCTTGAAATTGACCTTAATGCAGTTCCCAAGAAGTATGAAGGCCTTGACGGTACAGAACTTGCAATCAGTGAATCTCAGGAGAGAATGGCTGTTGTAGTTGCTGCTGAGGATGCTCCCAGATTTATGGAGCTTGCTGCTTCAGAAAATCTTGAAGCAACGGTTGTTGCCGTTGTAAAGGCTGAGCCCAGGCTCAGAATGAAGTGGAACGGTAAGTATATCGTTGATATTTCAAGAGAATTCCTTAATTCAAACGGTGCTGAAAAGCACATTGATATAGCTCCCGCAAAGCCTGAGTCATTTGCAAAGGAAATCAGTGATGATTTTGTTGCTGAATATAAAGCGCTTGCTGATGACCTCAACGTTTGCTCAAAGAGAGGTCTTTCTGAGCGCTTTGACTCAACAATCGGCGCAGGTACAGTTATTATGCCTTTCGGCGGCAAATATCAGATGACCCCTTCACAGGCTATGGTAAATAAGGTTTCTGTTGAAAAGCAGCACACAGATACCTGTTCACTTATGGCATGGGGCTTCAATCCCTATATTTCTGAAAAGAGTCCTTATCACTCAGCTTATCTTGCGGTTGTTGAGTCGGTATGTAAGCTTATTGCTGCCGGTGCAGACTTTAAGGATGTTTACCTTACTTTCCAGGAATATTTTGAAAAGCCCAAGGCAGATCCCAGGCGTTGGGGCAAGCCTCTCTCGGCTCTTCTCGGTGCATTCAAGGCTCAGATGCAGTACGGCATTGCCGCTATCGGTGGTAAAGACTCAATGAGCGGTACTTTTGAGAACATTGATGTTCCTCCAACTCTTGTTTCTTTTGCTGTTACAACTGAGAATAACAACAATATCATTACTCCCGAATTCAAGGGGGCAGGTCACAAGGTTGTATGGCTTAAGCCTGAAATTGATGAAAACGGTCTTCCTGTTGTTGAAAGTGAAAAGGAAATCTTTGCAACGGTTACCAAGCTTATGCGTGACGGTAAGGTTGTTGCTGCGTATACTCCCACCTTCGGCGGTGTGGCTGAAGCAATTATGAAGATGTGCTTCGGTAACGGAGTAGGATTTGCTTATAATAATGAGCTTTCTGTAAATGATATTTTCAGTTACTCCTACGGTTCGTTCATTCTTGAACTGAATAATGATGAGGAAATCGGAACTCTTCTTGGATATACTACTAAAGAAACTGAAATCACTCTTAACGGTGCAGTTGTTTCTCTCGGTGAGCTTGAAGGAATTTATGAAAATAAGCTTGAGCCTATCTACACTTGCAATATAAAGCAGGGTAGGGAAGAAATTCCCGCGTTTGAGTATAAGGCTGAATCCTGGGGCTCTCCTGCAGTTAAGGTTGCAAAGCCCAGAGTTCTTATTCCTGTTTTCCCCGGTACTAACTGTGAATTTGATACTGCAAAGGCACTTTCCGCTGCCGGTGCTGAGCCTGAGATTATTGTTATTAATAACCTTACGTCTTCAGGTATTTCACAGTCTGTTGAGTATTTTGCAAAGCGTCTTGAGCAGGCTCAGATGGTATTTATCCCCGGTGGATTCTCCGGTGGTGACGAGCCTGACGGTTCAGGTAAATTTATAACTGCTTTCTTCCGTAACGCAGCTGTAAAAGACGGTGTTCACGAGCTCCTTAAGAACCGTGACGGTCTTATGGCAGGTATTTGCAACGGTTTCCAGGCTCTTATAAAGCTCGGTCTTGTTCCTTTTGGTGAGATTATTGATACTGATGATACTTGCCCCACTCTTACCTACAATACGATCGGTCGTCATCAGTCTCGTATTGTAAGAACAAGAATTGCATCCAACAAGTCTCCCTGGCTTATGAATACTCAGGTTGGCGACGTTTACAATGTTCCCATTTCCCACGGCGAAGGTCGCTTCCTTGCAAGCGATGAGCTTATTGAAAAGCTTGCTGCTAACGGTCAGATCGCAACTCAGTACGTTGACCTCAGCGGCAACCCCACCTCAGATATCCGTTTCAATCCCAATGATTCCTGCTTTGCAATTGAAGGTATCACTTCACCCGACGGCAGAGTATTCGGTAAAATGGGTCACTCAGAGAGATATGATAACGGTTTGTACATTAATGTTGACGGCAACTACCGCATTGGTATGTTTGATTCGGCAGTAAAATATTTTAAATAAGGAGTGAATGATTGCTATGGCTATTTATTGTCAAGAACCTTCAAGAACTTTCAGCGAATACCTTCTCATTCCCGGCTATACTGACAAAGTGCATATTCCTGCAAACGTCAGCCTTAAAACTCCTCTTGTCAAGTACCGTAAAGGTGAAGAAGAGTGCCCCATAAGCCTTAATATTCCTATGATTTCTGCTATTATGCAGTCTGTATCTAACGACACAATGGCTATCGCTCTTGCAAAAGAGGGCGGAATGTCCTTTATTTACGGTTCTCAGTCAATTGAAGACGAGGCTGCTATGGTTGCTAAGGTTAAGTCATATAAAGCAGGTTTTGTTATCAGCGACAGTAATCTTCGCCCCGATTCAACTCTTGCTGACGTGCTTGCGCTCCTTGAAGAAAAAGGTCACAACACTATGGCTGTTACTGATGACGGTACAGCTACCGGCAAGCTTTGCGGCGTTGTTACAGGCCGTGATTACAGAGTAAGCCGTATGTCCCTTGATCTCAAGGTTTCTGAGTTTATGACTCCTCTTGATAAGCTTATCTGTGCGCCTGAGACCACTTCTCTCAAGGAAGCTAACGATATTATCTGGGAAAACAAACTCAATTCTCTTCCTATTGTTGATAAAAACGGTCATCTTCTTTATTTTGTTTTCCGTAAGGACTATTCACAGCATAAGGACAACCCTCAGGAGCTCCTTGATGCCAACAAGCGATATATGGTTGGCGCAGGTATCAATACTCTTGACTATGAGAAGAGAGTTCCCGCTCTTGTTGAAGCGGGTGCTGATGTGCTTTGCATTGACTCTTCAGAGGGTTATACCTGCTGGCAGAAGCAGACTCTTGATTTTATCCGCGAAAAGTATGGTGACAAGGTAAAGGTTGGCGCAGGTAACGTTGTTGACCGTGACGGATTCCTTTTCCTTGCAAAGAGCGGTGCTGATTTTGTTAAGGTCGGCATTGGCGGCGGCTCAATCTGCATTACCAGAGAAACAAAGGGCATAGGCAGAGGTCAGGCTACTGCTCTTATCGAAGTTGCTGCTGCAAGAGATGAGTATTATAAGGAAACCGGTATTTACGTTCCTATCTGCTCAGACGGCGGTATTGTTCACGATTACCATATGACTCTCGCTCTTGCTATGGGCGCTGATTTCCTTATGCTCGGCAGATATTTTGCCCGCTTTGATGAAAGCCCCACAACCAAGCTTATGGTAAATGGCGCTTACGTTAAGGAGTACTGGGGTGAAGGCTCCAACAGAGCAAGGAACTGGCAGAGATATGACCTTGGCGGTAAGGCAAAGCTCAGCTTTGAAGAAGGCGTAGATTCCTACGTTACCTACGCAGGTCCTCTCAGCGATAACGTTGCTAAGAGCCTTTATAAGGTAAAATCTACAATGTGCAACTGCGGTGTGCTTACCATCGAAGAGCTTCAGCAGAACGCTAAGCTTACAGTAGTTTCTTCAACAAGTATTGTTGAAGGCGGCTATCACGATGTTGTTCTTAAAACAACCGCAAACCACAAAGGCTGATAAATAATAAACACGGGAAACCTGATTAATTTCAAGTTTCCCGTGTTTTTTTATGTCTCTTTAAAAGGTGTGCTGATACTTCTTACCCTGAAGCTGACAGGGTCGCGGTTGGCATTGTATCGGTAAACGCTCAGAGCAACTCCTATTCCTATATAAATACAAAGTATTGAGGAGCCACCGCTGCTCAAAAACGGTAAGGTAATACCTATGCAGGGGAGCAGCTTCAGACACATACCGATGTTGATAACAGCCTGAGAACCAAGCATAAGAGCAATGCCTGAGCAAAGAAGGTATCCTGAGAAGTTACGTGATTTTTTGCCGTTGGAAATCATACGGAATATTATTATAGCGATAACCGCAAGTGCTGCCATGCATCCGATGAATCCCAATTCCTCGCCGATAACGGAAAAAATCATATCACTTTCGCTTACCGGCACGCCGCCGCTTTGAGTGTAGGTGCCGTTAAGATAACCGTCGCCCAAGAACATTCCTGAACCTATGGCATTTACACCGCGTTCCTGCTGATAGATTATCTTATCGTAAACAGCTTCAGAAAGTGCCTCAGGGTAATATATTGCTAGGAAACGCTGCTTCTGATATTCGCTGAAAAAAGTAACCCACAAAACAGGCAGGGCGATAATTCCCGCAACTATTGCAACGGCAAAGTATCTGAGATTTACCCCTGAAAGGAACATAAGACCTACGAATATTACCGCAAACACAAGGGCTGAGCCAACGTCTCCCGTAATTACAACAAGGCCTGTGGGTACTGCACCGTGAAGACAAACGAGCAGTATGTTTTTCAGTGAATTAATATCCTGCTTTACTGCATCAAGATGAGTTGAAAACGTTATAATAAACCCGATTTTAACAAGCTCTGACGGCTGGAAGCTGAGGCTTCCGAATCTTAGCCAGCATATAGCGTCGCTGCGGTTTGACGGTGCTTCACCCCATATAAACAGTGAAAACATTAACAGCAAACAAACTGCACCGATTGCAACGGATAGCCGCATCATAAATTCATAATCAATATATGAAACAACCAGGCAAATAATAATGCCCATAGCTGAGCCGAGAACAGTAGACATACAGTCACGTACCATAAACTCACCGTCATCAAGCGAGTGATATGTTGCACTGTATACCATAAAAGCTCCGAAAACCGAAGCGGCAACACACATCAAATACAGAATCCAGTCAGTCTCTCTGAAAAAATATTTAAATGCGGATTTCTCTCTCAGTTTCACCACCGCCTTTTATTGAATAATGATAAAATAATTATATATGTATTTGCCGATTAATTCAAGTAAAAATGATTGATATTTGCAGTAATTGTGTTATAATTATCATAATGGCATCAGAAAGAAGAGGAAAGTAAATGGCAGTTTTTAAAACTGACAGTGTTAATTCAACAGCCGGTATCGGCGAACGTCTCGGCGCAGTGCTTAAAGAAGGCGATATTGTGGCAATGTTCGGAGATCTCGGCGCAGGTAAAACATCGTTTGTCCGTGGAGTGGTGCAGGGGCTTGGAATTAACCCTGATATTGTCAGCAGCCCCACTTTTTCCCTTGTTAATGAATACAGGGGAGAGAAAACCTTGTATCATTTTGATATGTACAGAATTAACGGATGGGACGATTTGTATTCAACCGGATATTTTGACTATATTGACACTCAGAGTATACTTATAATAGAGTGGAGCGAAAATATTGAGTCAGTTTTACCTGAGAATTGTATAAGGGTTTCAATTGAGAAAACAGAAAACGAAAACGAAAGAATAATCAATATAGGCAGGGGTGAGAGTTTTGAAGATATTGGCTGTTGACAGCTCGGCAAAATCAGCAAGCGTTGCCATAACGGAGGATGATAGATTAATTTCCGAATCCTTTGTTAACGTCGGCCTTACGCACAGTGAAACTCTTATGCCTATGATTGAGTCTTCGCTTAATAATGCAAAGCTTAATATTAATGATATTGATGCTTTTTGCGTTACAACAGGACCGGGTTCTTTTACGGGTATAAGAATAGGTGTAGCGGCAATTAAAGGGCTTGCTCAGCCAGGCAAAAAGCTTTGTGCCGGGGTTTCAACTCTTGAAGCTATGGCATATAATCTTGCTGATTTTAACGGCATAGTCTGCTGCGCAATGGATGCGAGATGCTCGCAGGTTTATACGGCGATTTTTGAGGTTTCGCACAAATCAATAAAGCGTTTAACAGAAGATATGGCAATACCGATTGACGAGTTGTTCAGGATGTTATCGGCATATGATTCTGATATTATTCTTGTGGGTGACGGAGCGCAATTGTGCTATGATTCTTTTGGAGAAAAGCTTTATTCCTGCTCGCTTGCCTGCGGAATGCTCAGATTTCAAAGGGCGTACGGTGCGGTACTGTCTGCCCTTTCTCATGATGTCGTTTTCAAGTCACCTGAGATTCTTGCGCCAATTTATATAAGACCGCCTCAGGCGGAGCGTGAATTAAAAAAGAAAAAGGAGAATTTAAAATGATTGCAGTAGGTTGTGACCACGGCGGTTTTGAGCTTAAGCTGGCTGTTCTCAAGTATCTTGAAGAAAAGGGGATTGAGTACAAGGATTTTGGTACTTATTCCGCAGACTCTGTTGATTACCCGGTATTTGCCGAGAAAACAGCAAACGCTGTTGTAAGCGGAGAATGCGAACTTGGATTGCTCTTTTGCGGAACGGGCATTGGTATTTCAATGGCTGCCAATAAAGTTAAGGGTGTCCGTGCTGCCTGCTGTTCGGACAAGTTCTCTGTTGAAATGACAAGGCTTCATAATAACGCAAATATTCTTTGCCTTGGCGGCAGAGTTGTAAGTAATGAAGAGGGCGTTGAACTGGTTGATATTTTTCTCAAAACTCCTTTCAGCGGCGATGAACGCCATCAGAAACGCATTGATATGGTTATGGCTATTGAGAATAAATAAGGAGGATTTTTATGGGTAAGGTAGTAGTTATTGATCATCCGCTTATTCAGCATAAAATTTCACATCTCAGAGATGAAAAAACAGCTTCAAAGGAATTCCGTGAGCTTGTAAGTGAAATTGCAATGCTTATGTGTTACGAAGCAACAAGGGATCTTCCTCTTAAAGAGGTTAACACCCAGACTCCCGTTGCCCTCGCAAAATCCAAGGTGCTCGCTGGTAAAAAACTTGCTTTTGTTCCAATTCTCAGAGCAGGACTCGGAATGGTTGACGGTGTGCTTGCTCTTGTTCCTTCCGCAAGGGTTGGTCATATCGGTCTTTACCGCGACCCTGAAACACTTATGCCTGTTGAGTACTATTGCAAGCTTCCTTCAGATATTGAGGAAAGAGAGGTTATTGTTCTTGATCCTATGCTTGCAACAGGCGGCTCGGCAATTGATGCGATTACTCAGATCAAAAAGAGAAATCCGAAGTCAATTAAGTTTATGGGTCTTATTGCAGCGCCCGAGGGTATTGATGCTTTGGTAAAAGCGCATCCCGATATCGATATCTACGTAGCCGCAAAGGATGAACGTCTTAACGATCACGGTTATATTGTACCCGGTCTCGGTGATGCGGGTGACAGGATTTTCGGAACAAAATAAAACATATAAAAAAAGAATCAGAGGTAAAACGCGGTAGTTGCGTTTTACCTCTTTTTTGTTTTTACAGTAATTAATCAAAAAACGAAAACATAGAATTGATTGAAAGGAAAGGAGAAAAAATTTATGGACAAGAAAAAAATCAAAAGAAGAAAAGTCTCCCCAAAAAGAAAAAACAATAAATACTTTATTATGAGCAGCAAAACATTTGCGGAAATGAAGGGGAATCTTAGATTGTTTTTACTTACTGCGGTATTTGCTGCCGGTATACTTGCAGGTGCTGCTTTTTTAAGAAATGCAGGGTTTGCTGCTGTCGGTGAAAAGTTGATGTACATAGCTGATTCATATAAAAAATTAAAATGCGAACAAAGTTTTTTTCAAAACTTCTGCTATTCAATGATAACTGAGGGGTTATTACTGATAACGTCTGTTTTTTGGGGATTTAGCGCAATTGGCAGCCCTCTTGTGTGCGTACTTCCTTTTATAAAAGGATTGGGTATTGGTTTTTTCTGTGGATATCTTTACAGTGAATATGGGCTACATGGCCTCGGATATTCAATGCTTATGATAGTGCCTGCGCAAAGTATAGCAAACCTTACTCTGATTGCATCCTGTAACGAAAGCTGCAAATTTTCATTGAGTGTATGCGAAGAAGGGATATTGGTAAGTCCTTTGCGTAAAGAAGAAACGCGACTGTATTTGCTGAAACACAGTGTCTATTTAATAATGATGATAGCCTCTTCATTAATCGGAGCTGCTTTTTGCAGCATTTTTTCGTCATTTTTCGGATGAATCGTTTTTCTTTGCTCCTAAGGCATTAAGAGGATTTGAATCTACAGCCGCACGAAGCTGATCACTAACAATGTGGGTATAAATTTCGGTGGTTGAAAGATTTTCGTGGCCAAGAATTTCCTTAAGCAAAAGCACGTCCACTCCGCCGTGCTGATACATAAGAGTGGCGGCGGTATGCCTTAACTTGTGGGTTGAAAAGCCGTAATCGCTCAATCCTGCTTTTTCAAGGTACATATTTACAAGATGCTGAACGGTTTTAGGGCTTATCCTCTTTTTGTGAGAGCTTAGAAAAAGAGCTTGTTTGTCAACAACACCTTCTACGGGACGAACACGGAGATACGAGTTAATAGCAGCGGCGCAGGATGCGTTTATGTATATAGTTCTTTCCTTATTTCCTTTACCGGTAACAACAAGTGTACCAGAATCGGTGAAATCGGAAAGATTAATTGAAACAAGCTCAGAAAGACGCATTCCGCAGTTTAAAAACAAAGTGAGTATGCAGTAATCTCTTTCTCGGTTCTTACCGTCTACGCTTGCAAGAAGAGCCGTTGCCTGCTCAAGAGTCAGATATTTCGGTAAGGATTTTTTTAGCTTTGGTGTCTCAAGATTCTTCATAGGGCTGTCATCAATTAGTGCTTGAGCCTCCAGAAATTTATAAAAGCGCTTGATAGCCGTAACTTTTCTTGCGCGCGCGGAAGCTTCATCCTTGCGTTCGTCTTTACAATAACTCAAAAATGCATATGCATCAGTGAGCCTGAGCTTTGCAAAGAAATCAATATCAAGTGAAAAAATTTCAGTTTCGTCAAAGGGGAGTGCATTTAAAGACGGATTGTATCTTCTTGCGCAAAAACGTGAAAACATCCTTAAATCCGAAGCATACTCAAGCGCAGTGAGCTGTGATTTGTTTTTTACGCCCAAAAGATAATTAAGATAATCCTGTACAGGCAGAGGAAGAGTAACAAATTCTTCTTTTCTCATAATAAATTCTCCGTTTTACGAAATAGTACAAATTACAAAAATAGCAGGGTATGATAAAATAATTATATCATAGCCCTGCCAAAAAATCAATTAAAAATTATACAAAATTAAAGTTTTGTATAATTTAGGGGAGTGATTTTGCGAAATACAATAGATATAGCTAATTATATAAGGTATAACAAGTTATTCTTCCATAATGGGCAGAATTGAGCCGATATCCTCCAAGGCTCCGCTTTTCAATTCAATAGCTTTTAGATTGTTTCTGAGTAATGCATCAACAATCTTATTGCAATCACTGTGGCTGCTGAGTTCTCCGTTAAAAGCTAACAAGTTCTTACCAAGCTTACCACCGCATCCTCCGATGAAGCCGTAATTGTATCCTTTCAGGACGATAGATTTCTTTTCAACGAATGTTACGTCGTTGAGAAATTTCTGAGCGGATCTGTAAATGCCTATATCGTCTGTTATAATTGCTGACTCGTTGAGAATACAAATTGAGCACTTGGAATATCCTTGGCTGACCGGTATCACTGTAAGCCCGGCGCTGTCTGCAAATCTCAGCACGAGTTCAGAGACTGTATTTGGATTACATATAATGTAATTACCGATAATCGCAGCGTTTAAAGGAACGTCAGACGGATAATCAGATTTGGGTGCTCCGATTAATTCAATTTCCGTTTTTTCTTGAATATCCAAGCAACCGAACAAGTGTTTGGCGGTGATGAATTTGTTTGAACTTAGGTGTAAAAACTGTAAATCTGCATGGCTTGATATACCACGCGGTAACGAAGAAAGTGGTGGGATTTTTATAGTTTTAATTCCCAGTTCGTTTATTTTTTTTAAAGCCTCCCCTGCTGTTTCGCTGATAGCAACCAGCCGGACTTTTGCTTGCGGTAAATTCGGTTTATCAATAAATTTCATAGCTTTAAGTTGCTGCATTAAATGCTTCGTTAATGTTTCTTGCGCCTACTATTTCAATATCACCAGTGAAACTATCGGAAATCGTGCGGAAATTGTGGCGCGGAATAATACAACGTTTAAAACCAAGCCTTTCAGCTTCTCTGATGCGTTGTTCACAGCAGGAAATTGCTCGTAATTCTCCGCCAAGGCCGATTTCACCGAATGCAATTGTTTCATCATTTACAGGTGTGTCTTTGAGGCTCGATATTAATGCTAAAGCAACCGCAAGATCTGTTGCAGGCTCGTCAATCTTAAGGCCGCCGACTATGTTAACATAGGCATCACAATTGCTGAAAAAGTATCCTGCTCTTTTCTCCAGCACGGCAAGAAGCATAGCCATACGATTGTAATCAAAACCGTTTGACATTCTGCGTGCATTGCCATAGTTTGATGAAGAAACAAGGCCTTGCACTTCGGCAAGAATCGGTCTGCTTCCTTCCATAACGCAAGCAACGCAGGTTCCGGATGTATTCTTGGGCTTGCCTGAAATAAGCATCAGAGAAGGGTTTTCAACTTCTTTTAATCCTGTATCAATCATCTCAAAAACGCCGATTTCATTGGTTGAACCATATCTGTTTTTGACAGCTCTGAGGATTCTGTATGCAAGATGCCTTTCACCTTCAAAATAAAGAACGCAGTCAACAATATGTTCGAGCACTTTAGGCCCTGCGATATTACCGTCTTTATTGACATGACCTACTATAATTGTAGGTATATTAAGAGCTTTTGCGCAGCGCATAAAGGCAGACGTAGCTTCTCGTACCTGAGTTACGCTCCCTGCGGAAGAGCTGATTTCAGGGATATTCATTGTCTGTATAGAGTCAACAATAAGAATGTCGGGTTTGTTGGCTCTGACGTATTCGGTAATGCTTTGAACGTTATTCTCGCACATTATAAGCAGATTCGGAGTTGAAACCCCAAGCCTTTTGGCGCGCAATTTGATTTGTTGGGCAGATTCTTCTCCGGTAACGTAAAGAACTTTTAAATCTTCACCGAGGCGTTTGCAAATCTGTAAAAGAATTGTGGATTTACCTATTCCGGGATCGCCGCTTAAAAGGACAAGCGAACCTTTTACAATTCCTCCGCCAAGTACTCTGTCAAATTCAGCAAGACCTGTTTTGTAACGTATGGAATCATCAGCGCTTATTTCATCAATAGTCTGAGCTGTCGCAATTTCGCCGCTATGAATTGCTGAGGATGATTTTGCGGCAGTGTTTCTGATTTCTTCATTCATAGTGTTCCACTGAGAGCATCCGGGGCAACATCCATACCATTTAGCACTTTCGTAGCCGCACTCGCTGCAAATATAAATTGACTTGATTTTTGAAGCCATTAAACTTCCTCCGTTTGTTTAAGATATTCCAAAACCCCTATTGCTATTGAAAAAGAGATTTTTTTTCGGTAATACTCGTTTTTCAGAAGTTGTAATTCATTATAGTTGGATAGAAATCCGCACTCAACCATAACTGCCGGTACTGAGGCTTTATCCAGAATATAAATCCCGCTCGTACTTTCTTTGATTGAACGGTTATTTTCGGTTTGCACAAGCTTTACGATGCTATTCTGAATTTGTTGGGCAAGAACAGCGCTCAAAGGATTGTTTTTTGAATAAAAAACCTGAGCACCGTTTACAGCGGGGTCGCCGTAATGATTTTGGTGAATGCTTAATAATACAGAATTATCAATAGACTCAGCAAGAGCAAGTCTGTTTTTGATATCGGATATTTTGGCGCTTTTCTGCCTGAGAGATGAATCGCTTTCTACAGATTTGTCTGTATCTCTTACTGTAACGGTGTTTATACCGAACGCGGTCAATAAAGCGTTGACACGGTTGGCAATGTCAAGATTGATATCTTTTTCCAAAGTCAATCCGTCAACACCTATGGTGCCTGAATCGAAGCCTCCGTGACCTGCATCAATTACGACACAGGTATCTGAAGAGAAAACCTTTGAATAGGTGTCGGTTGCTGTTTTAGTATAAAAGAACGCAAATACACAACTTACAAATAAAGCTGTGTAAAGGGTGAAAACCAAGGTGATTTTATGTTTTGCATTTTTGGTTGCAATAAGCTTCATTGACTATCCCGCCCATATCGTTATTGTTAAAATAATGATATGCGTACAGCGAGAGGAATATTAGTCTGCGTCAGGATTGAGCCTTCTGTAATCAAGATATTCCTGAAGAATCATAACAGCCGCAACTGCATCTACCACAGCTTTTCTTTTTTTTCCGCGCACATTTGTTGTATTCAATATATTGTGAGCGCTTACTGTTGTGAGTCTTTCGTCGCGCATAACAACTTTGATTTTTGCGGTTTCCTCAAGCTTTGCGGCAAACTCTTTGCATTTAACCGCTCTTTCACCTTCGGAAGAATCCATATTCTTCGGTAATCCGACTACAAATCTTTCAACGCGGTGCTGTTGCGAAAGTTCGTGAATTTTAGCAATCAGTTTATCTTCGTTTTCTTCGGTTATTACGCAAACGGGGGAAGCAAGCATTTCAAATTTATCACAAACTGAAATACCCGTTCTTACGTCGCCGTAATCTACTGCCATAATTATCAAATTGAATCCCCTGCCCTTATAAAAACTGCGGAACTCCCTGATTTATTGAATGGAGCTCCGCAGCGTAGTTTTAATCGAGAAACTCGTTGATTATATTGTTGATATCGCCTACTGCTTCGTCAATAAGACTGCTAACCTCGCTGTTTTCTCCTGAAGGACGTGACTTGCAGTGTGTGCAGGTTTTTGGGAGATTGGTAAGGCTGAACCATCCGGTTGAAGAAGGACAGTAAGTGCCGGCGAGATTACCGGTTGCCGTGCAGTATTTTTTCTGTACTGTTTTTCCGCTTTTCGGGAATTTAATGTCATCATCAAGTCCCTTGTGAATACGGTCAAATACGTTAAAGAAAATAGTACCGGCCGGGTTGATGGAAGCATTAATTGATTTGGGTTTGTCATAACCGTACCAGACCGCACCCACATAGTAAGGCGTTCCTGCGCAGAACCATCTGTCCTTATCATCGGTTGTGGTACCGGTTTTGGCCATAATCTGGAATCTGCGGACGTTGGAAGCGGTACCGTAATAGCTGGTTTTGACAGTCTGAAGAATTTCACACATAATGTCCGAAGCTTCTTCGCTTATAACCTGAATGCCTATTTTCTGCGTATTATCAAGTAAAACTTCTGTTCCCTGACTGTTGGTTACCTTGTAATAACTGTAAGGCTCATAATATTTACCGCCGTTGCCGAAAGTGGCGTATGCCGCTGCCATTTCGACGGTATTTGCGCCGTTGGTAAGTGAACCTGTGGCAAGAGGACCTAAGTTAATATCGTTTTCATCATCAATCTGTGAAAGCATAAAATGATCCTTGAGATACTTCAGTGACATTGCAGGAGTGAGGGTGTTGTTGATAAGCCTTGCAGGAACGGTGTTCATTGATTCCTGGACGGCTTTCTGAGTTGTAACGTTGTTACCTGAACCATAGGTTTTATCAACGTTGTGAGGCCACATTTCACCGCGGTAAGCAAAGGCGTAGTCAAGAGTATGCGACGACCATGTGATCTTGTTCAAATCAAGCAACGGTGCGTAAGTTGATATCGGTTTGATTGTTGAACCTGGCTGACGGAAAGTGTCGGAAGCACGGTTCCAATCGCGGTTGCGTTCAATTTCACCGGCGCCGCCTACAATGCCGACAATTCGTCCGGAATAATCCATAACTGTCATAGCGCCCTGAATTTCATCATTAGCAAAGCCTTTTCTGTTTTCAAAAACGTATTCAAGGTCTTCCTGAATATCAAGGTCAACGGCAGCGTAAATTCTGAGACCGCCGTAATAGATTTTGTCGGATGCCTGACTTCTTGTGTAACCGTACTGCTCCATTAAATCGTCAATTACGCATTCGATAACGTAGTCAACGTAATAGCCCCAGATTTTTGTTTCTTCTTCTTCTTTTTCTTTTACTTCTTCTTCCTCATCGGGAACGTATTTGTCGCTGTTTGTTAAAATAAGTTCGTAGTTAATTGCTTCATCATATTCCTGCTGCGAAATCATACCTTCTTCAAGCATAATTTCAAGGCAATATTCTTGCCTTTCTTTGCTTTTTTCGGGATTGACAAGAGGATTGTAGGTATAAGGTGCTTTTGTAATACAAGCGATTGTTGCAGCTTCAGCGAGGTTGAGTTCACTTACATCCTTGCCGAAGTACGTTTCACTTGCGGTTTTAACACCGTAACAACCGCTGCCGAGATAAAGTGTATTCAGATAAGCTTCAAGAATTGTGGGTTTATCATAATAATTCTCAAGGTTAAGAGCGGAAATAATCTCATTAAATTTTCTGACGAACGTAACGTCTTTTTCATTTGTTATATTCTTGATTAACTGCTGCGTTATCGTTG
Organism: Acutalibacteraceae bacterium; assembly: GCA_045592385.1. Classification (GTDB taxonomy): domain Bacteria; phylum Bacillota; class Clostridia; order Oscillospirales; family Acutalibacteraceae; genus CAG-177. The sequence continues at coordinate 42,443 of JAZNUP010000057.1, forward strand.
AACCACCCTGGCTGAATCCGAATTTAACAACAACACCTATTGTTCGTTTCCAGTCAACACCGCTGTGCTTATAGAATCTGATATCTTCAATAGCGACGAAAGCATCAAGAAGATTGGGAGATATATCGTCAAGCTCAACCCATACGCGGTTTTCTTCACCGTGGAGGCTTGCGAGCTCAACTGTTTTTCCGTCTTCATCGTAAGCGTAAACGAAGGAAGTCTGGTTCTGGTTCTTTTTGTATTCTTCGAGGTTGATAACAACCTCATCATGTGTGGATGAAAGCACATTAAATAATACGTATCCACCTACAAAAACAACAGTAAGGAAAGCGGCACAAGCAATAGCAAGCAGAGCTATAACAGCTTTGCTTTTTGGCTTTGTTGTGGTGTTTTTATTACTCATTCGTAGACCTCCGTTCGAATTGCGATGTTCCAAAGTATATTTTAAGCACAACCGTGTGAAAATATAAAAACTGATTGAAAATTAATTGACTGAAGCGCGAAGATTCTCAATATCGTTGTGTATTCCTTTGATTTCACTGAGCAAATCTTTTTTAATTTCATTAATACTGTCAGTAAAGCTGCGCGAAAACTCCTCTGCCTTTGCCATAGCATCTCCTGCTTTGTCGGCAGCTTTAGAGAAGGAATCAGAAGTGATTTCGGGCAGGAGTTCGCTGCTTTGAGCGAGAGTATGAGCCTGAGCTTCAACGTCAACCTTTACAGCGCAGCAAACAGCGGAAAGCTTTACGTCAATTGAATCGAGCCGTTTTTCAACATCTTCAAGTCTCTTAGCGGTAAGTGATGAAATTTCGTTAACTGCGTCGCGGTAGAGCTTTATAAGCTGCATACAGTCTTCAGTAAGAGCTCGGTTTTTGGAAAGCAAATCAAAATATTCTTCTTTGGTATAAGTTTTATCCATAAGAATTTCTCCGAAAAATCAGTTGTTTCTTGCAGCGATATTCACAAGATTCTTATAGCTTATTGCCATTGAGTCACGAGGATCGATTTCGCACAAATCCTGCTCAATAACAATATATTTTACGCCGGTATTCTTACAAGTGTTATAAATTGCATCAAGGTTAAGATTGCCGGTGCCGATTTCGGCAAATGTGGGAGTATTATTAACCATCTTATAATCCTTGAAATGGCAGACTTTCATACGGTTTGCGATTTTTTCAATATAATCACAAGGATTTACTCCACCGTACTGCATCCAATAAGTGTCAGCAATAAAGCTGAATTCTTCCGGTTTTGTATCTTCAATAAGAGTATCCATAATCCTTCTGCCGTTATCGAGCTTCTCAAATTCAAAAGAGTGATTATGGTAAGCAAACTGCATACCGTTAGCGTGCATTCTCTTGCCGATTTCGGAAGTGATCTTTATGAATTCGGCGATGCTTTCAGCGTTTTCTCTGTACTGCTGAGGCATACCGCCGATTCCGAGAGTGTCACAGTGGAGCATTTCGTGCTCTTTCATCACTGTGTCAAGATCTTCTATCATACGGTCAAAGCTTGTATGGGTGCAGCAAACGTCCATATTATATTTATCAACCAAATAAGCAACTCTTTCAGGCTCAATGGGGCCGATGCCTGAAATCTGAATAACGTTGATACCGATACTGTTGAGAAACTTGAAAGTTTCCTCGCAATCCTCGTAAGTCTTAATATAATCTCTGAGAGTGTAAAGTTGTGCGCCAAGTTTAATGTTACTCATTTTCAGTCAACCTTTCCCATTATTTGTAATAATTATACAACATTAATTATGTCTTTTCAAGCTTTATTATATTAATAAAATATTATGTATTACATTTTATGAGTGTGCATATGATTAGAAAAAGGAGTGAGTGTATGTTTACGTTTTTAATGGAATTGTTATCAAGCGGTTTTTTGTTTTTTGCACTGCACTTGCAGAATCAGAACTCGTTTCCTCCTCCGCTTTCAGGTGCTGAAGAAAAGGCTCTGCTTGATGCTTTCAAAAACAAGGGCGATATTAATGCAAGAGATAAGCTGATTGAACATAATCTCAGGCTGGTTGCTCACATAATAAAGAAGTATTATTCTACATATTCCGAACAGGATGATCTGATTTCAATAGGCACAATCGGACTTATAAAAGCAGTAAACTCATTTGACAGCAACAAAAACGTACGCCTTGCCACCTATGCGGCAAAATGTGTTGAAAATGAAATACTTATGTTTTTCAGAAGCAGAAAGAAAAGCGGCCAGGACGTATCGATAAGCGAACCGATAGAAACGGACAGCGAGGGTAATCCCCTGACACTTATGGATATTATCTGCACCGAGGATACCGTTGCGGACGATATAGATTTAAAAATTAAAATTGAGAAACTGCGCAAATTCGTTGCGGAAATTGACGACGAAAGAGAGCGGGAAATAATTTTTCTGCGATACGGTCTTACGGGTGAAGTTCCACTTACGCAGAGGGAGGTTGCAAAGCTTCTTAATATATCCCGCTCCTATGTTTCAAGGATAGAGAAAAAAGCACTTGAAAAGCTTAAAAGGAAAATCGGAGAATAAAAACAAAAAAGGCGGTCAGATGACCGCCTTGATTTTTTATAACATTAGAAAAAGAGAACAACGAGAGTTGAAAGAAGAGCAAGAACAAAGAAGAGAATGGTGGAAATCTTTGTGAACTTAACAAGCTTTTCTTCAACGGACTTACCCTTGTTCTTGCCAAGGAAAGTTTCTGCACCGCCTGCGATAGCGCCGGAAAGACCTGCTGAACGGCTCTCCTGCAAAAGAACAAGACCAACGCTTGCGATGGAAACAAGAATAAGAACGATACCGATTACTATTTCATACCAACTCATTAGTAATGACCTCCATAAAATTAATTGTACTTGTAGAAGTTTAACACAACCGTTTGACAAATGCAAGTATTTTTTTAAAATAATTGATTTAAAACAGAAAAAAATACTGTTTTATTCAAGAACAAGCTGCTCACCACTGTCCTCAGCGCTCAAAAGAGCACCTGCTGCGGGCAGATTCTTCGATTTATAGCGGTACGGCTTGGCAAACTCGCCCTGAACATAATCGCGCACAGTAATAACTCGCTGACCTTTTTTGAGAGTCATAACACCAACACCTATTGTGTCTTTTGTGGTTTTTGAATTTATAACCGCTGTATTGATAAGCAGATGCCGTCCTGCTGAGGAGATGACCACAAGCTCTTTATCCTGTTCAAGATGAACTGCCGCAGCAAGCGGAGATTTATCCGAATAAGCCTTGATGAGCTTCTTTCTGTTTGTTTTGGTGCTGTAAGCAGAAAGCTCAACCTTAGCAGCCTTGCCGTTTTCAAAGAAGAACATAACGTTGCCTGCATACTTATCATCAGTTACAAGCATAAATACTGGGATTTCTCCTTCTTCCATTTCAAGCTTTGAAGCTACGAATTCACCCATTGAGCTTGCTTTGGTATCCGCAAAAGCGTTTGCTTTGGTTTTGTAAACCTGACACTTGTTTGTAAAGAACAGAAGCTCTTTATTGTTAGTGGATTCAAAGCTTTGTGTGATAAAGTCACCGTCTTTGAACTTGTGCTCACCGCCCATTCTGAGCGAAAGCGGAGTGATTTTTTTGAAATAACCCTCTTTGGTAAAGAAGAGATTAACGGGATAATCGGGTAATTCTTCAACAACGGGTTCATCATCTTCATCAGAAGGATAATAAATCTCAGTTTTTCTGGGCTTTGCGTATTTTTTGATTACCTCTTTAAGCTCAAAAACAATAATCTGCTTGATGCGCTTGGGTGTAGAGAGAATATCCTCAAGATCCTTGATGGCTGTTTCAAGCTTTTCGATATCCTGCAAACGCTTGAGAATGTACTCTCTGTTAAGGTGACGCAATTTGATTTCAGCAACATATTCAGCCTGAATTTTATCAATGCCGAAGCCAATCATAAGGTTGGGAACAACGTCACTTTCCTCATCGGTATTGCGTATAATTTTGATAGCTTTATCAATATCGAGCAGTATTTTTTCAAGACCTTTAAGTAAATGGAGTCTGTCCTTTGCGCGCTTGAGATCAAAAGCCGTTCTTCTCGTTACGCAGTTGCTTCTGAAAGCAATCCATTCATTAAGCAGTTCTTTAACTCCGTAAACTGAAGGTTTACCGTTTACCAGAACGTTAAAGTTGCAGGAGAAGGTATCCTGAAGCGGTGTTGAATCATAAAGCTTTTTCATAAGCTTATCGCAGTCAGTACCGCGCTTAACGTCAATAGTTATCTTAAGACCGCCGAGGTCGGTTTCGTCCCTGATGTCGCTGATTTCTTTAATAGAACCGGCCTTGACCTTTTCTATAATTCTATCAATAATTGCTTCACAGGTGGTTGTAGGCGGAATTTCGGTTATTTCAATGCAACTGTTGGATTTGTCAATGTTATATCTGGCTCTTACCTTGAAGCCTCCCCTGCCCGTGCGGTAAATCTCTTCAAGAGCGTTTCTGTCATACACAAGCAGACCGCCACCGGAAAAGTCGGGAGCAAGCAGCGTTTCAATAACTTCGTGCTTAGGATTCTTAATAAGCTCAATTGTTGTTTTGCATACTTCCTCAAGATTGAACGAGCAAATTGAGCTTGCCATACCTGCAGCGATACCTGTGTTTGCATTAACGAGTACGCTCGGAAAGTTTACGGGCAGAAGAGCAGGCTCCTTCATTGTGTTATCGAAATTATCAACCATATCAACGGTATCCTTATCGATATCAACAAAGAATTCGGTGCATATTTTCTCGAGCTTTGCTTCAGTATATCGTGAAGCAGCCCACATCATATCCCTTGAAAAAGCCTTACCGAAGTTGCCCTTTGAGTCAACATAAGGATGAAGAAGAGCCTCGTAGCCTTTTGAAAGACGTACCATTGTATCGTATATGGCGGCATCACCGTGGGGATTAAGCTGCATTACCTGACCGACGATTTTTGCTGATTTTGCCCTGGGTCCGCTGAGCAGACCCATTTTATACATCATATAGAGGATTTTTCGGTGAGAGGGCTTGAAACCGTCAATTTCCGGAATGGCTCTTGACATAATTACGCTCATTGCATAAGGCATAAAATTGACTTCAAGCGCATCTACAATATTCTGATTTGCAACTTCTCCCGCTCCGAAAATATGTGTTTTATCGTCAAGCTGCCTGAGAGAAGAAGATATATCTTTTTTGATTTTTTTGCCATTTGATCAACTCCGTTTTGTAAATCATGAAACGTCGGTCAAATCAATGTAGAGATGACCGTTTTCGCTGATATAATCCTTTCTTCCGCTGAGATTGTCACCGAGAAGAAGGTCAAACTTTTCAGCAGTTTCCTGAGCGTAGGTGGGATCAATTTTGATTAATCTTCTTGTGGTGGGATTCATAGTGGTGAGCGACATCATTTCAGGGTCATTCTCACCAAGACCTTTTGAACGCTGAATGGTATATTTTTTATTTCCTATTTCTGCAAGAACGTCATTCTTCTCCTTTTCTGTATAGGCAAACCAGGTTTCGTCACCGCTTGTGATTTCATAAAGCGGTGATTCTGCAATAAAAACCTTACCCTCATCAATAAGCTTCGGCATAAGTCTGTAAATCATAGTAAGAATAAGAGTTCTGATATGGAAACCGTCAACGTCGGCATCGGTACAGATTATAATTTTGTTCCATCTGAGCATATCAATGTTAAATGAAAACATGTCCTTGCCGGACTTTTTCTTTGCGGGAACTTCAACACCGCATCCGATAACCTTAATAAGATCCGTAATAACGTCGCTTTTGAAGATTCTGTCATACTCAGACTTAAGGCAGTTGAGTATTTTACCTCTTACGGGCATAATTGCCTGGAATTCGGAATTTCTTGACTGTTTACAGGCACCCAAAGCAGAGTCACCCTCAACGATAAAAAGCTCACGTTCGTTAACATCCTTACTTCTGCAGTCAACAAATTTCTGAATACGGTTTGTAAGATTGCTTACGTTCTGGATAAGCGACTCTTTCATACCGATTCGCGTTTTTTCCGCTTTTACACGGCTTCTCATATTGATAAGAAGCTGGTCGCAGATTTTGTCAGCTTCCATTTTATTTTCAATGAAATAGATTTCAAGCTGTCTCTTAAAGAATTCGGTCATTGCTTCCTGAATAAATTTGTTGGTTATAGCTTTTTTGGTCTGATTTTCATAGGAAGTCTGAGTAGAGAATGAAGAAACAACAAGAATAAGACAATCTTCAATATCCTGCATATTAACGGGAGAATCGGTTTTGAGGAGTTTTCCGTTTGCTTTAAGATACTGATTTATCTGAGAGACAAATGAGTTTTTAACAGCCTTTTCGGGAGCTCCGCCGTGCTCAAGCCAGCTGGAGTTGTGATAGTATTCTTTAAGCTGAGCTTTGTTTGAAAACGCAAGAGCAGCGTTGATTTTGAGTTTATAATCTTTTTGGTCCTCTCTGTCTCGACCAACTCTTTCGGTTTTCCACAGCTGAACACCTGTGAGTGCACCATCGCCTGCAATTTCGTTTACATAATCGGCTATGCCGTTTTCGTAACAGAACTCGTAGGTATCAAAAGAGGATTTGCCTGTCTGATTTTTGAAGATAAACTTGATGTTTGCATTAACGATTGCCTGACGCTTGATAGTATCAAGAAAATATTCTAAAGGAATATCAATATCGGTAAATACGTTAAGGTCAGGACGCCATTTGATTCTTGAACCGGTATCCTTTTTGTGATACTCTTCTTTAATCATCTTACCTGAGGGTTTACCCTTTTTAAAGTTGAGAAGGTACTTGAAACCGCCGGTATGGATTTCGGCCTCCATATATTCTGAAGCATACTGAGTAGCACAAAGACCGAGACCGTTTAGACCGAGTGAGAATTCGTAACTTCCGCCTTCGTTGGTATCGTATTTACCGCCTGCATACAAATCGCAGAAAACAAGCTCCCAATTATACTTCTTCTCCTTGGGGTTGTAATCAACAGGTATACCGCGGCCAAAATCCTGCACCTCAACGGAATGGTCGGAAAACCGTGTAACAACAATTGTGTTGCCGTATCCTTCACGTGCTTCGTCTATTGAGTTTGAAATAATTTCAAAAACGGAATGTTCGCAGCCCTCAAGACCGTCCGAACCGAAAATAACGGCAGGTCTTTTTCTTACTCTGTCCTCATTTTTAAGCTGAACTATGCTTTCGTTTCCGTATTCTTTCTTGGTTGCCATTAAAATACCTCCGAAAGGCAAATTTTTATCAATACTATTATACCATATCTTGATGCAATGTCAAGTGTTGCATACTAATTACAGTATATATGTAATATGAAATATTACAAAAACATACAAATTATGAGCGAATATGAAACTATAGAGTGACTACATTCAAACTCCATACGGTTTTGAAATGTATCTTTCCGCCACAGCAGCGTTAAAAACCTTTGAAATAACCTCACATTCCTGCAGATTTTAGCCTTGCTGTGACAAAAATCTGCTCTTTCAAAACTGCGAAACACCGATGCGGTCATTCTAACGTCTTTTGTGTGATATATTACCCAGAGCATAGAAGAATAATTATTATAGCCACAACAAAAGAGAGAAGCCGGACGTGCTGACTTCTCTCTTTGCTGTTTATACTGTATTAATCAATCACCATATCTGCGTAAACGGGATAATGATCTGATACGTAGGAAAAATTGATTTTATCTCTGATAATCTGATATTTGCTTACAGATGTAATTTTACTGTTTACAAAAACGTAATCAATAGGTTTACCGCTTGTACCGCCATTATAGCCGTGGTACGTTTTTCCGCTCATAGTTTCGACGGCAATATCCTGAGTATCCTTAAGTCCGAGGGCTGTAATGGAGTTGTACTCATCACAACCTTTACTGAAGTTAAAATCACCGGTTAAAACGGTAGGTATATCAAAACTCAGCGCCTTTTGAGAAACAAGCTTTGCACCTTCTGCCCTGGCGACATTACCTTCGTGGTCAAGGTGACAGTTTACGTGGGCATACTGCTTACCTGTTTCACAATTTTCAAGTATCACCCAGGTACAGATTCTGTTGCAGGCTCCGTCCCAGCCGTTGGAGACTTTTTCAGGTGTTTCGGAAATCCAGAAATGTCCGCTGTCAACAAGCTTATATTTATCGCTTCTGTAAAGAATTGCTGACATTTCACCGCAGTCTTTGCTTATATCGCCCGTGTCTCTGCCGAGAGCAACAATTTCATACTCAGGCAAAAGCACCTGCAAAGTGTTATACCAATCATATGTGCATTCCTGCAAGCCAACAGAATCAGGCATATACTCCCCTATCTGCTTAGGCACGGCACCGATTCTTTTAATGAATTCGGAATATCTTATATTAAAGGACATAATTCTTACTTCGTTTGCATCGACAGGGTCTTTGATTCCTCTTTCTGCACTGCCTGCGGTAATGAAAGCAAGAACAATAATTAAAAATGACGAAATGAATGCCTTAATGTTAAAGGTTAAGCTTTTCATATGAATTAAACCTCCTCAATTTTAACTGTTTTGATTTCCCACGGTCTGAAATGCAATTCGTTGCCTGTGATTTTTTCGGTTTCATTACCAAGCAAATCTGTCTGCGCAGTTATACAACCGACTGTCGGTGCGAACTCAACGCTTGCAGAGTTATCGGAGAAATTGCAGAATCTTGCAAGCATAGCACCGTCTTCAGGATAAAGAGCGGTGAGGATAACGTCAGTGCCTTTTGTGTTGAGTTTTGCGGCTGAGAATTCACATAAGCTGCCATCACCTTTGGCTATCACTCCTGAAATCGGAGGATAGTTGTAAGCCATGGAAGCCTTATGAATATCAATATCACTTGCAGAAGAATTAAACGGCATTAATGCAAACTCATCTTCAAACACACCGTCAAGTATACGGGTGCCGCACATATAGAGATTTGAATACAAGAGCGGAATATGCACTGTATTTCCGCTGATTGCACTGCCCATACAGCCTTTATTGAAAACTGCAATTCCTTTTTTACCGTCACGTAAACCGAGCCAATAAATGCCCTGCATATACGTAGTTGAATTAAAGGATTCCTCCTGAGTTACCTCTGTATCAATGAGGATTTTGTCATCAGGATACCAATATTCTTCGGGCTTGAGTAATGCGCCGTTCCAATCTGAAACAGCAAAGGGAAGGTCTCTGACCATTCTTCTGTTGTTATCGAGGCAGAGATTCATAACAAAGCAAAGCTTGTCCTCGTGGTGGTGACCGTTGCGTGTGAGCGGAACGGGTCTGCCCTGTGTGATATCGGTTCTGCCGACGTGCTCGCCGTGCATTTCAAATCGGGCCTTGCAATCAATTCTTGCGCGTTTACCTGCGAAGTTCATTTCAAAACTGTACGGTATAATTCCTATCATACCATCCTGAACGGCGGTTGCACCGTTTGCTGTAACGTTAATATTCCATTTACCTGATGATGCGCACTCTTCATTCTCAATAAATGCCGAGAAAAGAGCACCGTCTCCATTGTCATAAACGCGACAAGAGTCTGCAACACTGTCGATATAGGCAATTCCTTTTTCGGTAAATTTAACCTTATAAATGGGAGTTGAGAGCACTCCGCTGTCAGCATCATAAAAGAAATTATTGTCAGCAAAGGGAGCGGATTTTTTGAGCTCATAACGCTTTACGGTAAGAGGCGGCAGGCAGACGTGTGCGCGAAGAACATTATTACCGTCGTTGCTATTGATATTTTCACATTCAAGTGCCGTATCGCCGTCATAAGCGCAGCACGAATACTCAACGGGGATTTCAACCCATTCATCAATATCAAACGAATGGGGATTGACAACCAGAAGAGAATCGCCGTTATTGCTTGCAAATTTTGCAGAAAGAGCTGAAAAAGATTCAGCCTTAACCTTGTCAGAAAGTCTCAGAGATTCAGGGATAAAGCGGCGGGACAAATCAAGCAGACCGCAGATTGTTACGTCGTGATGCTGAGCGGCAAGTATGTATTTCCACGCTTCTTCGGATGTAGTCTGTAGTGAATCGCCGCCAAGCATTACGGAAAAAGCATTGAGCTTCTCACCCTGAAGTGCATCAACTTCGCCTTGACGGCAACCGTTGAAGATTTCATTTCCGCAGTAGCCCCAAGGCATCTGAGCGTGAAAGTCGTTGTCTGTAGTCTTAAGCTCATCCTTTGCTTCGCCGAAAATTCCGGGAATGTCCTCAAGCAGAACGTATTCATAATTTTCAACGTTTTGCGTGTGTGCCGTTACTTCTTCTATAGGCTGAGTAAGGTCATCGTATCGTGAAGCGAGGAGCGGCTCATAATCAGAAAACATTTTTTCAAAATTCTCAAGCGAATAGAGTTCTGAATCAACAGGCCAACGCGAAAGAATCCAGTTATCAACTGTTGTGCAGTTGAAGCCCCTGCCCTGTTTGTGATAAGTGGGTACGGCGGGGATTTCAGTTAAGTCCTTGCCAATCCAGCGGCCCCACGGAGAATCAAAGGTTTTGGTATAACCGTATCCCATAACGTGGGAGCGGAGAATTGCGGCTTCATATCCGCATTGCGATATGAGCTGAGGAGTCTGATTGTTCAATGCAAACTCGGAAATTGCATATACAGAAGGAGTTTTGCCGAAGTATTTAAGGTTTGTCCTTACAGCGTATGTAAGCTGACGGACGTTGGATTCTTCAGAGATAAACAGAGACAGCGGCTGGCCGTAAGTAGTTGCGCCCAATCCGAACCGTTCAGGATACTTCTTGAGCAACTCAGATATCATTTGAATTATCTCGGGATCCTGACGCATAAACTCATCAAACGTAAAACTTTCATAATCAAGACCGATTCTGAGTTTAGGATACTTCTCCATCCATTCTGCCAGATCCTTGAGTCGGGATTTCACCCTGTCTCCCCAAAGAACAAAGCCGCCGTGATCATACGTTAAAATATAAAGCTTCTTTTTATTCAAAATATCACCTCAGTTGAAAATGGTTGTATGTATAAGTATAGCATCGGTTGATTCTATTGTCAAAATTTTTGATGGTGTGTTTACAGATTTTTCTCTATGACTTCCCCTGCTATGTTCATCACTTCCCGAGGAGTTTGTTTGAACTCCCCTTGTGCCAATTTCTCCAGTATTTCTGAAGCCATCTGTTCTGTCTTCAGAAAGTAACATATTCCAAATATCTCGTCCTTCGTCAGCCCCATAGCTTTCATAATTCCCATAAATCTCGTCAGTTGCTTCCTCGTATGCTCGTTCATGCTCTGCTTTCAACTCCTTAACCTTTGTCCAATTTCCTGTCGCAAGTTCAACGTATCCGTCTTCTGTTGCTTTTAGCAGAGAAAAGATATCTTCTCCACGACTGATTACTTTTCTGTTGCCAATCTCTGTGTCGGCTTTGTTGCGCCAACGCATTGTAAGAGAATCAAACTCGCTGTAATAACTACGTTTATTATAGTCTTTTTTCTTGCTTGTTGCAACATCTCTTTTCCTTGAAAACCGTATATCAGGATTATCTTTATCAAATGTGCCGATATTGCCTGTTGCAGATTTGATTTGAGTAGGCTCATATACAACGGTTTCAGTAGGTGTAATAACACCGTCATATTGGGTATTATTTGCCTCGTTAAATAACCTGATCGCCTCAGCAAAATCACCTATTGCTGTTGCGTTGACATCCTGTATAGCAGAGAATGCATCATTTTTATAAATGCTGTCAGCAATTTCGGAGATGTCTGTTGTGCCATAATTCCAGATATCATAATCATCTTCGTTTTCTGCAACCGCTTTAAGGAATTTTACAAGCTGACTCTTTGTCAGGTTGTTTTCTCCCGGTTTAAGAGGATTTCTGATATTTAAATAAACCTCAATAGCCTCTCCGTATTGACCTGCGTGACTCTCGGCTTCGGTGAAATAAAAGCCTTTACCGTAACTGCCATAGGATTTAGCCTTCTTTTTGTCAAATGCCGTGAAGTTGCTCAGGGTGCCGTGATACATTACTTTTGGTGTTCCGTCAGCGTTTACGACCTTGCTTGCAGTATCGGGATTGTTTTGCCAATCGCCGAACCATCGGATAAATTGCTTTGATTTAAGAGCAGTATCAATTTTTCTGTTGACTTTCTCATCTATTTTGCGTATAATACCGTTAGAGTTAAGGCTATCAAGTGCTCTTGGGTATTGGACCCTTGCCCACTTGCATATGTTCTTGGCTCTTTTTTGTATGTATAAGGGGAAACCGGCATTGTTATTTAATGTTTGCTTTGAATTCCTCAAGTGTTGACATTTGTATTATCATTTAGTATATTATCAATTAGCAGATGTATCCTGTCTGGATGTAACAGTTTTATTGTTACTACCTCTTGATACATCTGTTTTTTTACTCTTAAATATTCAGCAAATCATAAAGCACAGCACTACCATCTTTTTTAATCGCAACAATCACATCAGCAGAATAATTGTTATATGATACACGGTAATCAACAATATCTCTTGCAAATTCAAAAATATTGTTTTTTTGCTTATGCCGTTTTTGCCCGGCTCAAGAGGATTTTTAACATCAAGATATACTGCAATTGCATCACCGTACTGTCCGGCGTGGCTGTCGCTTTTATTAAGTAAAAACCTTTTCCGTAAAATACGCTTGATTTTGCTTTTTTCTTATCAAATACAGTGAACTGTTCCTGCGTTGCGTGATACATAATTTTCGGAGTGCCGTATGCGTTCACAACCTTGCTTGTAGGCTTTGGGTTGAAGTTTTTATCTTTTTGCTTGACTAATCCAAATAAATCTGATACAGTTTTTACGGCAACAGTTTGTTTCGATACGGCTAGGGTTTTACCTGAACCGGTTACGGCAAACTGTTGTTTTTCTATTCCTTGAAGTTGATAAGCTCTATGACTTGTATCTTTTGCAGTCGGATTATACATTTCTTCAACATAAAGCTTTAACACTTCCGAACCGTTACCGATATCTGCAACAGCATAAAAAGAGTGCATAAGGATGCTGTTTTCAGATTTTGTTGGATTTATACCATAGGAATCAAGTAGCACCGCATTTCTGATTATGTCTCTTATATATGGCAGATAAGTTTTTTCAATGTTGTTTTCGGGAGAGGTATGGCTTTCTGTTTCTGTGAAAACTTTTCTTGAAATATTAATTTCCCGGTCTGTATCATTGTTTTTAACCAGTCCTCTGCTGTCACCTTGCCTATTCGCAACAATAATCGGCGTACTGTCATTTACTCTCCAATCTCCGAACCAAGCTCTGAAGAATGGTGATTTTGCACCGAGTTGCTTCCAATACTTTTCAGCGAATTGTTTAATGCTGTTAAGTTCTGAAAGCATAACTGTATAACAAAACAGAAAAGGTCGCAGACCTCAATAGTCTGCGACCAAACAAAAAACTCTTTTTAAGCAAAAAAATTGAGTATTCATAGGCAAATCCCTTATGAATACTCAATATGGTGCGGATGTTCATAACACAAGTAGTTCTCCGGCAATACATATTCTATCTTTCGTACTCTTATATATTTCCTCAGTAATTGAGGAATACATAATGTCAAATATCAATGGTTGGTGATTATAAAATCCCCAACATCGCATTATAAGTGTATTTTTGATACGCCTTCTATGTTTATTACCTACAAAGATTACACTGAGATAAAAATTCAGCAGACAACATCCGTTTCAATTCGGGTGTCGCCTGCTGTTAATATTTTACAGTTGTTTACACTTAACAATGGCTTCGGTGACATCTGTCAACACAAGCTCACTGTTTTGATTGTATGCCTTAATGGTGATTTCCACAAGACCGTTCTTTGCGTTTCTCTTTATAAGATTTGTAACCTTTGCCTTGCCGGTCAGAACATCATCGGCATATACGGGCTTTATCCACTCGATTTTTGTTGATTTTCCTGCGAGCAACTCGGTGCCGAAGAAATCAACCTCCAGATATTTTGCCCAAACAGACATAAAAGACATTACACCGGGTGCAATAATTCTTCCGAAAGGAGAGTTTTTTGCATATTCATCATCCGTATGAAGCGGCAGGTTGTCATAGGTCAATGCAAACTCTATCATTTTTTCTTTTTCGATAACAGCAGGTGCAATATCTGCCGTCATATTCAGCTTTATGTCTTCAAAATACATACGCTCTCACCTTAAACTTTCAACAAACTGCTTTGCCGCTCTGGCGGAGCGCGAGCCTTTTTCAAGTGCAAACCGTTCTGCCGCAAGGTCAAACTCATCTGTATTATACTTTATACCTTTTTTATTTGCAAGCCTGTGAACGATATCAAGATATGTTTCTTTGTTCGGTTTGCTGAAAGTGAGATGAATTCCGAATCTGTCGGAAAGGGAAATAATTTCCTGAACGGTATCGTTGAAATGAACGTCATCATCCTCACGGTCACTGAATTTTTCTTTGACAAGATGACGGCGATTGCTCGTTGCATAAATCACAACGTTATTCGATTTTGCCGACACAGAGCCTTCCAGAACGGCTTTAAGTGCGCTGAAATTATCATCATCCTTTTGAAAAGACAAGTCATCAATAAAAAGAATGAATTTCAGCGGATTTTCCGACAATTCATCAAGAATTGACGGTATTTCGTGAAGCTGCTTTTTTCTGACTTCAATAATCCGAAGACCCT